>CALCXF010000064.1 GCA_937907685.1 uncultured Nostocoides sp.
TGGCCGACGACCTCGGCACACGGGACAGGTATGCCGCGGGCTCCAGACTCTGACCGGCATCCGGATGCCGTGCGCACTCTGCCGCTGGCGTGGCGCGTGGACCGACGGCTGCGGCAGCTGGACGTCGACCTGGTCCACACGACGTCCGTCAAGGCGGACCGCATCGGGGTGCCCGTCGCCCGGCTCGGGCTCACCGACCGGTTGGTCCTGACCGGTTTGTCCAGGACCCCGTGGCGAGATCGACCGGCTGACCGGATCCACCGCAGACGGTGTCGCCGCCGTCTGGTCGGAGGTGGCAGGACCCTCCAGGGGCGCTCCGAGGCACCCAGGCGCCGGTGGCCCGACGCGGTAGGATTCGTCGTCCGCCTGCCCCCTACCACTTGCTCCTGTCCGAGATCACCCGTGATCGCCGCCGCTCCGGTTCGGAGGAACGCGGTCACCCGGAGGAGTCCATGCCCCCCCGTCCACGTGTCGCCATCGCGCACGACTACCTCACCCAGCGCGGTGGGGCGGAGCGCGTCGTGGTCTCCATGCTGCGCGCCTTCCCGGAGGCGACGGTCCACACCCTGATCTACAACCCGGACACGACGTTCCCGGAGTTTCGGGACGCCACCGTCGTCACGTCCCCGATCAACCGGGTCGGCGCGTTCCGCCGCGACCACCGTGCGGCACTGTCGGTGATGCCGTGGGCCGTGTCCCAGATGCACATCGACGCGGACGTCGTCATCGCCTCCAGCAGCGGTTGGGCCCACGGCATGAGCACGTCGGGGCGAAAGCTCGTCTACTGCCACGCCCCGGCGCGGTGGCTCTACCAGAGGGATCGGTACCTCGGGGGATCCCCGGGCCGCTCGGCACAGGGCCTGGCGTTGTTCGCCATGCAGGGCTGGTTGACACGGTGGGACCAGCGTGCCGCGGAGAGCGCCGACACCTACGTCGTGAACTCCCGCGACGTCCAGCGCCGGGTCGCCGAGACCTACGGCATCGGGGCGAGCGTCCTCCCCCCGCCGGTAGGGGTGGACCCGTCGGGCGAGCGTCGGCCCGTCCCACAGGTCGCCGACCGGCTGCCACTGCGCTATCACCTGCTCGTGTCACGGCTCCTTCCCTACAAGAACGTGGACCGGGCAGTGGAGGCGTTCCGCGGCATCCCCGACCGGCTCGTCATCGTCGGGTCCGGACCGCTCGAGGAGGCGCTGCGCACCAGCCTCCCGGACAACGTCGTGCTCCTGAGCCGGATGGGCGACCCGGAGATGCGCTGGCTCTACGACAACGCCACGGCGCTCGTCGCGCCCAGCTACGAGGACTTCGGGCTGACCCCGATCGAGGCGGCGGCGTTCGGCAAGCCCACGCTGGCGCTGAAGGCGGGCGGCTACCTGGACACGGTGGAGGAGGGCGTCAACGGCCGGTTCTTCGCCGAGCCGACCGCTGAGGCCATCCGCGCCGCCGTGGTGGCATACGGGGACCACCCCATCGACCCGGCCGCCATTCGGGCGCACGGCGAGAACTTCTCGGAGCACCGGTTCCATGAACGGCTGCGCGACGCGGTGGACCGGCTCGAGGGGTCGCCCGCCCCACTGCCGCCGACTTCGGTCTGACACGTCGCGACTGCCGGCGCGTGCGTTCCGAGCGTCCGCGCGCTGACCGCGATGCCGTGACGAAACCACGCGACTGGCCCGCGACGCGTGGTACGAACGGATGCATGTTCCTCGAAAACATCGCCGTCGACGCCGCGGACCCCCGTGCTCTCGGGACGTTCTGGGAGGGCCTGCTCGGCACCACCACGCTGACCGACGAGGCGGACGCGTACGAGACGCGCCTGGACGTGGCCGAGGGCGCCTACCTGGACCTGTGCTTCCAGCGGGTCCCGGAGCCCAGGCCGCCCGAGCCGCGCCTCCACCTGGACATCGCCGGGGGCGACCGCCAGGCGGAGGTCGTCGAGCGCGCCCTGGCGCTCGGCGCGACCCACCTCGACATCGGCCAGCGCGACGTGCCGTGGGTCGTCCTCGCCGATCCGGAGGGCAACCCGTTCTGCGTCATGGAGGCCCGGCCCGAGTACGCGGCGTCGGGGCCGATCGCCGCCCTCCCGCTCGACAGCGCCGACCCCGGGCGCGACTCGGTGTTCTGGGCGGAGCTGTCGGGGTGGCGTCCCGTCGACTCGGCCATGCCGGCGGCGCTGCGGCATCCGTCAGGCCGTGGACCGCTGCTGGAGCTCTGCCTCGAGCCGAGGCCCAAGGGCGAGCACAAGAACCGCCTCCATCTCGATGTACGCCTCGAGGCGTCCGACGAGCCCGACGAGGTCGTCGCGCGCATCGTCGAGTGGGGCGGGCGTGAGCTCCACCCGGACTGGGGTCCCCTGCCGTGGCGCGTCCTCGCCGACCCCTCCGGCAACGAGCTGTGCCTGCTGCCGGCTCGCGGTTGAGCACGTCCCACGTCGAGCGGTCGGGCCATGCACGCCCCCAGTGACGTTCGGAGCACCCTGACGACCTCCGTAGACTGAGCCGGTCCGCGGACCCGCGGCCGGAGGCGGCCGGTGCGCCTCGGCATCCGCCCCGATCTCGACCGAAGGACCATCCGTGCTCCGCACCCACGAGGCCGGCACCCTGCGTGCTGCACACACCGGACAGACCGTGACCCTCGCCGGGTGGGTGGCGAAGCGGCGGGACCACGGGGGGGTTGCCTTCCTCGACGTCCGTGACGCGAGCGGTGTGGTGCAGGCGGTCGCCCGGGACGAGGTGCTGACCGGGGCGGCTCACGATCTGCGCAACGAGTTCGTCGTCACCGTCGTGGGCCAGGTGGCGGCTCGCGAGGAGCGAAACGTCAACCCGGACCTCGCCACGGGAGAGGTCGAGGTCGTCGCGACCTTCATCGAGGTGCTCAGCCCCTCGGCCGCCCTGCCCTTCCAGGTCGACGAGCGGGTCACCGTGGGCGAGGAGGCTCGCCTCAAGCACCGGTACCTCGACCTCCGTCGACCGGGCCGGCAGTCCGCCGGTCACGCGCTGCGGCTGCGCTCCGAGGTCAACGCCGCGGCCCGCAGGGTGCTCAGCGCGCGCGACTTCGTCGAGATCGAGACCCCGACGCTCACCCGCTCGACCCCGGAGGGCGCGCGTGACTTCCTCGTGCCCGCCCGGCTCGCGCCCGGCAGCTGGTACGCCCTGCCGCAGAGCCCGCAGCTGTTCAAGCAGCTGCTGATGGTCGGCGGCATGGAGCGCTACTACCAGATCGCGCGCTGCTACCGCGACGAGGACTTCCGCGCCGACCGCCAGCCCGAGTTCACCCAGCTCGACATCGAGATGAGCTTCGTCGAGCAGGCCGACGTCCTCGAGCTCGGTGAAGCCGTGGTCCGCGAGATCTGGGCCCTCATCGGGGTGGACCTCGCAACGCCCTTCCGGCAGATGACCTACGACCAGGCGCTGCGCCGCTACGGCACGGACAAGCCGGACCTGCGCTTCGGCGTCGAGCTCGTCGAGTGCACCGACTACTTCTCCCAGACCCCGTTCCGGGTGTTCCAGTCGGAGTACGTGGGAGCCGTCGTCATGCCCGGCGGAGCGAGCCAACCACGCAAGCAGCTGGACGCGTGGCAGGAGTGGGCCAAGCAGCGCGGGGCGAAGGGGCTGGCATACGTCCTCGTCTCGGAGGACGGCACCCTCGGCGGCCCGGTGGCGAAGAACCTCTCCGAGCCCGAGCTCACCGGGCTGGCCGAGCACGTGGGGGCGCAGCCGGGTGACTGCGTCTTCTTCGCCTCGGGGGCCACCAAGGCCTCGCGAGCCCTGCTCGGCGCGGCGCGCCTGGAGATCGGCAGGCGCTGCGGCCTCGTCGACGAGTCGGCCTGGAGCTTTCTCTGGGTCGTGGACGCACCCCTGTTCGAGCCGGCCACGGATGCCGTTGCCGCGGGTGACGTGGCGGTCGGCACGGGGGCCTGGACCGCCGTCCACCACGCGTTCACCTCGCCCAAGGCCGAGTTCCTCGACACCTTCGACACCGACCCCGGTCAGGCGCTGGCCCACGCCTACGACATGGTGTGCAACGGCAACGAGATCGGCGGTGGGTCCATCCGTATCCACCGGCGCGACGTGCAGGAGCGGGTCTTCTCCGTCATGGGGCTCTCCTCCGAGGACGCACAGGAGAAGTTCGGGTTCCTCCTCGACGCGTTCCAGTTCGGCGCGCCCCCGCACGGCGGCATCGCGTTCGGCTGGGACCGGATCGTCATGCTGCTCGGCGGCTTCGAGTCCATCCGTGACGTCATCGCCTTCCCCAAGTCCGGCGGCGGCTACGACCCCTTGACCGACGCGCCCGCGCCCATCACGCCAGAGCAGCGCAGGGAGGCCGGCATCGACGCCGTCCCCCCGGCATCCGCCCCAGCCCCGCAGGGCGCGCCCGAGGTCAACCCGAACGTGAGCTGACGGCGTGGGCGGGTCGCGGAAGCCCCGAGCGCCGGGTGACGTGCTCGTGCACCTCCGACGGGCCCGCGACCACGCCGACCGGCACTACGCCGAGCCGGTCGACCTCGACACCATGGCCTCGGTCGCGGGGCTGAGCCGCTACCACTTCCTCCGGCTCTTCCGCGCCACCTACGGCGTCACGCCGGCGGCCTACGTGTCGCAGCGCAGGATCGAGCGGGCGCAGGACCTGCTGCGGGCCACGAACCTCACCGTCACCGAGGTGTGCCACGCGGTCGGGTTCACCAGCCTGGGGTCGTTCAGCGCCCGGTTCCGTGAGGTCGTGGGGGAGTCGCCCACCGACTTCCAGCGCCGCTACGCCGCGGGCGCGCCACACGTTCCCGGGTGCTTCGTCTTCATGTGGGGCCTCGCCGAGACGCGGCGCCCGGAGGGCTCCGCGGGTCCGCAATCGGGGAGAAGCACCACTCCCGGGGGCGCTCCTACGCTTGAGCCATGATCACGAACATCAGCATCGTCAGCGTCTTCGTCAAGGACCAGGACCAGTCGAAGCGGTTCTACACCGACGTCCTCGGCTTCGAGGAGAAGGACGACATCACCCTCGGCGACGGGTACCGCTGGTGCACGGTCGTCCACCCCGCGCAGCCCGAGCTCCAGGTCAACCTGGCCGTGCCCGGTCCGCCGCTCGCCCCCGAGATGGTCGAGGCGATCCGGCGCAGCCAGGACGAGGGCGGGATGCACGGGATCGGCCTCACTGTCGACGACTGCCAGAAGACCTTCGAGGAGCTGTCGGCAAAGGGCGTGGAGTTCATGCAGCCTCCCTCGCGGCGGCCCTACGGCACTGAGGCCCTGTGCCGGGACAACTCGGGAAACTGGCTCGTCCTGGTGGAGCCCAGCGACGGCTACACGGCCGACGACTTCGACTGATCGACAGCCGGGACGGCACCGCACCCAGCGGTGCCGCCTCGGGGCACACGTCACGGTGGCATCAGCGCCCGAGGAAGTCCAGCAGGACCTGGTTGAACTCATCGGGGTGCGAGACGTTGATGCCGTGCGGACCGTCGCGAACGACGTGCAGCTCGCTGCCTGCCACCTGCTCATGGGTCCGCTGCCCGGACTTCTCGAGCGGGACGATGGCGTCCGCGTCCCCGTGGATGACGAGGGTCGGGACCCGAACCCGTGCCAGGTCCTCCGTGAAGTCCTCGACCCAGGAGGCGATGCACTCCCGCGCGCCGTGGACGTCCGCCTGGAGGGCCAGCCGCAGGGCCTCCTGCCGCTGCTCCTCGGTGACCTTGAGCTCGCCGTTCGCGCTGAAGAAGTTCTTGGTGAAGGCGTCGAGGAAGCCGGGCGGGTCCGCCTCGAGGCCTGCTTGCATCTCGCGCACGGTGGCGTCGTCCAAGGCACCGTCGGGATGCGCGTCGTCCTGCTTGAGACACGGAGGGATGGCCGCCGCGAAGACGGCGCTGCGCACCCGGCCCTCGTCCTCGGTCCCGAGGTAGCGGGCGACCTCGCCGCCGCCCATCGAGAAGCCGACGAGGGTCACGTCACGCAGGTCGAGCCCGCGGAGGACGGCGTCGAGGTCGCTGGTCAACGTCGAGTAGTCGTAGGTGCAGTCCGCCCCCGGCTTGTCCGAGCGGCCGAAGCCGCGGCGGTCGTAGGTGACGACCCGGTAGCCCGCCCCGGTGAGGGCCGGAGTCTGGGCGGACCACGACGCGCCGCTCAGCGGCCAGCCGTGGATGAGGACGACGGGCCGGCCGTCGCCGCCGGTGTCCTCCACGTGCAGGGAGTCGGGGCCGTTGTCGATCCTGGGCATCGCGATCCTTTCGCTCGGGGAACGGGACAACCCTAGGTTCGGCGTCGGCGCGCAGGGGCTCTCGCGACACCTCCGGATCACGCGTCGAACCAGCGGCTCGTCCACTCCATCCCGGTCCTGAACCCGAGCCGGAGGTAGACCCGGCGGGCGGCGTCGTTGTCGGCGAACATGCCGAGGGCGCACGCTCCCGACTCCCGGACCGCGAGACGGGTGAGGTGTGCGGTCACCGCCGCGCCCCAGCCCCGGCCCCGGCGCGATGTCTCCACGGCGATGCCGGCGAGTGTCGGCGTGCCGCCCTGGGACGGCTCGCTGCCACCGACCGCCACCAGCGAGCCGTCTGCCGGGTCCCGGACGCCGACCCAGCGCTGGCCCGGCCGGGCGAAGGGCTGACCGTGGGTCCGCGGGCTGTGCGCATCGAGGAACCGCTCGACCTCACCTCGCAGCTCCGGGCCGATGACGTGGACCTCGTCCTCCCCGGGAACCGGTGGCGGCTCCTCCCTCGTCCACATCCAGTCCCACTCACCGCCGCGTCGACCGAGGTCCAGGCGGTCGCGGAGCATGTCCACCGTGCCGCGTGGGACGCTGAGGTGCCGGTTGCCCCCTCCGGTGACCCACGCCCGGACCTCCGGGTCGTCGAGCAGAGTGGCCAGGCCGGATGCCGTGCCGAGAACCGCCGATCCCGGGACGCCGTGGTCCGAGCGCCGGTGGAAGGCCACCGCGCTCGGGAGCTCGCCGGGCTCCGGTGCGAGGGCGGCGTACGACGGGGGAACGACGCCGGCGCCGACGTCGAGGACGGCGACGGGATGGTCCCCGGTCGCGACGGCGAGCTCGGCCGACGATCCCAGCCTGCGGACCGGGCTCACTCCGTGATCCCCCACCGCTCGTGGAGCCGGCGAAGTGACCGCGGAGCCCACCAGTTGACCGAGCCGAGGACCGACATCGTGGCCGGCACGAGGAGCATCCGGACGAGCGTCGCGTCGATGAGGATCGCGAGCACGAGTGCGACGCCCGTCTGCTTGAGGACGAGCAGGTCACCGGCGGCGAAACCTGCGAAGACGATGGCGATGAGGAGTGCGGCCGAGGTGATGATCCGCCCGGACCGCTGCAGCCCCAACGTCACCGCCGTCCGCGTGTCGTGTCCCTGCTCGTGCAGCTCGACGATGCGCGAGAGGAGGAAGACCTCGTAGTCCATGGAGAGGCCGAACCCGAACGCGAGCACCAGGAGAGGGATGGTGTTCTCGATGGCGCCGGTCGACGTGAAACCGAGCAGTTCCTCGAGGTGTCCGTCCTCGAAGATCCAGACGGTGACCCCCAGCGCGGCCCCGAGGGACAGGACGTTCATCAGGAGCGCCTTGACGGGGATGACGACAGACCCGGTCATGAGGAAGAGCAGCACGAGGGTGGCGAGGACGACGAACCCGATTGCCCACACCGCCCGGTCGGCGACCGTGGCGCGGAAGTCGATGATGCCGGACGCCTGGCCCACGACGTAGCCCTCGAACGGCGGCCGGTCCGACCGCAGGGAGTCGACGAGGTCCCGTGACGCCTTGCCGGTGCCCGAGTCGCCGGTCTGGAACCCCACGGTCGTGACGCCGTTGTCCAGGGTGCGGACCGGGTCGACCGACTCGACGCCGGGGCGCTGCCCGGCCGCACCCGCCGCCCATGACTCCACCTGCGCGACGGGCGCCTCGGTGACCACGAGCACCTCCGCGCCGGCGAGGAGGGGGTAGCCGGCGCGGAAGTCCTCGTAGAAGGTGCGCTCCGGTGTGCCGACGGGCAGGAGCTCCGGCCCGGAGGAGGTGAGCTCCATCCGCAGGGCCGGCACCGCCATCACGAGGAGGACGGCCGAGACGAGCGTGATGACGAGCCACGGCACCCGGTGCACCGCCTCGGCGAGACGCGAGAAGACGCCGACGTCCCCGGAGGTCTCGGTCCCGCGTCGCAGCAGGCGGCGGGCGCCCAGCGCGCAGAGGGCCGGGATGAGGGTGAGGGCCACCGCCAGGGCGACGAGCACCACCGACACGCCGGCGGCACTGACGGCGCGGATGAAGGGGATCTCGAGGACCATCAGGCCCCCGAGCGAGATGGCGACGGTCAGGGCCGAGAAGACGATCGTGCGCCCGGCCCGGTCCATCGTCGTCGCGGTCGCCTCGACGACTTCCGCGCGGGTGGTGTCGCCCACCGGCCGGCCGTCGAGGATGCCTCGCATCTCCTCCCGGAAACGGCTGACGACGAGGAGGCCGTAGTCGATGCACAGACCCAGGCCGAGCACCGTCACGACGTTGACCACCGTGGCGTCGAGCTCGAGGAGGTAGGAGAAGCCGAGCAGGGACATGAGCGCCCCGGCGATCGACGCGACCGCGCCGAGCACTGGGAAGCCGGCTGCGAGGAAGCCCCCGAAGACGCCGACCATCACGAGGAAGCTCACCGGGAGCGCGATCCCCTCCCCACGCTGGCCGTCCACCCGGACCTGTTCGATGATGCGGTCCACGAGGGCCTGGAGGCCGCCGCGCTCGGCCCCTGTTGCGCCGGTCTCCTCGACGAGGCGGTCGAACACGAGGTCGACCTGCTCCGTGGCGGCCGCCTCCTGCTCGTCGGTGACCGTCTCGTCGAAGGTGACGACGGTGGCGAAGCCTCCTGCGTCCGGGTCGCCGTCGAGGACGAACCGCAGGGCGGAGGGGCTCGTGGGTCCCTCCGGCACGACGAAGGGGTTGACGGCCGACTCGACGTGCTCGACGGCCGCGAGGTCGGGCACGGCCCGGGCCGCCGCAGCGGCCACACCGGGGTCGGCGAGGTCGACACCGGAGAGCGTCAACGTGTACGTCCGGAAGCCGCTTCCGCCGCCCACGCCGAGGAGGTCGCGCCCCTGCTGGTTCTCGCCGTCGACGACGATCTCGCCGCTGTCGAGGCGGTCGAAGAGGCTCGGGGTGCCTGCGGCGCCGAGCGCGACGGCGAACCCGGCCACGATGAAGACGATCCAGAAGAGGACCACCGCCCTGGCCCGCCGGGCCACGAGGGCGCCCCACCGCGGCAGGAGCGCCCCGGGGCGCGGGCCGGGCGAACTCATGGGCGACAGCGTGCCACGCAGTCGCGACGCGGCCGCGAGGGGGCTCTCGCAGCGCGGATGCCGTTCCGCGACCTCCTGGCGCCCGTTCGGTCACCGTTGCGACGCACGGGCGCGGGGTGTCACGGTGGGTCCATGACGGCGACGAGGACCAGGCCCTCACGGACTGCGGTCGAGCGTGAGCAGCTGCTCGGCTGGTACGACCTCCAGCGGGGCATCGTGCGGATGAAGTGCGAGGGCCTGTCCGAGGAGGACGCCCACCGGGTGGTGGTCCCGACCTCTCCGCTGATGACCGTGGCGGGAGTCCTTTCTCATCTGCGCTGGGTCGAGGAGCTGTGGTTCCGGGAGGTCCTGCTGGGGGAGCCCGGCACGGGGCGGGGCTTCGGGCCGGACGCCCAGGGAGTGGAGGACGCGGAGTTCCGGGTGGAGGGCATGCCGATCGCCCGGCTGCTCGAGGAGTACGACGAGGAGTGCGCCCGGTCCGACGCCACCATCGCGGCGTTCTCCCTCGACGACACCGGCAGCACGGCGATCCATCCGGTGGGTGAGGCGACCCTGCGGTGGATCCTGCTGCATGTGCTGGAGGAGACCGCTCGGCACGCCGGCCACCTCGACCTCATCCGCGAGATGGTCGACGGCGACACCGGCTACTACTGACAACTGCGGACCGCGGCCTCTGGTGCCGGCCCTCGGTAGCCTCACCGGGTGAGCCGCGACGATCCCGACCTGTTCGGCGCCGCGGCACGGGCGCGCCCGGGCACCGCCGGTGAGCCCGGGGCGCACGCGCCCCTCCCGCCGCTGGCCGCGCGGATGCGGCCTCGCTCGATCGACGAGGTGAGGGGGCAGGGGGACGTCCTGCGCCCCGGGAGCCCGCTGCGCCGGCTCATCGAGGGCAGCGGGGGAGCGGCCGGGCCCATCTCGGCGATCCTCTGGGGGCCGCCCGGCACCGGGAAGACCACCTTGGCCCACCTCGTCGCCACGGCGGCCGACCGCGAGTTCGTCCAGCTGTCCGCCGTGACGGCCGGGGTCAAGGACGTCCGGACCGTCATGGAGCAGGCCAACCGGGCGCGGGACATGTACGGACGACAGACCGTCCTCTTCCTCGACGAGATCCACCGGTTCACGAAGGCCCAGCAGGACGCGCTGCTCCCGGGGGTGGAGAACCGACAGGTCGTGCTCGTCGCGGCGACCACGGAGAACCCGTCGTTCTCGGTCATCGCCCCGCTGCTCTCGCGCTCGATGCTCGTCAACCTCGTCCCCCTCACCGATGACGAGGTGGCCGACGTGCTCACGGCGGCGGTCACGGACGAGCGCGGTCTCGACGCGGCATACCGGCTGCACGACGATGGCCGCGACCACCTCGTGCGGCTCGCCGCTGGAGACGCCCGGCGCGCGCTGACCTTCCTCGAGGCGGCGGCGGGTGTGGCCGAGGATGCCCTCGCGCCCGGCACGGCCCGGCCCGAGGTCCTCCCGATCACCCTCGCGCACTGCGAGCAGGCGGTCGCCCGGGCAGCGGTCCGCTACGACCGCACCGGGGACCAGCACTACGACGTCGCCTCTGCGCTCATCAAGTCGATGCGCGGGTCCGACGTCGACGCCGCGCTGCACTACCTGGCCCGGATGCTCGAGGCGGGCGAGGACCCCCGGTTCATCGCCCGCCGTGTCGTCATCGCCGCGTCCGAGGACATCGGGCTCGCGGATCCCAGCGCTCTCCAGACCGCGGTCGCGGCGATGCACGCCGTGGCGCAGATCGGCATGCCGGAGGCGCGGATCATCCTTGCGCAGGCGGTCGTCCACAACGCGCTGGCGCCGAAGTCGAACGCGGCGTACACCGGCATCAACGACGCCATCGCAGACGTCCGCGCCGGAAAGGGCGGCCCGGTGCCGGTGCACCTGAGGGGAAGCGGGTATGCCGGTGCCGCCCGCCTCGGTCACGGCAAGGGCTACGTCTACGCCCATGACGAGGCAGACGCCGTCGCGGCACAGCAGTACCTTCCCGACGACCTCCACGGATCCACCGACTACTACCGCCCCACGGACCGGGGCTTCGAGGGCCGCCTCCAGGAGCGCTGGACCTGGCTCAAGGGCCGGCTCGGGCGCGGCTGATGCGCCAGCTGGTGCCATGGGTCACGATGGACGCTGGACTCCCAGGAGGTCGACCGATGGCACGCGACGCATACGACACCGCCGCTTCGAGCGTGGACCGACGCTGGGACAGAGCCGGTGCCCTGGGCGCCGTGGCGGCCCTGGCCATGCTTGTCCTCTCGGCGTGCGCGGCCGGCCCCAACCCCGTGCTGGACAGCGGCCCCGACCCGGCCGGCTTCTGGCTGGGCCTGTGGCAGGGGTTCATCCTCCCGGTGACGTTCGTGATCTCGCTCTTCACCGACGAGGTCAGCATCTACGAGTCGCTGAACTCGGGGAACTGGTACGACCTCGGCTACGTGCTCGGTGTCACGACCGTCCTCGGCGGTGGGGGCGGCGGCGCCCGTGCCGCACGCCGATAGCCGGACGCGCCCGTCTCCAGCCCGCCGGTAGGCTCGCCCGCATGACGGTCACGCTGGGAGGCATCGCCGGACTCGTGGCGGCGCTCGCGTTCGCCTACCTCGTCGTGCGGCTCGCGGGCCTCGTGGGAAAGGCGGGCCGGATCCTCGACGAGACGGCCACCAGCCTGCGCACCACGAGCGACAACGTGCAGCCGACTCTTCTGAGCCTCACGGACACCGTGGCGCTCACCAACGACCAGCTGACCCGCGTGGACGCCATCACGAGCTCCGTGTCGACGATGACGACGAACGCCTCTGCGCTGACCTCCGTCGTCGCCGCGACGATCGGATCGCCACTCATCAAGGTGGCGGCGTTCAGCTACGGAGTCCGCACCGCCATGGCGGGCCTGCGCAAGGGCGCGGGATGAGGAGGCGCACCGTTCTCCTGACCGTCGTGGCCCTCGGCGTGGGGTACGCCGTGTGGCACCTGCCGGTCACCCGGCGATTCACGTCGACCGTGCGTGAGGCGGCGGCACGCCGTGAGGCCGAGCTGCGCGAGGCCGTCGAGGTGGCCGTCGACCGGGACGCCCACACCCGGGCGCCGCGGCACGCCGCGAGTGGCAACCTCACCACGCCGACCAGCCCGTTGGGCGCGGGCCACCCGGGCCGCTCGCTCTCCGCGGAGGAGGCACACGCGCTGCTCCTCGACCCCACCGGCGAGCGAGCTCCGTAGGGGCTCCGCCCCCGCCTCTCGCACCCGCCCCGAGCCCGCCAGACCTCCGGGCGCACCGGCATACGATGTCGCGTGCCCGTGCCCGGACCACCCCCAAGGACTGGAACCACATGGAAACCGCTGAGATCCGGCGTCGCTGGCTGACGTTCTTCGAGAAGAACGGCCACACCGTCGTCCCCTCCGCGCCGCTGGTCCACGACGACCCGAACCTGCTGTTCGTCAACGCCGGCATGGTGCCCTTCAAGCCCTACTTCCTGGGGCAGGAGAGCCCGTCGTGGGCGCGCGCCACGAGCGTGCAGAAGTGCGTCCGGACCGGTGACATCGACGAGGTCGGCAAGACCTCGCGGCACGGGACGTTCTTCCAGATGAACGGCAACTTCTCCTTCGGCGACTACTTCAAGGAGGGGGCCATCTCCCTCGCCTGGGAGCTCATCACCACCCCGCAGCACCTCGGCGGGTACGGACTGGACGCCGACCTCATCTGGCCCACCGTCTACGAGGACGACGACGAGGCCTTTGCCATCTGGCGGGACGTGATCGGCGTCCCGTCGGCGCGCATCACCCGACGGGGCAAGCTCGACAACTACTGGCACATGGGCGTCCCCGGGCCCGGCGGCCCCTGCAGCGAGATCTACCTCGACCGCGGGCCGGAGTACGGCCAGGAGGGCGGGCCCGCCGTCGACGAGGACCGGTACCTCGAGTTCTGGAACCTCGTGTTCATGCAGGAGGAGCTCTCCGCGGTCCGCGCCAAGGACGACTTCGACATCATCGGCCCGCTGCCGAAGCGCAACATCGACACCGGGATGGGGCTGGAGCGCATGGCGACCCTCCTCCAGGGCGTCGACAACCTCTACGAGATCGACGAGGTGTACCCCGTCCTCGAGCGCGCGGCGGAGCTCACCGGCAAGCGCTACGGCGAGCAGTCCGGCCAGTCCGCGGGGTCCAGCCACCCCGACGACGTCCGGCTGCGCGTGGTCGCCGACCACGTGCGCTCGTCGCTGATGCTCATCGGCGACGGCGTGACCCCCGGCAACGAGGGACGCGGCTACGTGCTGCGCCGGATGCTGCGCCGCTCGGTGCGGTCCATGCGCCTGCTCGGGTACGACGACCCGTGCCTCCCTGAGCTGCTCCCGATCTCGCTCGAGCGGATGCAGCAGTCCTATCCCGAGCTCGAGTCGGGGTTCCACCGGATCAGCCAGATCGCCTACGCCGAGGAGGAGGCCTTCCGGCGCACCCTGGCGGCCGGCACCACGATCCTCGACACCGCCGTCGCCCGGGCGAAGCAGAGCGGCAGCACGACGCTTGCCGGGGCGGAGGCGTTCTCGCTGCACGACACCTACGGCTTCCCCATCGACCTCACCCTGGAGATGGCGGCTGAGCAGGGCCTCCAGGTCGACCGTGAGGGCTTCGCGCACCTCATGCGGGAGCAGCGCCAGCGGGCGCAGGCGGATGCGAAGGCGAAGAAGTCCGGCCATGCGAACACCGAGGTGTGGCGTGACCTGCGCGCGAGCGGCGCCACGGACTTCCTCGCCTACGACCACCTCAGCAGCGAGGCCACCGTGGTGGGCCTCGTCGTCGACGGGGAGGCCGTCCGCGAGATCGAACCGGGACAGCGGGGCCAGGTCGTGCTGAACCGGACGCCGTTCTACGCGGAGTCCGGCGGCCAGGTGGCCGACGAGGGCGTCATCTCGGCGGACGGCGTCAACCTCAGGGTCGTCGACGTCCAGCGCCCCGTGAAGGGGCTCATCGCGCACACGGTGGAGGTCGTCACCGGGCCGTTGCGCACCGGTCTGCCCGTGCTCGCCGAGGTGGACCCCGAGTGGAGGCTGTCGGCGTGCCAGGCGCACTCCGGCACGCACGTCGTCCATGCGGCCCTGCGCCAGGTGCTCGGCCCCTCGGCTCTCCAGTCCGGCTCCTACAACAAGCCTGGCTACCTGCGGCTCGACTTCGCCTGGGGGCAGGCGCTCTCGGAGGCCACCCGCAGTGAGATCGAGGAAGTCGCGAACCTCGCGGTTCGCAAGGACCTCCCCGTGTCGGCGACGTTCATGCCGCTACCTCGGGCCCGAGAGCTCGGGGCGCTCGCCCTCTTCGGGGAGACCTACGACGAGGACGTCCGCGTGGTCGAGATCGGCGGGCCCTGGAGTCGTGAGCTCTGCGGCGGCACGCACGTGCAGCACTCGAGCCAGGTCGGCGCGCTGACACTGACGAGCGAGTCGTCCGTCGGCTCCGGCGTTCGCCGGGTCGAGGCCCTCGTCGGCATCGACGCGTTGCGCTACCTCGCCCGCGAGCGCGCCATCGTCGCGCGGCTGAGCGCGCTGGTGGGGGCTCGCCCCGGTGAGCTCGCCGACAGGGTGGGGGCCATGGTCACCCGTCTGCGTGAGGTGGAGCGCGAGCTCGAAAGAGCGCGGCGCGACCAGGTGACCACGGCGGCCGGCTCCCTGACGGAGCGTGCGCGTGACGTCAACGGGGTGACCTTCCTCGCGCACGACGCCGGTGACGCCGGTGGGGACGACGTCCGCACCATGGTCCTCGACCTGCGGGGTCGCCTGGGCGCCGAACGCCCCAGCGTCGTCGCGATCACCGGCGCGGCGAAGGGACGGCCGGTCGTGGTCGTCGCCACGAACGAGGCGGCCCGTGCACGCGGCATCCGGGCCGGCGAGCTCGTCCGGCTCGCGGCGACGGCCCTCGGTGGCGGCGGCGGGGGCAAGGACGACATCGCCCAGGGAGGCGGCCAGGACGTGTCGAAGGTCGGGGACGCGCTGGCGGCCGTCGAGTGGCGCGTGGGCGAGCTCGCGGGCTGATGTCCTCGGACGCAGCCTCCCCTCTCCCGCCGGGGGCGCGGCTGGGCGTCGACGTCGGCACCGTTCGGGTCGGCGTCGCGGTGAGCGACGCACGAGCGGTGCTCGCCACCCCGCTGGCCACCCTCTCTCGCGACCCCGGCTCGGAGCCGGCGCCGGGTGACCCGGACATCGACGTGCTCGCCGACCTCGTCGTCGAGCACCGGGCCGCCGGGGTCGTCATCGGGCTGCCCCGCTCACTGAGCGGGGAGGAAGGTGCCGCGGCCGCCAGGGCACGGACGTATGCTGCCGTGGTGGCGGCGCGCATCGCGCCGGTCTGGGTTCGGCTCGTGGACGAGCGACTCACCAGTGTCGATGCGCATCGTGCGCTCCGTGAGAGCGGAGTCGCCGGCCGGCGGCAGCGGGCGGTGGTCGACCAGGCCGCGGCGGTGCTGATCCTCCAGACGGCGCTCGACGCCGAGCGGAGCTCCGGCACCCCTCCCGGGGAGCGGGTCAGACCAGGACGGCGCAAGCCCCGGACGAAGGACGCGAGGCCGTGACTCATCACGACTTCACCGAGACGATCTTCGGCGAGGAGCCAGAGCAGCAGCCGATCCTGCGACGGGCGGACCTGCACCGCCACCGCCATCGTCGCCCGCCGAGGCGGAGCCGGCGCCGTTGGCTCGTCCTCCTCCTTGCCGCCGTGCTCATCGGTGGAGCGGCGTACGCCGCCTGGTCGATCCTGCAGCCCACGGTCTCCGGCATGTTCGGGCAGTCGTCCGGCGCCGAGGACTTCCCGGGACCGGGTGAGGGCGAGGTCCAGGTCGTCGTCGAGCCGGGCCAGACCGGCGAGGACATCGCCACCACGCTGCGGGACGCCGGGGTGGTGAAGACGCGGAGCGCGTACCTGGACGCCGCCGCGGGTGATCCCCAGCGGGCCGCCGGCATCCAGCCCGGGGCATACGCGTTGCTCAAGGGCATGCGCGCGCAGGACGCCTTCGACGCGCTCGCCGACCCGGCGAACCGCGTCATCCAGGGCACGACGATCCGCGAGGGTCTCTGGGCCTCCGAGACGTTCGCGGCGCTCTCGAAGTCCACCGGTGTGCCGGTCGCCGAGTACGAGAAGGCGGCCAAGGACCCCGACGCCATCGGCCTGCCGCCGCAGGCAGACGGCAACGTGGAGGGCTGGCTCTTCCCCTCGACCTACGAGTTCGCCAAGAAGTCCACCGCGGCCGCGCAGCTCAAGGAGATGGTCGCCCAGACCGTCAGTGTCCTCGAGGACGCCGGGATACCGGAGGACGACTGGCAGCGCACCCTGACGATCGCGTCCATCGTGGAGGGTGAGGTGAACGGGGATGCCGACCGCGCCAAGGTCGCTCGCGTGATCCTCAACCGCCTCGATGACGGCCCGCCGAACTACGGCCTCCTCCAGATGGACTCCACCGTGCACTTCGTCGCGAAGGAACGTGGCAAGGCGGGAACGACGGACGCCCAGCGGGCCGCCGACAGCCCGTACAACACCTACAAGGTGCAGGGCCTGCCTCCAGGTCCGATCGGCAACCCCGGCGCGGCGTCGATCGAGGCGGCCGCCAGGCCGGCAGACGGTCCGTGGCACTTCTTCGTCACCGTCGACCCCAGCACCGGGGAGACGAAGTTCGCGGAGACGGAGGCCGAACACGACCGCAACGTCCAGGAGTTCCAGGCCTGGTGCTCGGCGAACCCGGGCAAGTGCTGAGAGCCGCGGTCCTCGGCTCCCCGATCGCCCACTCCCTCTCGCCGGTGCTGCACCGCGCGGGATACACCGAGGCGGGTCTGGAGGGCTGGTCCTACGAGGCGCACGAGGTCGATGCGCCGGGTCTCCCCGGCTTCCTCGACGGGCTGGACGACCACTGGCGGGGACTCTCCCTGACCATGCCCCTCAAGGAGGTCGCGGTGGGCCTCGCGACGTCGGTCGACGAGGTCGCACGGCGGACCAGGGCGGTCAACACCCTCGTCCGGCGTGCGGACGGCGGGTGGAACGGGACGAACACCGACCTCCTCGGGCTGGTCCGCGCGCTCCGGCCCTACCTGCCGGACGGTGCACGCCGCGCCATGGTCCTGGGATCCGGCGCCACGGCCCGCTCCGCGGTGCTGGCGCTCGCCGAGCTCGGCGTGTCGACCCTCACGGTTCGCGCACGGGACGCGGCGAAGGCGGCCGACCTCCTCTCCTGGGCGCTCGACGCCCGCACCGGCATCCGCAGTGGTTCGGTCGCCGCCCTCGGGCCGTGGGTGACCGCGGCCGACGAGGTCGTCGTGTCGACGCTGCCGGCGGCGGCCGGCGAGGTGGTCGCCCGGACGGTGCCGGGCCAGCACCCCGGCGTCCTGCTCGACGTCGTGTATGACGGGTGGCCCACGCCGCTCGCCCGGGCGGGCGCACGGGCCGGCATGACGGTCGTGTCGGGCCTCGACATGCTCGTGCACCAGGCCGGGGAGCAGTTCCGGCTCTTCACCGGCCACGAGGCCCCCGTGGCGGCGATGGCCGCGGCGGGGCGTGCCGAGCTGGAGCGCAGGTGACCTCCTGGTGGGCGGTGGGCGTCGCCGCACTCGCCATGGGGGTCGTCGGTCACATCACCGGGAGAGAGCTCGCCACGGGGGGGTACCGGATCCCGGAGGACCGTGCCGACCACCCCCCGGGGGTGAACTGGTGGCCCGGCATCAGCACCGCTGCCCTCGCCGCGGTGGCCACCTGGGCCGTCGGGGGCGTCGCCGGCTGGGCCGCACTGCCGGCCTACCTTCTCTTCGCGTGGCTCACCGTCGGGCTGGTGTGGATCGACCTGGACGTGCACCGGCTCCCGGTCGGTCTCGTGGTCCCGACGGGCGTCGCCGTCGTCGGCCTCCTGGCGGTCGCGAGCCTCGCGGACGGCGGGACGAGGTGGGTGGGCGCCCTCGCTGGGGCGCTGGCCATGGGCGCCACGTACCTGCTCCTCGCCGCCCTGCCCGGCGGCGGCGTCGGTGGCGGCGACGTGCGGCTGGCCCCCCTCATCGGAGCCCTCCTCGGTTGGCTCGGCGTGGCCGAGGTGGTCCTCGGGATGGCGAGTGGCTTCCTCGTCGGCGGGCTCGCGGCTGTGGCGCTCCTCCTGCTCGGACGGGCCGGTCTCAAGACGTCGATCGCCTACGGGCCGGCGATGTGCATCGGCGCCTGGGTCGCCATCGCGGGGACATCCCGGATCCTGACCTGGCTTCTGGGCGGCTGAGGGACGCGTGGAAGGATTCGCCGCATGCTGCGCTGGCTGACCGCCGGGGAGTCGCACGGGCCCGCCCTCGTCGCGACGGTGGACGGCATCCCCGCCGGCGTGGAGGTCACGACGGCCGACGTGGCGTCGGCCCTGGCCCGACGGCGCCTGGGCTACGGCCGCGGCGCCCGGATGGCGTTCGAGCAGGACGAGGTCGAGTTCCTCGGGGGAGTGCGGCACGGGCGCACACTCGGCTCGCCGGTGGCCATCCGCGTCGGGAACAGTGAGTGGCCGAAGTGGCGGACGGTCATGAGCCCGGACCCGGTGGAGGCGGGCGACCTCGCGGCGGCCGACGACGTCAACGCGGAGCGGGAGGTCGCCCGCAACCGCCCACTCACCCGGCCGAGGCCGGGGCACGCCGACCTCGTCGGCATGCAGAAGTACGGCTTCGACGACGCCCGGCCGGTGCTGGAACGCGCGTCGGCCCGGGAGACGGCCGCGCGGGTCGCCCTGGGGGAGGTGGCGTCCCGCCTGCTCCGCCAGGCGTACGGCATCCGGCTCGTCTCGCACACGGTTGCCATCGGCGGCGCGGCGGTTCGCGACGACGCCGTCCTCCCGACCGCCGACGACGTCCAGGCACTCGACGCCGACCCGGTGCGCGCGTTCGACCCCGTGGGATCGGCCGCCATGGTGGCCGAGGTCGACGCCGCCCACAAGGACGGCGACACCCTCGGAGGCGTCGTCGAGGTCGTCGTCACCGGGCTCCCGCCCGGTCTGGGCTCGCACGTGCACTGGGACCGCAGGCTCGACGCGCGCCTCGCGGGGGCGCTCATGGGCATCCAGGCGATCAAGGCGGTGGAGGTCGGTGACGGGTTCAGGACGGCTGCCCGGCGCGGCTCGGTCGCCCACGACGAGATGGAGCGAGGCGCCGACGGCGTCATCCGCCGCCGGACCGGCCGTTCGGGTGGCACCGAGGGCGGCATGTCCGTCGGGGGCCTGCTCCGAGTCCGAGCCGCGATGAAGCCGATCTCGACGGTTCCCCGGGCGCTGGAGACCGTGGACGTCGCGTCCGACGAGCCCGCTCGGGCGATCCACCAGCGCTCGGACGTCTGCGCGGTGCCGGCTGCCGGGGTGGTGGCCGAGGCGATGGTGGCCCTGGTCCTCGCGGAGGCCTGCCTGGAGAAGTTCGGGGGCGACTCGGTGACCGAGACGGCGCGCAACCACGCGGCATACCTCGCCGCGATCCCGCCCTCGATGCGCACCTGGGACGAGGGCTGATGCCGCGGGTCGTCCTCGTGGGTCCACCCGGCTCGGGGAAGAGCACCGTCGGAGGGGTTCTCGCACGGCTCCTCGGCGTGGCGCTGCACGACACCGACTCCGCCGTCGAGGCCGCCCAGGGTCGAGCGATCTCCGACGTCTTCGTCGAGGACGGCGAACCGGCGTTCCGGGCGTTGGAGCGTGCCGAGGTGGCCCGGGCGCTCGCGGAGGAGGACGGCGTCCTCGCCCTCGGTGGCGGGGCGCCGATGGACCAGGACACCGAACGCCTACTCCATGGGCACACGGTGGTCTTCCTCGACGTCGGCATCGCCGACGCCTCCAAGCGGGTCGGGTTCGACCGGAGCCGCCCGCTGCTCGTGGTCAACCCCCGCGCGTCGTGGGTGCGCCTGATGAACGAGCGCCGTCCGGTCTACGAGCGCGTCGCCACCCACCGCGTCGACACCGCGGGGCGCACTCCCGAGGACGTCGCGGGCGAGATCGTGCGACTTCTGGAGCAGCGGTGACCGACGCGGCGGCGGTCATCCCGGTCGGGGATGCCTACGAGGTCGTCGTCGGCCACGGCGTCATCGACCGGGCGGCGGACCTGCTGGGGCCGAGCGTCCGCCAGGTCCTCGTCGTCCGGCCCGAAGCCCTGGTGCGGCTGGCTCAACCCGTGGTCGAGCGCCTCCGCACGGCGGGCCTCATGGTGCACGAGGCGTCGGTGCCCGACACCGAGTCGGCGAAGACCGGCCAGGTGGCGGCCCGGCTGTGGACCGAGCTCGGCCAGCGGGGGTTCACGCGGTCCGACGCCGTCGTGGCGGTCGGCGGGGGCACCGTGACGGACCTCGCGGGGTTCGTCGCGGCGACCTGGCTGCGCGGCGTGGCCGTCGTCCACATCCCGACCACCCTCCTCGGCATGGTCGACGCCGCGGTGGGCGGGAAGACCGGCATCAACACCGCCGAGGGCAAGAACCTCGTCGGGGCCTTCCACGAGCCGGCCGGGGTGCTCTGCGACCTCGACGTGCTCCGGACCCTGCCGCGCGCCGACCTCGTCGCCGGGCTGGCCGAGGTCGTCAAGGCCGGCTTCATCGCCGACCCCCGCATCCTCGAGCTCGTCGAGGCGGACCCGCAGGGCGCCACCCGCTGGGACGGGCCGCACACCCGTGAGCTCGTCGAACGAGCCATCGCCGTCAAGGCGGACGTCGTCGGCCGCGACCTCACCGAGTCCTTCCTCCGGGAGATCCTCAACTACGGCCACACCTTCGGACACGCCGTCGAGCAGGTCGAGGGCTACCGCCGCCGGCACGGCGAGGCCGTCGCGATCGGCATGACGTATGCCGCTGAGCTCGCCCTCCGCTCCGGGCACCTCGCGGGCGATGTGGTGTCCCGGCACAGGGCGGTGCTGGGCTCGGTCGGCCTGCCGACGGCATACCCCGGCGGGCGCTGGGAGGACCTCCTGCGCGCAATGCGTCGGGACAAGAAGTCACGGGGGGAGTTGCTGCGCTTCGTCGTCCTCGAGGACGTCGCACGGCCGGTGCGGCTGGAAGGGCCGGACGAGGCGTGGCTGCGGGAGGCCTACGACGCCGTCACGGAGGCCTGACCCAGCGGCCGCCCCCGGCTCTGGTCCCTCCGCCCGGGTGGCGACGACCTGCGGGGGTGGCGGTGCCACCGCACCGCCACCGGAGCGGATGGACCCGAGCCGGGAGGGGCGACCCCGGCCGGGCGGAACGACCAGAGCCGAGCCCTTGCAGGGCAGCTGCGCTCCGTGACAGGAGGCGGGCCACCCGCGCGCATGGCCCCTGTGGATGACGCGGCACCCTGAGCCCAGGTCTGCCATCGTGCTCGGATGCTGGGTGACCCGCCGCCGCTGCCGTTCGACCCCGGTGTCCTCCGGCTCTCGACGGACCTCCGGCGGATCGGCACCGACCCGACGCGTGGGGGGTGGCACCACGTGCGGCACGGCGTCTGGGTGGAGGTCCCGGTCTGGTCAGGTCTGACGCCGGAGCAGCGCCACGCGGCCCTCGTCCACGCCACGGACCTCGTCTGTCGGCACCCCGGCCGGTACGTCTTCGTGCTCGAGTCCGCTGCGGCGGTCTGGGGCCTGCCCCGGGTGGAACCGTGGCCGGCACACGTCACGGTCCTCGCCACGGGACCGCGCACCCGGGGGTCCCGAGGGCTGCGGGTGCACGTGGGCGCGCCGGTGCAGCCGGTTCCGACGCGCGGAATCCTCGTCAGCGGGGTCGCGCGCACGGTCGTCGACCTGGCCCGGACGGGGAGCCTCGCCAGCGGGCTGTGCGCCGCCGACCACGCCCTGCGCCACTCGTTGTGCACGCCGGCCGAGCTGGCCGCGGCTGCCGCCGAGGTGCCGCGACGCGTGCGGGGACGGCCGGCGGCGCTGCTTGTCACGGAGCTCGCCGACGCCCGGTCCATGTCCCCGGGCGAGAGCCTGTCGCGGGCTGCGATGTTCCGGCTCAACCTCCCGC
Source organism: uncultured Nostocoides sp. (assembly GCA_937907685.1). Taxonomy (GTDB): domain Bacteria; phylum Actinomycetota; class Actinomycetes; order Actinomycetales; family Dermatophilaceae; genus Fodinibacter. Next base: position 22,214 of record CALCXF010000064.1, read on the forward strand.
GGCCCGACCTCCAGGTCGACGTCGAGGATGCCGAGGGACTGGTGGGCACGACCGACTTCGGCTGGCCAGGAGTCGTGGGGGAGTTCGACGGACGGAGCAAGTACGGCATCCCTGAGGGTGCCGACCCCGCCGCGGCCGCCGAGGTCCTGTGGCGCGAGAAGCGCCGAGAGGACCGGCTCCGCCGGGTGGTGCGGGTTGCCCGGTGGACGTGGGCGGACGCTGTCGGCGACGCCACGATGGGGCGCCTCCTCGCCGAGCACGGCATCCGTTCCCAGCCGCGCAACACCTGGTTCGACCACGGGGCTCGAAGGGCCGGATGACCTGGACCCGCGTGGCCCGCGAGCGGCCCCTGGTCCTACTTCCCGTCGCCGTCCCAGACGCCTCGGCCTTCCCGGGGTCTGGTCCAGCCGCTCGGATGGCGGTGACCTGCGCCAGGGGCGGTGCGACAGCACCGCCATCCCGGCGGCATGGCCAGAGACCGGCGCGTGGACCAGAGCCGGGGCACCACGTCACAGGGGTCGCACAGCGCTTGCATGGCCGGGCCACCGACGCACACCGCAGAGTGGCCCCATGACCACCGCGACCTCCTCTCAGTCCACCAGTCCCGAGCCGCCGGTCCACCCCGACCATGACCGAGGCCTCGAGTTCGACGTGCGCACGCTCGTGGCGCGCCGCTCGGCGCTGGGGTTGCTCTCCGGTGCCGGCCTCCTCGCGCTGGTCGGGTGCACCGACGGCACCCCCGCCGCCACGACGGCATCGGGGCTCCCCTCCGCCACGAGCAGCGCGACGACCGGTGCGACGGCATCCGGCGCCGGTGCAGCAGTCGACTCCGTCGTCCCCGACGAGACGGCCGGCCCCTACCCGGCCGACGGCAGCAATGGCGTCGACGTCCTCGACGACACCGGCATCGTCCGCAGAGACATCCGCTCGTCGGTCGGGACGTCGACGACCACGGCCCCAGGTGTGCCGCTCACCGTCAACCTCACGGTGCTCGACGCCGCCTCCGGGTATGCCGCGATGCAGGGTGTGGCCGTCTACGCGTGGCACGCGGACGCGCAGGGCCGGTACTCGATGTACTCCCAGGGTGTCGAGAACGAGAACTACCTGCGGGGCGTGCAGCCGACCGACGCGGCGGGCACCGCCTCCTTCACCACGGTGTTCCCTGGGTGCTACGACGGGCGCTGGCCGCACATCCACTTCGAGGTCTACCGCAGCACCTCCGAGGCCACGAGCGACGGGCAGATCGTGCGGACGAGCCAGATCGCCCTGCCTCAGGCGGCCTGCGAGGCGGCCTACGCCGACACCTCGACGTACCCGACGAGCGCGACGAACCTCTCGCGCACGTCACTCACCCGCGACATGGTCTTCGGTGACGACGGCGGCATCCACCAGCTCGCCACGGTCACCGGCGACGCGGGCAGGGGCTACGTCGCCAACCTCACCGTCGCGGTCTGACCATGAGGCCGGCAAGGGTCGGCTGCCGCGGCCGCTAGACTGGCCGGCGAATCCCAGCCCCTTCGCGGGGGTGGCGCGCGCCCGCGACCGGGCGCACGGCATCCCCGACGTGACGAAAGCGAAGACCTTCCGTGGCATCGACGAACGACCTCAAGAACGGCCTCGTCCTCAACCTCGAGGGCCAGCTGTGGACCGTCGTGGAGTTCCAGCACGTCAAGCCCGGCAAGGGCCCGGCGTTCGTGCGGACCAAGCTCAAGAACGTGATGAGCGGCAAGGTGGTCGACAAGACGTTCAACGCGGGTGTCAAGGTCGAGACGGCGAACGTCGACAAGCGGACGATGCAGTACCTCTACAACGACGGCTCGGACTTCATCTTCATGGACCCCGACACCTACGACCAGATCTCGGTGCGCCCGGAGACCGTGGGGGACGCTGCGAGGTTCATGCTCGAGAACCAGGACGCCATCGTCGCCCGCCACGACGGGAGCGTGCTGTTCATCGAGCTGCCCGCCTCGGTCGTCCTCGAGATCACCTACACCGAGCCCGGACTGCAGGGTGACCGGTCGACGGGCGGCACGAAGCCGGCGACGGTCGAGACCGGTGCCGAGGTCCTGGTGCCCCTCTTCCTCGAGGCCGGCACGAAGATCAAGGTCGACACCCGCGACGGCTCCTACCTCGGTCGAGTCAGCTGAGCCGTGGCCGCCCGGACCAAGGCGCGAAAGCGCGCTCTCGACCTCCTCTTCGAGGCCGAGCAGCGAGGGGTCGACGCCACCGACCTGCTCCGTGAGCGGCTGGCGGCGCCCGTGACCGAGGCGCCGCTGTCCGAGTTCACCGCCGACCTCGTCTCGGGCGTCGTCGAGCACTGGAGCCAGGTCGACGAGCTCATCACGACGTACTCGCACGGGTGGACGCTCAAGCGGATGCCGGCCGTGGACCGGGCGATCCTGCGCCTGGGTGCCTATGAGGTGCTGTTCTCGCGGGACGTGCCCGAGCCGGTCGCGATCAGCGAGTGGGTGGCCCTGGCCACCGAGCTGTCCACCGACGACAGCCCCCGCTTCGTCAACGGCCTGCTGGCCCGCCTCGCCGAGGTGAAGCCCACGCTCGCCTGAGCTCATTCGCGACGGGAGACGGCCCGCCGCCCGTGGAGGAGACTCGTGCCCGTGACGACCATCCGGCTCGCGGAGCCGCGGGACCTGCCCCACCTCGCGGCCATCGAGGATGCCGGCGACCGGCTCTTCGCCGAACGGTTCGGCGCCCTCGACTGGCCTCCCGCCTCCACGGGGGAGGAGCGGGCCGCCGAGCCTGGCTTCCTCCTCGTGGCCGCCGAGGACGAGAGCGGGGTGGTCGGCTTCGCCCACGTGCTGGATCTCCAGGGTCACTGGCACCTGGAACAGATCGCCGTCGACCCGGCGCACGGTCGCCGGGGCATCGGCGGTGGGCTCCTACGCGCGGCACACGTCGAGGTGGTCCGCCGAGGTGGCGCCGAGGTGACCCTGATGACCTTCGCGGACGTGCCGTGGAACGCGCCGTTCTACGCTCGCCACGGCTACGTCGTGCTTGCCGCCCCGCCCGAGCACCTTCGCCCATTCCGGGACGCGGAGCGACGCATGGGGCTGGAGAGGCACGGGAGGCGGGTCACCATGCGCTGGGTCACGAGACCCTGAAATCCGGTGAACCGAGGGCCTCCCTCCGGCGGCACCGAGGGTATTTTTGGAGACGCCCTGCAACACTCGAACGAAAGGAGAAAGCCATGGCTACCCGTACCTGGGATGCATGGAACTATCGGGAGAGCGCTGAGGTGTCGTCACGGGGTAAGGACCTCACGGGCTTCACCGTCGAGGCCGTCGATGGCTCGATCGGCAAGGTCGATCGGTCCACTCTCGACGTCGGCAGCAGCTATGTCGTCGTCGACACCGGGCCGTGGATCTTCGGCAAGAAGGTCATGCTTCCTGCCGGAACGATCGATCGGGTCGACTGGAACGAGGAGAAGGTCTACGTAGACCGGACCAAGAACCAGATCAAGGACTCGCCGGAGCTCGACGAAGCCGGAACGTACGAGTCCGACCCCGCATACCGAGACCGCCTGGGCACGTACTACGGCGGCACGTACGACCGCGGCGTGCTCTGAGCACCCCGCACCCGCTGTAGCACATCACCGGAGCCCCGGTGGCGAGGAACTCCTCGCCACCGGGGCTCCTTGGTGCACGGGTCAGAGCGACGCGAAGACGACCTCCGGCCAGGGAGAGCTGGCGAGCCACCGTCGGCGGGTCTCGTCGTCAACGTCCTTGGGAGGGAAGAGCCGCGGGGCCGACTCCGCACGCCGGGCGTCGACGCTTGCGGGCTCGGATGGGACAGCTGGAGTGGCAGGCTGCACGACGACCTCCTTCGACGGAACGGAACGGAACGGCGGAGCGCTATTCCATCACGTCATGTTGGGATATAGATAGTGTTTGCTTATGCACATCTCTCATTCCGAGAAGGGCTCGACGACCCAGAGGAGCAGGGCGGGCCGCACCTGATACGTCCCCCGGGGTGCCTCGGACGTCCCCGCGACCCTGGTGTGACTGGGCCTTCGATCCGCCGTCGAGGGTCGCGGAGTCCCACCCGGCGAGCCCCGGCGCCGGCGCAGCGTCGCGCGCCGTAGAGTGGCCGCGACCGCATCCTTTAACGACCTGTCCCGTGAGGCAGGGAAGGAGGTCCGCGTCGATGGCGCGCGCCGACACCAGCGTTCCCCCGGGGCACCCGCTCGACCCCGCTGGTCGTACCGTCCTCACCGCGGGCGACGTGGCCCGGGCACTGCGCCGGATCGCCCACGAGATCCTCGAGCGCAACAAGGGCGCGGACGACCTCGTCCTGCTCGGCATCCCGAGCCGCGGCGTCGAGCTCGCCTCCCGCCTCGCCGGACTCATCCGCGAGGTCGAGGGTGCTGACGTGCCCTCCGGGTCCCTGGACGCCACGATGCACCGCGACGACCTGCGCTCCCAGCCGACCCGTGCCCTCATGCACACCGAGATCCCCACCGGCGGGATCGACGACAAGGTCGTGGTGCTCGTCGACGACGTCCTCTACTCCGGCCGCACCATCCGTGCCGCGCTCGACGCCCTCTCGGACCTCGGCCGGCCTCGCGCGGTGCGGCTGGCCGTGCTCGTCGACCGCGGGCACCGAGAGCTGCCGATCCGCGCCGACCACGTGGGCAAGAACCTCCCCACGGCACAGAGCGAGAAGGTGCAGGTGCGCCTCTCCGGCTTCGACGGCGGCTCCGACGTCGTCCGGATCGCCGGGGGCGAGGACCGGTGAACCGCCACCTCCTCTCGAGCTCGGACCTCACTCGGGACGACGTCAGGATGCTCCTGGCGACGGCCGCAGAGATGCACGAGGTGCAGCGCCGTGACGTCAAGAAGCTCCCCACCCTGCGCGGACGCACCGTCATCAACCTCTTCTTCGAGGACTCCACCCGCACCCGCAGCAGCTTCGAGATCGCCGGCAAGTGGATGTCGGCCGACACCATCAACATCACGGGCAAGGGCTCCTCCGCCAGCAAGGGGGAGTCGCTGCGCGACACGGTGCGCACGATCGACGCCATGGCGGTCGACGCGCTGGTCATCCGCCACATGGCGAGTGGCGCCGCCCACCAGGTCTCCCAGTGGGTCGACGCGAGTGTGGTCAACGCCGGAGACGGCACCCACGAGCACCCGACGCAGGCGCTCCTCGACGCGTACACGATGGAGCAGCGGATCGGGAGCCTCGACGGCGCCCGCGTCGCCATCGTGGGGGACCTCACGCACAGCCGGGTCTTCCGCTCCAACGCCATCACGCTGCGGACCCTCGGTGCGCAGGTCACGCTCGTGGCACCACCGACCCTCATGCCGAGCGGCATCGGCGAGTGGGCCCGTGCAGACGGCCTCGAGCTCACCGACGACATCGACTCGGTTCTCGCCTCTGGCCCGGATGCCGTGATGATGCTCCGGGTCCAGCGTGAGCGGATGAGCGGCGGCTTCTTCCCGACCGCCCGCGAGTACACGATCGGCTTCGGGCTCACGCGGGACCGCCTCTGGGCGCTCACGGAGGCCAACCCCAACGCCGTCATCTGCCACCCGGGGCCGATGAACCGCGGCCTGGAGATCAGCGCGGACGCCGCCGACGCCGCGCAGAGCCTCGTCCTCGACCAGGTGTCCGCCGGTGTCGCCATCCGGATGGCCGTTCTCTACCACCTGCTCGCCGGTGAGGGGGCCGCGGCGTGAGCGACCTGCTGCTCACCGGGCCGACGTGGTATGCCGCCGACGGCACCGCCCAGCGGGGTGACGTGCTCCTGCGGCAGGGTGTCGTCGCATCGCTCGGATCGGTCGAGGCGCCCGAGGACGTCGAGCGCCTCGATGCCGACGGACTCGTGCTCCTGCCGGGCTTCGTCGACCTGCACACCCACCTCCGGGAGCCCGGCCGGGAGGACACCGAGACGATCGCCTCCGGTTCCCGGGCGGCCGCCGTGGGGGGCTACACGGCGGTGCTGGCGATGGCCAACACCGATCCCGTGACCGACACGGCCGAGGCTGCCGAGAGGGTCCTCGACCTCGGTCGGGCCGCCGGTCTCGTGGACGTCGTGCCGGTCGGAGCCGTGACCAAGGGCCTGGACGGGGGCGAGCTGGCCGAGCTCGGCCTCATGCACCGGTCCCGGGCCGGCGTGACGGTGTTCTCGGACGACGGCCGCTGCGTGGCCGACGGACGGGTGATGCGTCGGGCCCTCGAGTACGTGCGGGCCTTCGACGGAGTCGTCTCCCAGCACAGCCAGGACCCCGCGCTCGCGGGCCCCTCGGCCTGCTGCCACGAGGGCGAGCTCTCGGGCCGGCTCGGTCTGCCGGGCTGGCCGCCGGTGGCGGAGGCGAGCATCATCGCCCGGGACGCGATGCTCGCCGAGCACACCGGGTCACGCGTCCACGTGGCGCACGTGAGCACGGCCGAGGGCCTCGACGTCGTCCGGTGGGCGAAGGCTCGTGGTATCCGGATGACCGCGGAGGTCACCCCGCACCACCTCGCGCTCGGCACCGAGCTGCTCACGGGCTACGACCCGACCTTCAAGGTGAACCCACCACTGCGCCCCGACGAGGACCGCCGAGCGCTCGCCGACGGCCTGCTCGAGGGCACCATCGACGCAGTGGCGACCGACCACGCACCCCACGCACGGCACGACAAGGAGCACGCGTTCGTCGACGCGGCCTTCGGGATGCTCGGCCTGGAGACCGCGTTCTCCGTCGTCCACGACCTGCTCGTCGCCGATGGTCGGCTGGGGTGGGCCGACCTCTCGCGGGTCATGTCCGTGAACCCCGCTCGGATCGCCGGCCTCCACCGCCACGGCCGGGAGGTCGCCGAGGGGGCCCCGGCATCCCTCGTGCTCGTCGACCCGACCGCACGGGTGACCGTGGACCGCGCCACCTCACAGTCCCTGTCCCACAACACCCCATGGCACGGCCACACCCTCAGCGGAGCCGTCCACACGACGATCCTGCGCGGCACCGTGACCGCGCGAGGAGGGAAGCCCACCGCATGCTGACCACCCGCGAGCCCGCCGTCCTCGTCCTCGAGGACGGCCGCACCTTCCCCGGCCGCGCCTACGGCCGCCGCGGCGAGACGGTGGGCGAGGCCGTCTTCTCCACGGGCATGACCGGCTACCAGGAGACGCTCACCGACCCGAGCTACCACCGCCAGGTCGTCGTCATGACGGCGCCGCACGTCGGCAACACCGGGTGGAACGACGAGGACGACGAGTCGGGGCGGATCTGGGTCGCCGGCTACGTCGTGCGCGATCCGGCGCTGCGGCCCTCGAGCTGGCGATCCCGGCGCTCCCTCGAGGACGAGCTGGACGCACAGGCGGTCGTCGGCATCTGCGACCTCGACACCCGGGCCCTCACCCGGCACCTGCGGGAGAGGGGTGCGATGCGGGTCGGGATCTTCTCCGGGGATGCCGCCGCCGCGCCACCCGAGCGGCTCCTGTCCTCGGTGGTCGAGGCACCGTCGATGACGGGTGCGGCGCTCGCCGAGGAGGTGGCGACCCGAGCGGCATACGTCGTGCCGGCGCAGGGGGAGAGGCGGTTCACCGTCGCGGCGGTCGACCTGGGGATCAAGACGAGGACGCCGCAGATGATGGCCGAGCGCGGCATCGAGGTGCACGTGCTGCCGGCCACGGCGACGATCGAGGACGTCCGGGCGGTGCGCCCCGACGGCGTGTTCTTCTCCAACGGGCCGGGCGACCCGAGCACCGCCGACCACCAGGCAGACCTGCTCCAGGCGGTGCTCGGCGACCGGACGCCGTACTTCGGCATCTGCTTCGGTAACCAGATCCTCGGCCGGGCCCTCGGGTTCGGGACCTACAAGCTCAAGTACGGGCACCGGGGCATCAACCAGCCGGTGATGGACCGCCGCACCGGGAAGGTCGAGGTGACGGCGCACAACCACGGTTTCGCCGTCGACGCGCCTCTGGAGGTCGAGTCGCAGACGCCGTTCGGTCGGGTGCGGGTGAGCCACGTGTGCCTCAACGACGACGTCGTCGAAGGGCTGGAGTGCCTCGAGGTGCCCGCCTTCTCGGTCCAGTACCACCCCGAGGCCGCGGCGGGCCCGCACGACGCCGCCTACCTGTTCGACCGCTTCGTCGACCTCATGGAAGGAGCCACGCAGTGATGTCCGGCGAAAATCGGGGTCCCCGCGAAGTATCGGAGCCGGGTCCCACGCTCTGCGTGGGCGGCACGAGCGTAGAACTTCGTGGGGTGAGTTGATGCCCAAGCGCGACGACATCCGCAGCGTCCTCGTCATCGGGTCGGGCCCGATCGTCATCGGTCAGGCCTGCGAGTTCGACTACTCCGGCACCCAGGCGTGCCGCGTCCTGCGGGAGGAGGGGATCCGGGTCGTCCTCGTCAACTCCAACCCCGCGACGATCATGACCGACCCGGAGTTCGCCGACGCGACGTACGTCGAGCCGATCACCCCCGAGATCGTCGAGAAGATCATCGCCAAGGAGCGACCCGACGCGGTCCTGGCGACCCTGGGCGGCCAGACCGCGCTGAACTGTGCGATGGACCTGCACGAGCGCGGCATCCTCGAGACGTACGGCTGTCCCCTCATCGGCGCCAAGGTCGAGGCGATCCAGCTCGGCGAGGACCGGCAGAAGTTCAAGGGAGTCGTCGAGCGCTGCGGCGCCGAGTCGGCCCGCTCGGAGATCTGCCACACCATGGACGAGGTGCTCGCCGCCGCTGGCAGCCTGGGCTATCCCGTCGTCGTGCGCCCGTCCTTCACCATGGGGGGCCTCGGTTCCGGGTTCGCCCACGACGAGGGTGAGCTGCGCCGCATCGCCGGTGCCGGCCTCCAGTACTCCCCGGTGACCGAGGTCCTCCTCGAGGAGTCGATCCTCGGCTGGAAGGAGTACGAGCTGGAGGTGATGCGCGACCACGCCGACAACGTCGTCGTCGTCTGCTCGATCGAGAACCTCGACCCGATGGGGGTGCACACCGGCGACTCGATCACCGTCGCGCCGGCGATGACGCTCACCGACCGCGAGTACCAGCACCTGCGCGACCTCT
>CALCXF010000065.1 GCA_937907685.1 uncultured Nostocoides sp.
CCGGCCCCGCAGCGAGGTCCGCGCCGACAAGCCCGGCAGCGACGTCAGCGCCGACAAGCCCGGCAGCGAGGCCCGCGCCGCTCGGCCCGGCAGCGACGGCGGGGAGACGCGCGCCAGCCGCTCGGGGAGGACCGGCGGCGCGACCAAGGCGAGCACGACCAGGCGCGCGACCCGGGTCCAGGGCACCTCCCGGGTCGCGAGAAGAGGCGGTTCTCACGACGGCGACGGAGGTTCCGACGGGAGCCAGGGGGGCCGGACGAGCCGCCGCGACGTCCGCCATGGAGGGCGCCGACGTCCCCGGCTGCTGATGATGGTCCTCGGCACGCTCCTCGTCGCCTCGCTCGCCGTGGCCGGCGTGGTGTACTTCGGCGGCACCGCTCCGGCCGACCCCGAGAAGGCCACCCCGACCTCGGTCGTGGGTGACCGCGTCGACGTCGACGGCGGCACCCTGCACGCCCTCGCCCTCGGTCCCGTCGTGACGTGGGACCCCCAGCGCATCGCCTCGCGCGACGACATGGCCTTCGCGGGCCGGGTGTTCGCGCGGACGCTGACGGCATACGCCCCCAGCACCGACCCCGACGCCCAGGCCCGGCTCGTCGGGGACCTCGCGACGGACACCGGACGGCCGAGCAAGGACATGCGGTCCTGGTCCTTCACCATCCGTGACGGCGTCCGATGGCAGGACGGCAGTCCGGTGACGTGTGCCGATGTCGCGTACGGCGTCTCGCGCACCTTCGCCACCGATGTCGTGGCCGGCGGCCCCACCGACGCACTCGCCGTCCTCGCCATCCCGCGTCAGATGGACGGCCGCAGCACCTACCCTGGCCCCTACGCCACCGGACCCGCCGCCAAGCAGGCGCAGGCCGCCTTCGACAAGGCCGTCTCGTGCAGGGGCAGCACGATCACGTTCCTCCTGAGCTCGCCGCTCAGCGACTTCAACGAGCTCGTCAGCCAGCCGGCCTTCGGGCCGGTGAAGAAGTCGGCGGACCGTGGCAAGGACGGCGGCTACGACATCTTCTCGGCCGGCCCGTACATGCTCCGGGGGACGTGGGTGGCAGGCGAGGGTGGGACGTTCGTCCGCAACCCGCACTGGAGCAGGGCGAGCGACCCGGTGCGTCGCGCCCATCCTGACGAGATCCGCTACCAGGAGGGCCTCGACACCCAGGCGGTGGCCCAACAGGTCATGGCCGACGGCGACTCCGGCCGGCTCAGCGTGTCCCTGGGGTCGGCACCGCCCGCGATCCAGCAGCACATCACCGCCGTCCAAGGCCTTCGGGAGCGGTCGGTGAACCCCCGGACGGGTGTCGTCGACTACCTCGTCCCGAACACCAAGAGTCCGGTGTTCAAGAACGAGACGGTCCGCCGTGCCCTTGCGGCAGCGACCAACCGCGATTCCTACGTCACCGCGATCGGGGGGGCGACCGCCGCCGACCCCGCACTGTCCCTCATCCCGGGATCCCTCCCCGCCGCGCACGACGCCGACCCCATCGGTGCCGGCACCAAGGGTGAGCCAGAGCGCGCCAAGGCGCTCCTCGCCGAGGCCCGGCTCAAGGAGCCGGTGAGCTTCACCATCGCCTACCGGTCGACTCCCACGTCCGACAAGGCGATCGCCGCCCTCGTCGCCGGCTGGCGGCTCGCCGGGTTCGAGCCGAAGACCCGGCCCATCACCGACGACTACTTCACGGCCATCAGCGATCCCAGGATCGCCGCCCAGGTCGACGTCTTCTGGTCCAACTGGGCGCCCGCCTGGGCGTCGGCCTCCACCGTGCTCCCGCCGCTCTTCGACAGCTCGATCAACATCACCACCGCCGGGCCCGGGCGCGACTACGGCTACTGGACAGACCCGAAGCTCGACGCCCAGATGGCGAAGATCCAGGCGACCCCCGACCGGGCTGCGCGCGAGAAGGCGTGGGGCGAGGTCGACGCCTCGCTGCTCGAGCGGGGCGCGTACATCGCCCTCGCCGAGCGCCGGGCGCTCTACGTCGCGGGATCCGACGTCCGCAACCTCTCCGCGAACACGGTGAACGGCGGCGTCGTCGAGTTCGCCGACATCGCGGTCGTCCTGTGAAGGGTCTCCTCGACGGTCTCCAGCTGCCCGGGCGCGCGCCCCGGCTGCTGTTCGTGCATGCCCACCCCGACGACGAGACCCTCGCCACGGGGGTGGCGCTCGCCCACCACGTGGCTCGCGGGGACGACGTCCATGTCCTCACCTGCACCCTGGGCGAGGAGGGCGAGGTCATCCCGGCGCAGCTCGGGCACCTCGAGGGCGCCGAGGGGGACCCGCTGGCCGCCCACCGGCGCGAGGAGCTGCGTCGTGCCATGGAGGTGCTCGGGGTGACCCACCACCTGCTCGGCGCGCACGGCGATGGTCAGGACCTGGTCTACCGGGACTCCGGGATGGCGGGGTCGGCCGCCGCGTCGCACCCTCGGGCGTGGGCCGGTGTCGACCTCGCCGAGGCGGCGGCGGCCCTCCGCTCGGTGGTCGACAGCGTGCGCCCCGACGTCGTCGTGACGTACGACGCGACCGGCGGCTACCGGCATCCGGACCACGTGCGCACCCATGAGGCGACGTGTCGCGCGGTCGCGGGGTCGGCCGACGCGCCCGCGCTGTACGCCGTGCTCACGCCCCGCTCGTGGGCGCTCGAGGACCGGTCGTGGCTCGCCCGGCACGTGCCGAGCGGGCGGGGCTTCGTCGTCCCCGGTCTCGACGACCCGTATCCGTCGTCGGTCGTGCCGGACGAGGCCGTCACCCACGGCGTGGTCGACCCGTCGGTCGTCCCGGTGCAGGTGCGCGCCCTGAGATTTCACGAGACGCAGGTCGTCGTCGGCGACGGGTGGTATGCCTTGTCCAACAACGTCGTCTCCCGGCTCGCCGGCCGGGAGGGCTACGCCCGCCTCGACGCGGCGACCGGCCGACCCGTGAGCGAGGGAGCAGTGTGAGCGGGAGGAGTGTGACCGACGAGTCGCTGAGCCCAGCGCGCTTCCGCCAGGCGATGGGCCGGCTCGTCGACGGCGTCAGCGTCCTCACGACGGTCACCGCCGGCCACGACCACGCCATGACGGCCGACACGCTGACCTCGGTCTCCCTCGAACCTCTCCTCGTGCTCGTGTGCGTCGAGTACGAGACCCGGTGGCACGACGCCGTGATCGACGCCGGAGTGTTCGGTGCGAGCGTGCTCGCTGCCGACCAGCGGCCGTTGTCGGAGTGGTTCGCCACGCGCGGACGGCCGCTGCACGGCCAGCTCGACCGGGCCCCCCACCACCGCGGAGAGCTCACCGGAGTGGCGCTGCTCGACGGGGCGCTCATGCATCTCGAATGCCGGACGACAGCCGTCCACGCCGCGGGTGACCATGCGATCGTCGTCGCAGAGGTCCTCTCCATCTCACTGCCAGACACCGTGGGCCCAGCACTGGTCCACTTCAGAGGACGCTACGGGAGCATCGCATGACCCACCTCCAGAGCCTGTACGACCACACGGAGTGGGAGGAGCCCGCACCGGGTGGCCGTCGTCGCTGGCCGCTGGTCGTTGGCGCCGTGGTCCTCGCGCTCCTCGCCCTCTACGCCGTCGCCGCCGTCTGGTTGGGCGGCCGGGTGCCTGGAGGCACGACCGTGGCGGGCGTGGACGTCGGCGGGATGAGCCGGGACAGCGCACGAGCCACCCTCACCCAGTCCCTCGGGGAGCGAGCCGCGGAGCCGCTCGTGCTCGCGTCGAGCGCGGGGGAGGTGGAGACCTCCGCCAAGGACCTCGGTCTGGCCGTCGACGTCGACGCGTCCCTCGAGGGCCTCGTGGGGTTCTCGCTCTCACCGGTGACCCTCTGGCACCACCTGGCCGGTGGCACCGAAGAGCCGGCCAGTGTGACCGTCGACGAGGCGGTCTTCACGGCGGCGCTCGAGAAGACCAGGGGTGAGCTCGACGCCGCGCCGGTCGAGGGGTCGATCTCGGTGGCCAAGGGGACGGTCACGGTGAAGCAGCCCGTCACGGGGACGCGTACCGACGTGCAGGGCACCGAGGACATCCTTCGGCGCTGGTGGCCCGCCGAGAGCAGGGTCGAGGTCGTCGGTGAGACGCTCAAACCGGTGGTCTCCGCAGGGGAGCTCGCGCGGGTCCGCAGTGAGTTCGCGGACGTCGCCGTCTCGGGCCCGGTGACCGTCACGGCAGGCGAGAAGTCCTTCGCGGTGACGCCCAAGCAGTACGCCCCCGCCATCGTCCTCACGCCCGACGCCTCGGGCCGGATCACGCCCCGAGCCGACGACAAGAAGCTCAGCGTCATCCTCCACGCCGCCGCGAAGAAGGCAGGCGCCGAGGTGCAGGCCAAGGACGCCGTGGTGACCTTCTCCGGGCGGACGCCGAGCGTGGCACCGCACGTGTCGGGCGTGGCGCTCGACGACGCGTCACTGCGCACGGAGGTGTGGAAGGCGATCGGCGGGACCGAGCGCACCGCCACCGTGGCGACGAAGGTGACCCAGCCCTCGTTCACGACGGCACGGGCCAAGGCGACCCTGCCGAAGGAGCGCATCTCCTCCTTCACGACGTACTACCAGCCGGGCCAGCCTCGGGTGTCCAACATCAAGCTGGCGTCCCGCATCATCAACGGCACCTACATCCGCCCGGGCGAGCAGTTCAGCATGAACGGCATCCTCGGCCAGCGCACCCCCGAGAAGGGCTACATCGAGGCCGGCATCATCCGGGACGGCCGCGCCGCCACCCAGTACGGTGGCGGCATCTCGCAGGTGTCGACGACCATCTTCAACGCCGCCTTCTTCTCCGGCATGCAGCTCGACGCCTGGACGCCGCACTACTACTACATCTCGCGCTACCCGGAGGGCCGGGAGGCGACGATCTCGTGGCCCGACCTGCACAACAAGTTCACCAACGTCACCGACGGCGGCGTCCTCATCCAGGTCAACGCCACGGACACCCAGATCACCGTGAGCTTCTACGGCACGAGGAAGTACGACGTGGAGGCCACGAAGAGTCCCCGCCGGAACATCACCCCGCCGAAGAAGATCGTCGACGACGGGCCGGAGTGCATCCCCCAGGCTCCGGTTCCCGGCTTCACGGTCGACGTCGGGCGCATCCTCAAGCAGAACGGCACGGTCGTCAAGACCGAGAAGTACACGACGACCTACCGCCCCGAGGACGACGTCACCTGCACCAACCCTCAGCCGAGCTGAGGCACGGCCGGGTCAGCGCCGGCTGAGGTTGACGTAGGCGTGGTGGCTCTCGAACCCACGTCTGGCGTAGAAGGCGAGGGCGTCCGTGGTGTCGGCATCCGCCTGCAGGTGAAGCGATGCCACGCCGCGGTCTGCAGCCGACCGGGCGAGGGCGACGAGCACCGCGGAGGCAACTCCTCGACGGCGGGTCTCCGGCGCCACCCACATCGCGGCCACGCCTCCCCAGGCGGCGGAGATCGCGAGGCGGCCGATGCCCATCACGCCTCCTTGCTCGTCCCGCGCTGTCCCGAAGACCTGCACCGGCGACCCGGTGAGGATCGCGCGGGCCGCCACCACGTCGACCTGCCGGTACGAGCGGTAGGCGGTGAACCACTCCTCGGTGAGCTCCTCGCCGACCTCCACCCCGCGCCGCCCGGGCGGGCCCGCCTCCTGAGTCCGGAGGCCTGACGTCGCTGTTCCGCGGGTCGCCGGCGCCGTCACGGCACTCGCCACGAGACGCGTCGGGGCGGTCAGGGCGAGAGTGGCCACCCGGGGGACATAGCCCCGAGCCAGCGCCTCGGCACCGACGGGGTCCCTCGCCACGTCGAAGCCCACCGGTCCGGCCACGGTGACGTTCGGGGGAAGCCCGCGCCCGGCATACCAGCGCTCGACGGCGTCGAGAGCGGCCGGCACCGGCATCCCGGGACTGCCCGCGGTCACGACGGAGTTCGCGCGGTTGGTGAAACCGCGGGACGCCCGCAGCAGCCAGTCGCCGAGCCGCTCGGTCTCCATCGCCGGCCAGGCGCCGACCATCACCCGCTGGAGGTCCTCGACCGACAGCGCGAGGTGAGGCGCGCCGCGCCGCGACGGCCTGGGTGGGACCTCCTTGGAGGCCGTGACGAGTGACCTCGGGACCCTCACCTCGCCGTGGCGGGTGAGGACGACGAGGCCGTCCGCGTCGGCGTGGACGAGCTGCCCGACGACGTCGGTCAGAGTGGCCCCCGACACGGGGTCCGGGGCGTCCAGACGGTGCCGCACCACGACCCTCGACCCGACCCGAAGGTCACCGTCCGGGCGGGGCGTGGGTGCCTCCATGGCCCGCATAGTATGTCCGCCATGACGTACGTGATCGCCCAGCCCTGTGTGGACCTCAAGGACAAGGCCTGCATCGAGGAGTGCCCCGTCGACTGCATCTACGAGGGCGAGCGCAGTCTCTACATCCACCCCGACGAGTGCGTGGACTGCGGGGCGTGCGAGCCGGTCTGCCCGGTGGAGGCGATCTACTACGAGGACGACGTGCCGGAGCAGTGGGCGGAGTACTACAAGGCCAATGTCGAGTTCTTCGACGACCTCGGCAGCCCCGGCGGCGCGGCCAAGCTCGGCCTCATCCCCAAGGACCACCCGATCATCGCCGACCTCCCTCCGCAGGAGCACGCCGAGTAGGGGACGGGTGCCCGACCGGGTGCACCAGCTGCCCGACTTCCCCTGGGACTCGCTCGCTGCGCTCAAGCAGCGGGCGAGCGCGTTCTCGGACCCGTCCCTCGGCCCGGATGCCGGTCGCGGTCTCGTCGACCTGTCGGTCGGCACCCCTGTCGACCCCACGCCCGCCGTCGTGCGGGAGGCGCTCGCGGCGGCATCGGATGCTCATGGCTACCCGCTGACCTGGGGGACCGCCGACCTGCGGGAGGCGGTGTCGGCGTGGTTCGCCGCCCGTCGGGGCGTGCCCGACGTCGACCCCGCCGGTGTGCTGCCGACGATCGGATCCAAGGAGCTCGTCGCCTGGCTTCCGGTCCTCCTTGGGCTGGGGGCCGGGGACGTCGTCGCCTTCCCACGCGTGGCCTACCCGACCTACGACGTCGGTGCGCGCCTGGCGGGCGCGACGTCCATCGCCGTCGACGCGCTCACGGCGCTGGGGCCGCTGACCGGTGCGACGACGCCGAAGCTGTTGTGGCTCAACACCCCTGCCAACCCCACCGGAAAGGTCCTGGGCATCGAGCACCTGGCCAAGGTGGTCTCCTGGGCCCGCCAGCACGGCGTCCTCGTCGCCTCGGACGAGTGCTACGCCGAGCTCGACTGGCGCCCGCGGGACGCCGGTTCGCGAGAACCGCCCACCACGCCGTCGATCCTCGACCCGCGGGTGACCGGCGGCTCCCACGAGGGGCTGCTCTGCGTCTACTCGCTGTCGAAGCAGTCGAACCTCGCGGGCTACCGCGGTGCGTTCGTCGCGGGGGACCCTGGCCTCGTCGGCCGGCTCCTCGAGGTGCGCAAGCACGCGGGGATGATGGTGCCCTTTCCGGTGCAGCGGGCGGTGCTGGCGGCGCTCGGGGACGTTCGGCACGTCACGGAGCAGAAGACCCGGTATGCCGCCCGCCGCGAGGCGCTGCTGCGGGCGGTCGGCCGCTTCGGCCTCCGGGTCGACGACTCGGAGGCGGGGCTCTACCTCTGGGCCACCGCCGCGGAGGACGGGCGGGCGACGCTCGAGCGGCTGGCGGCGCGCGGCATCCTCGCCGCTCCCGGCGACTTCTACGGGCCCGCAGGCCGCGAGCACGTGCGCATCGCCCTCACCGCCACCGACGAACGGGTCGAGGCGGCCGTCCGCCGCCTCGGGTGACGCGATTGGTGTCCCGCCGGTCCGGAGACGCCGCACGGCTCGAAGTTCGCGGCACGGAGGGTGACGGTAGGGTCGAAACGAACCGTGCCCGACGAGAAGGACCCTGACATGACCGACGGTGCCACCCTTTCCGCCTCCGGCAAGCAGCTCGACCTGTCCGTCGTCGAGGCGACGGAGGGCAACAACGGCTACGACATCTCGGCCCTGCTCAAGCAGACGGGCAACGTGACGCTCGACAGCGGCTTCACGAACACGGCGAGCTGCACGAGCGCCATCACGTACATCGACGGCGATGCGGGGATCCTGCGCTACCGCGGCTACCCGATCGAGCAGCTGGCGGAGCACTCGACGTTCCTCGAGACCTCCTACCTCCTCATCTACGGCGGCCTCCCGTCGGCGACCGAGCTGTCGACCTTCGAGGGGCGCATTCGCCAGCACACGATGCTCCACGAGGACCTCAAGGGCTTCTTCCAGGGGTTCCCGCGCGACGCCCACCCGATGCCGGTGCTGTCCTCCGCGGTCTCCGCGCTGTCGACCTTCTACCAGGACAGCCTCGACCCGTTCGACCAGCAGCAGGTGGAGATCTCGACGATCCGCCTGCTCGCCAAGCTGCCGACCATCGCCGCGTACGCGTACAAGAAGTCGATCGGTCAGCCGTTCCTCTACCCGGACAACGAGCTCAGCCTCGTCGAGAACTTCCTGCGGATGACGTTCGGCGTGCCGGCGACGAACTACGAGATCGACCCCGACCTGGTCCGGGCGGTCGACCTCCTCCTCGTGCTGCACGCCGACCACGAGCAGAACTGCTCGACGTCGACGGTCCGCCTCGTGGGGTCGTCGCAGGCGAACCTCTTCGCGTCGGTGTCGGCCGGCATCAACGCGCTGTTCGGCCCGCTCCACGGTGGGGCGAACCAGGCCGTCCTCGAGATGCTCGAGCGGATTCAGCAGGCGCACTACTCCACCGAGGAGTTCATGGCCAAGGTCAAGAACAAGGAGGAGGGCGTCCGGCTCATGGGCTTCGGGCACCGGGTCTACAAGAACTACGACCCGCGGGCCGCGATCATCAAGAACACCGCGCACGACATCCTCGCCAAGACCTCCGGAGGGGACCAGCTGCTCGAGATCGCCATGGGCCTCGAGGAGATCGCCCTTGCGGACGAGTACTTCATCGAGCGCAAGCTGTATCCGAACGTCGACTTCTACACGGGCCTCATCTACAAGGCGATGGGCTTCCCGACCCGGATGTTCACGGTGCTCTTCGCGCTCGGCCGCCTCCCGGGCTGGATCGCCCAGTGGCGCGAGATGATGGAGGACCCGA
Source organism: uncultured Nostocoides sp. (assembly GCA_937907685.1). Taxonomy (GTDB): domain Bacteria; phylum Actinomycetota; class Actinomycetes; order Actinomycetales; family Dermatophilaceae; genus Fodinibacter. The sequence continues at coordinate 9,085 of CALCXF010000065.1, forward strand.
TGACGAAGATCGGCCGGCCCCGCCAGGTCTACATCGGAGAGCCCGAGCGGGACTACGTCCCGGTCGCCGACCGCTGACCGCCCCCACGCCTCCCCGACGTCGTCTGTGACGGTGTCGCCGACACGCCGTATCGGCGG
>CALCXF010000066.1 GCA_937907685.1 uncultured Nostocoides sp.
CTCCTTCGGGTCGTCACGCGGGGAGGACCAGACCATCGAGGTGACGGTCGTTGCGGATGCCTTCTGCCACAACATGGTGCGGGCCCTCGTCGGGTCCATCGTGCCTGTCGGGACGGGACGGCTGGGGGTGGAGGCGCCGCGGGCGGTGCTCGACGGCGGCCGGCGGGACCCCCGGGTGAAGGTCATGCCCGCCCACGGACTCTCCCTCGAGGAGGTGGTCTACCCACCGGCCGAGCAGCTCGCTGAGCGCGCCGAGCAGGCGCGGGCTCGGCGGACCCTGCCCGGGTGAGGAAACGGCCTCCGGATGGCCGCGCCGCCTACCGTGGAGGGATGTCACACCCGCCGCGCTTCACCGAGGACGACCCCCTTCTCGCTCGGGTCCGTGGCATCGCGCTTGCGCTGCCCGGCGCAGCGGAGAAGGTCAGCCACGGGCGCCCCACGTTCTTCACGCGCAAGGTCTTCGCCATCTTCGGTGGGGTGGTCAAGGGTGACCACGGCTCCCCGGCGCTCGGGCAGGCTCTCGTCTTCCTGCCCGACCCGGAGGAGAGACCGGCCCTCCTCGACGACGGGAGGTTCATCGTCCCCGGGTACGAGGGCGCCTACGGCTGGTTGGCGCTCGACCTGCGCGGAGAGGTCGACTGGTCGGAGGTGGCAGAGCTGGTGGAGAGCTCGTACCGGTTGACCGCCCCGGCCCGCCTCGTCGCCGAGCTGCCGGCATAGCCGGACTGCCGCCGGTCCGGAAAGCCGGGTGACGACGCGTCCGGCATCCGTCAGACTCGACCATCGTGGGTCACCTCGACGTCAACTCCGTGAGCTTCTCCCTGGCCGACGGGCGCCGACTCCTGCGCGACGTCACCTTCAGGGTGGGCGAGGGTGCCAAGGTCGCCCTCATCGGCCCGAACGGCACCGGAAAGACGACGTTGCTGCGCATCCTGGCCGGCGACCTCACGGCATCCGAGGGCGCCGTCACCCGCAGCGGTGGGCTCGGGGTCATGCGCCAGTTCATCGGCAAGGTCCGCGACGACAGCACGGTGCGTGACCTCCTCGTCTCCGTCGCTCCGCCGCCCATCCGGCGGGCGGCCGCCGAGATCGAACGCACCGAGCTCGCCATGATGGAGCGCGACACGGAACAGGACCAGCTCGACTACGCCCAGGCGCTGGCCGACTGGGGAGACGTCGGCGGCTACGAGTGGGAGACCCTGTGGGACGTCTGCACCGTTGCGGCACTGGGGACCCCCTTCGAGCGGGCGCAGTGGAGAAGGGTCTCGACGCTCTCCGGTGGGGAACAGAAGCGGGTCGTCCTCGAGGCCCTGCTTCGGGGGCCGGATGAGGTGCTCGTCCTCGACGAGCCGGACAACTACCTCGACGTGCCCGCCAAGCGCTGGCTCGAGGAGCGGCTCGTGGAGTCACCGAAGACGGTCCTCTTCGTCAGCCACGACCGCGAGCTGCTCGACCGCGTGGCGACGCGCATCGCGACGCTGGAGCCCAGCATCAGCGGCAACACCGTCTGGGTGCACCCGGGCCGCTTCTCGACCTACGAGCAGGCGCGCTCCGACCGCAACGACCGCCTGGAGGAGCTGCGCCGGCGCTGGGACGAGGAGCACGCGAAGATCAAGGCCCTCGTCGTGATGTACCGGCAGAAGGCGGCCTACAACTCCGACATGGCGGCGCGGCTCCAGGCAGCCGAGACGCGGCTGCGCCGGTTCGAGGAGGCCGGCCCTCCGGAGGCGGTGCCGCTGCGCCAGAAGGTCTCCATGCGACTCGCCGGGGGTCGCACGGCGAAGCGCGCGGTCGTCGCCTCGCAGCTCGAGCTCCGCGTCGACGGTGGACAGCTCATGCGGCCGTTCGACACCGAGATCTGGTTCGGCGAGCGCGTGGGCGTCCTCGGCAGCAACGGCTCGGGCAAGTCACACTTCCTGCGACTGCTCGCGGCGGGTGGGAGCGACCCGGACCGCGAGCACGAGCCGGTCGGTGACATCAGGCCGGCGCCGGTCGAGCACACGGGCCGTGTCGTGCTCGGCTCGAGGGTGCGACCCGGCTGGTTCGCGCAGACCCACGACCATGCGTCGCTGCACGGGCGGACCCTGCTCGAGATCCTCCACCGTGGCGACGAGCACCGGGCCGGGATGCCGCGTGACCTCGCCGCCCGCGCGCTGGACCGCTACGGCCTGGCCCGGGCGTCCGAGCAGACCTTCGACTCCCTGTCCGGTGGCCAGCAGGCGCGACTGCAGATCCTCCTCCTCGAGCTGTCCGGCGCGACCCTTCTCCTCCTCGACGAGCCGACCGACAACCTCGACCTGCACTCGGCGGAGGCGCTCGAGGACGCCCTCGAGGCGTTCGAGGGCACGGTGCTCGCGGTGACGCACGACCGGTGGTTCGCGCGAGGGCTCGATCGGTTCCTCGTCTTCGCGTCCGACGGCCGGGTCGTCGAGAGCGACGTCCCGGTCTGGGACGAGGGCCGGGTGGCCAGGCAGCGATAGCCGTTGGCTCGGCCGAGGCACTCTTGGCTCCCCTGCCGGAGCGTGTGCGGCCCGGGCGAAGGTAAAGGCTTGGCAATTTCTCACCGCTGCCCCTCGATGTAAAGCGTTTACGCAACTAGCGTCACGCGCGGATACACCCGCCCGCGCGCCGTCGTTGTCGTGCGGAGACACGAGGAGCAACGATGCCCGGTCGCCACCGCCTGTATGCCGTCGCGGTAGGTGCCGCACTCGTCGCCGCACCTGCCGTGGTAGCCGCCTCTCCGGCCACCGCCGCGACCGAGTCGGTCGCCATTGTCGGAAGTCTCCAGAGCGAGCTCGGCTGCCCGGGAGACTGGGATCCCGCCTGCCCCAACACCGAGCTGTCCCAGGTCGGTGACACGGCCCTCTACAGGGCGACCTTCGACGTGCCGGGTGGCACCTTCGGGTTCAAGGTTGCGCTCAACGACTCCTGGGCGGAGAACTACGGGGCGGGTGGAGCGCTCGACGGGAAGGACATCCCGCTCCTGCTCGCCGGCCCGGCGAAGATCACGTTCACCTACGACGACGAGTCCCACCTCGTGTCGTTCTCACCTGTGGTTGACGAGGACACCGCGCCCGCCGACCGTGGGCTGGCCGGGGACTCGCTGCGCTCGGCGCTCACCCGCGAGCGCTTCTACTTCGTCATGGCCGACCGCTTCGCGAACGGGTCGACGGCCAACGACGCGGGCGGCCTGACGGGCGGCCCGCTGACCACGGGGTTCGACCCGACCCACAAGGGCTTCTACCACGGGGGTGACCTTCAGGGCATCACCCAGAAGCTCGACTACATCAAGGACATGGGCACCACGGCGATCTGGCTGACACCGAGCTTCAAGAACAAGCCGGTCCAGGGCGGTCCCGGCCAGGAGAGCGCCGGCTACCACGGCTACTGGATCACCGACTTCACGCAGATCGACCCGCACCTCGGCACCAACGACGACATGAAGGCCCTCATCGATGCGGCCCACGCCAAGGGCATGAAGGTGTTCTTCGACATCATCACCAACCACACCGCCGACGTCATCGACTACGAGGAGAAGCAGTACACCTACCGCTCCAAGACGGCCTTCCCCTATGTGGATGCCGAGGGACAGGTGTTCGACGACCGAGACCTCGTGGACAAGCCGGCCTCGGACTGGCCGGAGCTCGACCTGGGCTCCTTCCCGTACACGCCCTTCCTCCACGAGGGCGACGACGACGCCAAGACCCCGACATGGCTCAACGACCCGACCATGTACCACAACCGCGGCGACTCGACGTTCGCCGGCGAGTCGTCGACCTACGGCGACTTCATCGGCCTCGACGACCTGTTCACCGAGCGGCCCGAGGTCGTCGACGGCATGGGCGAGATCTACAAGAAGTGGGTCGACTTCGGCATCGATGGCTTCCGCATCGACACCGTGAAGCATGTCAACCTCGAGTTCTGGAAGAAGTTCGTACCGGCCATCCTCAAGGAGGCAAAGGACGTCGAGAACCACGACTTCTTCGCCTTCGGCGAGGTCTTCGACGGCAACCCGGCCGTGATGTCGGAGTACACGACCGCCGGCAAGCTCCAGGCGACCCTCGACTTCGGCTTCCAGCAGCAGGGCGTGGACTTCGCGAAGGGCAACGCCGCGAACGTCCTGAGTGACTTCTTCGCCAAGGACGACTGGTACACCGACACCGACAGCAACGCCTACCAGCTGCCGACGTTCCTCGGCAACCACGACATGGGGCGCGCGTCCATGTTCCTCGACCGGCAGGGACAGAGCGAGGCCGAGCACCTCTCGCGCGTCAAGCTCGCCGAGTCGCTGATGTTCACCACCCGGGGCAACCCGGTGACGTACTACGGCGACGAGCAGGGCTTCGTCAGCACCGGCGGTGACCAGGCGGCCCGCGAGGACATGTTCGCGAGCCAGGTCGAGCTGTACAACAACGAGAAGGTGCTGGCCGGGCCGGAGGGTTCCCTGGACCGGTACAACACCGAGCACCCGCTCTACGAGCACATCCGAGACCTGTCGGCTGTGCGCGCGGAGCACCCCGCCCTGGCGGACGGCGCCCAGGTGCACCGCTACGCAGACGAAGGTGCCGGCATCTTCGCCGTGTCGCGCATCGGTGCTGGCACCAAGGGCGGCAAGAACGCCGGAAGGGTCGAGTACGTCGTCGCCGCGAACAACAGCACGATGACGAAGCGGGCCACGTTCGGGACCTGGACGACCTCCGGAGCGCTCACGCCTGTCTACGGGACGGACCAGGCCCTCCAGGCCTCGCCGGACGGTTCCGTCACGGTCACCGTCCCGCCGCTGTCCCTACGCGTATGGAAGGCCAACAAGCCGATCGCGACCACGGGCGCTGCCCCGACGGTCGAGACCGTGCTCGCCGAGGGTGGGGCCTACGGCCGCACCGAGGTCCGCGCCGACGTCTCGGCGAGCACCTTCGCGCAGACGTCGTTCATGTGGCGCCCTGTCGGAGCCACGGTCTGGGAGCCCCTCGGCACCGACGACAACGCGCCGTTCCGCGTGTTCCACGACGTGTCCGCCATCCCGCTGGCGACCCCGCTCGAGTATCGGGCGGTCGTCAGGGATGCGGCGGGACGGGTCGCCGGTGACTCCTCATCGGTGCAGGTGGTCTCGCGGCCGTCCCAGACCGTGCCCGAGCTCGGGGATCCGGTTGCTCAGCCCACCGCCGTCTCGGTGCCTGGGACGCACAACTCCGAGATGGGGTGCCCTTCGGCACTCGGCGTCAACGGCGACTGGGCACCGAACTGCGACGAGGCGCAGCTCGCACTTGACGCCAACGACCGTATCTGGAAGAAGGCTTTCACCCTCCCCGCCGGGCCTTACGCCTACAAGGCGGCCATCAACCGGTCCTGGACCGAGAGCTATGGTCGCGGCGGGGGGTCCGACAACATCGACTACGAGACCGACGGCACCGTGACGTTCTACTACGACCACGCGACCCACTGGGCGACCTCGGACGAGGAGGGCGTGATGATCACCGTGCCCGGCTCCTTCCAGACCGAGCTCGGGTGCAGCGCCGACTGGGATCCTGCGTGCATGCGACCATGGCTCCAGGACAAGGACGGCGACGGGACCTACGCAATCGTCACCACGAAGATCCCGGCGGGAACGTGGCATTTCAAGGTCGCGCACAACCTGTCCTTCACCGAGAGCTACCCCGCGAACGACCTCAGCGTGACCGTCCCTTCGGACGGGGCGCGCACGACGTTCCTCTACGACAAGGCCACCCACGAGATCACCGTCACCAGCGAGTAACCGGGATCAGCCCACGACGGGCCCCGCGCCAGCCGGTGCAGCGCCCGTCCGGTTCGAGGAAGATGCCGTCAGCGGCTGATCGTCACGTCGGTGCCGGTCAGGCTTGCCGCGAAGCCGGCATCCGTCACCTCGACGGCCGTGAGCGACATGCCCTCCGGCACACCCGCCACGTCCTGGCGGATGGTGACGAGGCGTCGGGCGAGGGCACTCGCTGTGGTGTCCAGGAACGCCGGCCCGCCGAGGTCGATGGTCTCGGGCTCGATGAGCAGCTGCCCGGCGTCCGCCTCCACCGTCCCCGTCGCCCGGACGGTCACCTCGCGGCCGAGCAACGACACGGTGCGCTCGATGCCGGCGCGCCCGCCCTCGGCCGGGAAGATGCGCACGTCCTGGCCCACCTCCGCGGCGACCGTGGCGAACGGCACGGTCGCGTCGAGGTCGAGCCGCTGCGCTCGCAGGCCCGTGGGCGAGAACCTCACTCCGGTCCCGGAGGCGACGACGTCGGCGAGGTCTCCGTCCGCCGAGACGACGTCGGCGCTGCGGAGCTGGACCGAGCTGAGCCATGTCTCCTCCGGCGTCAGGTCGTCGGGCGGCTGTGGAGCCGGGCCGGATGCCGTCGGCGAGGGCACCGCACCCGGACCACCACCTCCTGAACCGAGGACCAGGAGCAGGACGAACACCCCGACGACGAGGACGGCGAGGGTCGTGCCCACCCCGAGGAGGAAGTGCTTCACCGGGACAGCCTCCCACCCGCGGGATCAGGAGGCCGAGGAGGTCTCCACGACGCGCGAGCCGTCGCGTGCGAGCCGGCGCTCCTTGCGCCGGGCGGGGAGGTAGAAGAACGCGCCGAGGATGCTGATCGCTCCAGCGGTCACCATGGCCGTGCTGATGCTCGTGCGGTCCGCGAGGGCGCCGAGCGGCGGACCTGCGACCGCGAAGGCGAGGAACGCCATCATCGAGTTGATCGACAGCACCGTCGACCGGTTCGCGGCCTCGGCCTCTCGGTGGAGCAGGGCCTGGTGCGGTGGCCCGTTCAGGCCGTGCATCGAGTAGGTGAACAGGTATGCCGCGACGAGCCCGACCGGACCCGTCACCACGCCCATGACGATGGCACCGAGGGCGTTGAGGACGCGGCCCAGCACCGCGGCCCAGGCCACTCCGAGGCGTCCGGAAGCCGTCCCGGCCAGCCAGGCGCCGACAGCGAAGAGGCCCCATCCCGCTGCGGACACGGGCCCGACGAGCGCTCCGGCCTCCCGGGCCGACCCGACGAGCTCCTCGAGTCGCAGGGGCATGAGCGACTCGAACGAGATCATGCCGATCGACCAGAAGACCTCGGCGATCACGAGGGCGAGGAGCACCCGGTTCGTGCCGAGGAGCCGGAGGCCGCTGACGATGACGGTCGGGGTGTTCCGTGACTCGGCCAGCCCCTGGCGCCACCGGGTGCGGCCCGGTTCCATCGCCGGGCGTACCTCCCGCATGAGGACGAATGCCGCCACGAGGTGGACGAGGGTCAGGGCCGCCGCCACCCACACCGCGGCGTCGAGCGCGGAGGCGCCGGCGTCGAACACGGTCTGGGCGGGATGCCACCAGATGAGCCCGCCGGAGAGGACGGCACCGACGGCGATGGCCAGGCCGAGGATGGTGCTGGCACGGGACAGCTGCCGGTCGACGTCCGCGCCAGGTTTCGACAGGTGCACCGTGTCGACGAACCATGCCTCGAGAGGCCCGGAGTCCAGCGCGCGGAACGCGCCCATGAGGGCCCCCGCGACGATGAAGGCCCAGAAGCTCTGTGACACTGCGTAGGCGACGGTGGCCACGACGTTGATGAGCGCAGCCGTGAGGTAGACCGGACGGCGGCCGACGGCATCCGCGAAGCCGCTCGTCGGCAGCTCGAGGAGGAAGCACGCCATGCCCATGACTGCGCCGACCGTCGCCGCCTGCGCGATGGTGAGGCCTCGACCGGTCTGCACGAGGATGAAGATGCCGACGACGAACCCGACGGGGAGCCACCGAGTGACCATCAAGAGGTAGAGGCGGCGCTCGGCGTCCCGGGGAGTGAGGTGGACCGGCGTCATCGAGCCGGCGCCTTGTCGAGGTCCAGGGCGTACGCAAACAGGTAGACCGCGATGCGCTTGGCCTCCGGGTTGCCCATCCCGACGCGGCGATAGCGACCGACGACTTCGCCGATCTCTTCGCGCATCGCGCTCAGCTGCTCGGCGGTGACGAGCACCATCTCGTCGCTGCTGCCGCAGGCGTCCTGCCACGCCGCGGGCCATCCGGGTGACGCGTCGACCCACCGCTCGGCCTGCTCCGAGAAGTGCCGGACGTAGTCTCGGGCCAGCCAGTTGAGGGCGGTCTCGGCGTCCTCGTCGCCCTCGAAGTCGCTCGGGTAGTAGGAGTGGAAGTCGGTGGCGGCGCGCCACAGGCGCCGCTTGCCCTCGCCCTCGCCCGTGTCGGCGACGAGGCCGACGGACTCCAGCTTGCGCAGGTGGTAGGACGTCGCCCCCGAGTTCGTGCCGAGCTCGGCCGCGAGGTCGGTCGCCGTCGCGGGCCCGGCGATGCGTAGCTTGGAGAGCAGTCGCGAGCGCAGCGGGTGGGCGAGCACCCTCAGACTGGCCGCGTCCAGGCGAATGCCGGTGAGGTCACCTGAGGTCTCCGTGGGAGATGTCGGGAGTGTCGGAGTGCTCATATGTGCACAATACCTGTGCACACTCTATTTGCACAAGTAGTGTGCAAAATACCTCTGCATTGACTTTCTTGCAGGTCAGCGGTGGTGTGAAGGGGTGCCCACAGCGATTTGGGGGCCCAACCTCCCGTCCGTAGAATGGGGAGCTGTTGTGCCGTGCGCCCTGGTCAGGGGACCTTGCGCCCTTCCGGAGCACGCGGCATACGCCTCCCGACACCATCCACAGCCAGGACACCTGATGCGTACGTACACCCCGAAGCCGGGCGAGATCACGCGCTCGTGGCACGTGATCGACGCGACCGACGTCGTGCTCGGCCGCCTCGCGAGCCAGACCGCCATCCTGCTGCGCGGCAAGCACAAGCCGACCTTCGCCCCCCACGTCGACGTGGGCGACTTCGTCATCATCATCAACGCCGACAAGGTGGCGCTCACCGGCGCCAAGGTCGAGCAGAAGAAGGCCTACCGCCACTCCGGCTTCCCGGGTGGTCTGAAGTCGCAGTCCTACACCGAGCTCCTCGCGAAGAGCCCGGAGAAGGCCGTCGAGAAGGCCGTTCGCGGCATGCTCCCCAAGAACACCCTCGGCCGTGCCCAGCTCAGCAAGCTCAAGGTCTACGCCGGCGGCGAGCACCCCCACGCTGCCCAGCAGCCCCAGCCCTTCCAGATCACCCAGGTGGCCCAGTGATGTCCGAGAACGCCCAGATCGACGAGACCGCGGGGACCGACGTCAACGACGCGCTCGTCACGGAGTACACCTCCGAGTCCGACACCGCCGCCGCGGGCGAGCCGGCCCGCCGCCCCAGCGCCTCGGCTCCCGGCGCTGCCACCGGGCGTCGCAAGCAGGCTGTGGCCCGCGTGCGCATCGTCCCCGGGACGGGCGAGTGGACGATCAACGGCCGCACCCTCGAGGGGTACTTCCCCAACAAGGTGCACCAGCAGATCGTCAACGAGCCGCTGAAGGTCCTCGAGCTCGACGGTGCCTACGACGTCCTCGTCCGCGTGCACGGTGGTGGCCCCTCGGGCCAGGCCGGAGCGGTACGACTCGGTGTCGCCCGCTCGCTCAACGGTGTCGACGCCGAGCTCAACCGGGCGACCCTCAAGAAGGCCGGCTTCCTCTCCCGTGACGCCCGCGTCCCCGAGCGCAAGAAGGCCGGCCTCAAGAAGGCCCGCAAGGCGCCCCAGTACAGCAAGCGCTGACCCGGCCCCACGGCCTCCCCCCGGATGCCGTGCCAGCACCGAAGGCGGCACCTCCAGGTGCCGCCTTCGGCGCGTCCGGAGTAGGTTCGTCACCGGCATCCCGCGAAAGGCGCTCTTCATGTCACGACTCTTCGGCACCGACGGTGTCCGCGGCCTCGCCAACGGCCCCGTCATCACCGCGGAGCTGGCGTTGTCGGTCTCCGTCGCGGCCGCACGGGTCCTCGGCGAGGCCGGAGGGGACCACGGGCGTCGGCCCAAGGCAGTCGTGGGTCGTGACCCGCGCGCCTCCGGGGAGTTCCTCGGCGCCGGTGTGGTCGCCGGGCTCGCCTCGGCCGGGGTCGACGTGTACGACGTCGGGGTGCTGCCGACCCCCGCGGTCGCCTACCTCACCGGTGACACCGGCGCCGACTTCGGCGTCATGCTCTCGGCGTCGCACAACCCGATGCCGGACAACGGGATCAAGTTCTTCGCCAAGGGTGGCCACAAGCTTCCCGACGACGTGGAGGACCGGATCGAGGGCACCATGGGGGAGCGGTGGACCCGTCCCATCGGCCCCGACGTGGGTCGGGTCGTCTCGATGCCGGACGGCCACACCCGATACATCTCCCACCTGCTGCGGGCCTTGCCGAACAAGCTCGACGGACTGCGGGTCGTCATCGACGGCGCCCACGGTGCCGCGAGCCAGGTCTCCCCCGAGGTCTTCCGCCTCGCCGGTGCAGAGGTCGTGGAGATCGGCACGGCGCCGGACGGCCTCAACATCAACGACGGCTTCGGCTCCACCCACCTCGACCCGCTCAAGGCGGCGGTGGTCACCCGTGGCGCCGCCCTCGGTATCGCGCACGACGGGGATGCCGACCGCTGCCTGGCCGTGGACGCCACCGGGGCCGAGGTGGACGGCGACCAGATCATGGGCATCCTCGCGGTCGCGCTCAAGGAGCGCGGCAGGCTCGCGCACGACACCCTCGTCGCGACGGTCATGAGCAACCTCGGCCTGCTCCAGGCGATGGAACGCGAGGGGATCCACGTCCGGCAGACCGCCGTCGGCGACCGCTACGTCCTCGAGGAGATGCGGGCCGGTGGCTTCTCGCTCGGCGGGGAGCAGTCGGGGCACGTCATCCTCCTGGACCACGGCACGACCGGGGACGGCGTCCTCACCGGCCTGCTGCTCGCGGCACGCGTCGTCGCCAGTGGTCGCAGCATCGCGGAGCTCGGCGCCGTCATGAACCGCCTTCCGCAGGTGCTCCTCAACGTCCGGGGCGTCGACAAGAGCCGGGTGGAGAGTGACGACCACCTCCAGGCCGCCGTGCGCGACGAGCAGGCCGCGCTCGACGGGTCGGGGCGCGTCCTGCTGCGCAAGTCCGGGACCGAGCCGCTCGTGCGCGTCATGGTGGAAGCGCCGACCCAGCAGCACGCCGACGAGGTCGCGGCGCGGCTCGCCGGGGTTGTACGGGAGCGCCTCTCCCTCTGAGCCGTCACCCGGGACCGGTGGGACACGACGACTCGTGGGTCTGTTGCACCAGCCCGCCGCTCACGCCCGGTTGGGCAACCGGTTGTCGATCACGCCGGTCGCTCCCGTGCCCCAGGACGGTGCCGCCCCGTTACGCTGACCGGACCGGGCAGACGCACAGACGACAGCGCTGAGCGTCGCTCATCCGCGCGAGTCAGGAGAGCATCATGGAGACAGGCACGGTCATCGCGATCATCGTGGCGATCATCATCGTGGGCGCCATCGTGGCCTTCGTCCTCTCACGCTCGGGAGCGCGCCGGACCGAGGCCGACCGTGCCAAGGCAGCGGAGATCCGGGAACAGGCCAACCAGCACGACCGTGAGCTGCGTGAGCGGGAGGCGAGCGCCGCGGAGACGAAGGCGCGCGCCGAGATGGCACGTGTCGAGGCCCAGAAGCGGGAGCTGGAGGCGGAGCGGTTGGCTGCCGAGGCCGACAGCCGGTCGGAGAGCGCCGCTGCGGTGCGCCAGGAGCGCGACGCGCAGCTCCGCCGGGCCGACCGCCGCGATCCCGACGTGCTGACGGACAAGGAGGGCTACCGCATCGACGAGCACGGGAACCGCATCGGGGACGGGCAGCTCGGTGCCGGACAGCTGGGCGACGACGGGCGCCCGGTGGATGGCACGGTGGACCCGGATCGCGATCGAAACGACCTGGCTGGAGCTCCTGGGGTCGATGACCGGACCGCAGGTATGGGAGAGCGCGGTGACGGCCTCGCCGACACTCAGGACGACCGCCGCTCCACCGACGACCTGAGGAACGACCCGTATGAGGAGGGGTACGAGGAGGGTCGCTCGGATGCCCAGGAGCGGAGGACCGCCGGCCCGCGGGACGGCGGCATCTGACCTGGAGCGCGAGCGGGCAGGCGCCCACGGGTCGGCGTTGCAGTCGTCGGCGTTGTCTGGGACGCCGCAGTGCCGTCACCTCGCGTGGTGCTCCGCGATGATCCGTGCGTACTCCCGGCCCGAGTCCTTCACGGTGCGCTTCAGGGTGTCGTAGTCGACGTGCACGATGCCGAAGCGCTTCTCGTAGCCGTATGCCCACTCGAAGTTGTCGAGGAGTGACCAGGCGAAGTAGCCACGGATGTCGACCCCCTTCTCGATGGCGTCGGCCACGGCGTCGAGATGCCCGTGGAGGTAGGACACCCGCTCCGGGTCGTGCACCTCGCCGTCCTCCGACACGGTGTCGGGCCACGCCGACCCGTTCTCGGTGATGTAGATCGGCAGCCCGGACTCCCGTGCCGACCGCTCGAGGATGAGGCGGTGGCTCTCCGGGGACATCTCCCACCCCATGTCCGTGAGCGGAGGGCGAGGATCCGTCTCGACGACGCCGGCACAGCCCGGCATCCGGTTCGTGGACTCCTCGCTGTTCCGCGCCGCCCGCACCCGGGTGGGGAAGTAGTTGTTGACCCCCAGGTTGTCCAGCGGCGCGGACATCGCCCTGAGGTCACCGTTGCGGATGAAGGCGTGGTCGGTGAGGTGCGCCGTGTCGTCGAGGAACCCGTCGGGGTAGGCGCCGTGGAAGATCGGTCCGAAGAAGAGCCCGTTGAGGGCGTTGTCGGCCCGCCTCACCGCGTCGGCGTCACGCTCGTCGCCGTCCTCGGGCCCCCACACCTGCGACGGGTTGAGGGTGATCGACACCTCTGCGCCGGGGCAGTGCTCGCGGATCACCGGCACGGCGGTGCCGTGCGCCAGCATGAGGTGATGAGCCGCGACCATCGCCTCGAGGGGGTCCTGGTGTCCCGGGGCGTGTGCACCGATCGCGTAGCTCAGGACCGAGGAGCACCAGGGCTCGTTCAACGTCGTCCAGTGCGAGACCCGGTCACCGAGCGCTCCGACGACGGCCGCTGAGTAGTCCGCGAACCACTGTGCGGACTCGCGGTTGAGCCAGCCGCCCCGGTCGTCGAGGGCCTGGGGCAGGTCCCAGTGGTACAGGGTGACGACGGGCCGGATGCCGTGCTCGAGCAGGCGGTCGACGAGCCGCGAGTAGAAGTCGAGGCCGGCGCGGTTGACGGCCCCGGTGCCGGTGGGGATGACGCGTGGCCAGGCGACGGAGAAGCGGTACGCGTCCAGGCCCAGGTCGCTCATGAGGGCGACGTCCTCGGCATACCGGTGGTAGTGGTCGCACGCCACGTCACCCGTGTCGCCGCCCAGCACCTTCCCGGGGGTGCGCGCGAAGGTGTCCCAGATGGACGGGCTCCGGCCGTCCTCGTCGTGGGCGCCCTCGATCTGGTAGCTCGCCGTCGCTGCCCCCCAGATGAACCCGTCGGGAAACGTGCGCGTGAAGGTGGCCATGCCGGTCACGCTACCTGTCGGGCTGCACGTCGTCGCCGAGGCGGATGGTGCCGGCGACGTCCGGGACGAGCTGCACGGCGAACCAGGTCGCGCCGTCCCACGTGCGATGCCGGGCGAGGCTGCGGATCGGCTCGGGACCGCGGTCGAGCGTGACCGGGTCGACCGTGGTGAGGACACAGCGGTCGACCGGCTTGACGACCCGGAACGTCACCGGTCCGACCTTGACCCGCGTCCACCGGTCCTCCTCGAACGGCTCGAGGTCCCCCTCGACGACGAGGTTGGGGCGGAACCGCTCGACGGCGAGAGGGGAGCCGGGCTCCTCACCGCGTTCGATCGCCGTCTCCGTCACCCAGCTGCGGAGGCGCTCGAGCGACGCCGCGGACGCGAGGGTCACCGGGTAGGCGTCCGCGAATGCCGTGGCGTCCCCCGGGCTGGAGTGAGCCGGGTTGAGGGCACGCCCCCGGTGCACGTGGACCAGGGTGAGATCTGAGCGGCGCAACACCGACTGCATCCACGCACTGGCCCACGCCGGCGCGTCGACCGCCTCGAGGGACCGGCGGTGCACGGTGACCGGCCGTGGCTCACCTTCTGGAACGCTCAGCTCGATCGTCTCGTGGTCGTGGGCCCGAAGGCGAAGGGCCGCAGGGAGGGCCCGGTCGGTGGCCGGCGTGTCTGCCGTGATGGCCAGGAGGGCGCGCTCCTCGCGCGCGGTGACGCACTCCCCGTCGGCGTCCACCACCATCCAGCGCCGGTCACCGCGCAGCCCCCACGGCTCGACGTCGGCATGCGTCACCGGTCGCACTGCCGTGCTCTTCACGGGGTGGAGGTGGATTGCGGAGAGCCTGATCACGCCGTGACGCCGACGTCCCCGAGGACACGCAGGACGCGGGCCTCCCCATGGGCAAGGTCGTACTCGGCACCGACGATGCCGAGCGCACCGGCGCGCAGGCGGTCCGCCACGACCGTCGAACGCTCGGCGATGAGGGCGCAGGTGCGCTCCACGTGCTCCCTCTCGATCTCCTCCGTGGAGGGCGAGTGGCCGCCGCGCGAAGCGGCGAGCACGCTCGGGGTCACGCGCTCGACGATGTCCCGGAGGAAGCCGCCCGGGACCTCGCCTGTGCGGACTGCCTCGCTCGCGGCCGTGACGGCCCCGCACGAGTCGTGGCCGAGCACGACGATGAGCGGGCAGTTCAGGACGGCGACGCCGAACTCCAGAGACCCCAGCACGCTCGGGTCGACGACGTGCCCCGCAGTACGTACGACGAAGAGGTCGCCGAGGCCCTGGTCGAAGATGATCTCCGCCGCCACCCGGGAGTCGGCACAGCCGAAGAAGATGGCGAACGGGTTCTGCTGGAGGGCGATCCGATTTCGGAAGTGCACATCCTGGTTGGGGTGGGCCCGTTCGTCGGCGACGAACCGCGCGTTTCCCTCGGCAAGCACCCGCCAGGCCTCGTTCGGGGTCCGGGGGCGCTTTTCGGCATGAGCCGGCTGCCGCTCGATCACGTCGAGGACGCTATCAGCGCGCCCCTCGGCCGACGGCAGGGCGTCCGAGGATGCCGGGGTGCGGCGACGGACCGCCGCTTCAGATCTCGTCCCGGGTGGGAGCGTAGGCGCCGGCACGACGCACGGTGAGCCCGCTCGTCGCGAGGGCGCGGCCGATCGCAGGGGCGACCTCGGCCAGGCCGGCTGCGTGCAGCCGCTCCCGGGCGCCGGCCCCACCGAGCAGCCCGTCGTCCAGCAGCCCGGAGACCAGACCGGCCATGAAGGAGTCGCCGGCGCCGACGGTGTCGACGACATCGACGGATCGGGCCGCCTCAGAAGTGTCCTCGCCCGAGGCTGCCCGCCACGTCACCCCGGCACCGCCGAGCGTCACGACGACGAGGGCGGCGCCGAGCCCGGCCCACCGGGCCATCACCTCGGACACCGCCTGGCCGGCATACAGCCAGGAGATGTCGTCCTCGGAGCACTTGACGACATCGGCGAGGGCGACGAGCTCCTCCACGCGGGCGCGGACGGTGTCCGCATCGCCCATGATCGACGGGCGCACGTTCGGGTCGTACGAGGTCGTCGCGCTCGCTCGTGCCCTACGGAGGGCGTCGGTGACCTCCGCCTCCCCCGGCTGCAGGGTGGTGGCGATCGACCCGGTGTGCACGTGCCCCGTTCCCTCCGGCAGCTGGACGGGCGGGAGGTTCCAGTGGAGGTCGAAGACGTAGGTGGCGGCGCCGGAGGCGTCGAGAGTCGCGACCGCCGTCGACGTGGGGTGCGCAGGGCTCGTGCTGCCGGGCAGCAGCCGGACACCGCCGGCCTCGACGTGCTCGGTGCAGCGGACGCCACGGTCGTCCGTGCCCACGAGCGTGGCGAGCCAGGTGTCGTGGCCGAGGCGGGCGAGGCCGAGCGCGACGTTCGCGGGTGAGCCGCCGACGTGCTCGGCGGTGGCGCCGTCAGGCGTGTGGACGATGTCGACGAGCAGCTCGCCGACGACGACGACGGGGGCGGTGCTCACGCGGGCTCCTCGGTCATGGTCTGCCATGAGGTCAGTGCGGCTCACCCTAGCGTCGCGGGGATTCGGCATCCCGGGCGTGGGTGGGCGACGATGGGTCGCGTGACGACGCCCGCTCGGCCCGGAAGCCGGTACTCCCTGGGGTCCACGAGGAACCTCGTGTTCTCGCTGCTCGCGGTCCTCGGGATGGTGGCCGTCCTCGTGCTCGTCGTGCCGCGGGTGAGCTCGGTCAGTGGACCGCCCGTCGACATCCAGTCGACGGCGGCGGACGTTCGGGAGCGGTCGGGCTGGCCCATCGTCACAGCGGTCGGCCTGCCGGACGGATGGACCGAGACCTCGGCGCGCTACGTCCGCGTGACGGACGGCTTCATGACGTGGCACGCGGGCTACCAGACGCCCGCGGGCACCTACGTCGCCGTGGAGCAGACGATCGACCCGAACCGCGCCTGGGTGGAGGCGCAGACGAACCGCGCGCCGAAGGTCGGCACCCTCGAGGCGGTGGGTCGCACCTGGGCGAGGTACGAGCGGGACACCAAGGTGCAGAACAGCATGCTCGACGACCCGCAGACGTCGGGCGACCTCACGACGCTCGTCACCGGGACGGCAAGCTTCGAGGAGATGGCCGAGTTCGTCACCTACCTGGAGCCCGTCGGACCGTGATGATCGCCTGGGGCTGGTTTCTCAGTCCTCGGCGGTGATGCGCGCCTCGGCCCGGTCGAGCCATGACGCGCAGTGGGCCGCGAGGGCCTCGCCGCGCTGCCACAGCCCCATGCTCTCCTCGAGGCCCGACTCACCGTTCTCGAGGCGCGCGACGATGTCGACGAGCTCGTCGCGGGCCTGCTCGTAGGACATCGACGCGATGTCGGCAGAGGAATCGTCGGCTGGGCTGCCCGCAGTGTCGGGGGATCCGGCGGCACCGGTGGCGTTTTCACCGGGTCTCCCGGGCCTCGCCGCCTCCTTCTGTCCCATGCCGCCGAGCCTAGTGGTCCCTCCGGACGGCGGCTCAGCCCGGCCGACACCCCGTGCCTTGACGCTCACTCATCGCCGACCCCGACGGTCCGCACGCCGAAGTCGCCGCGCGCGACGCGCACCCGGAGCAGCTGACCAACCTGGAGGTCGGTGGGGTCACGGACGACGGAGCCATCGGGTTCCTGGACGATGGCGTACCCACGGTCGAGGGTCGACTGGGGTGAGAGCGTCCGCAGCTGGGCGTGCAGGTGTGCCGTGTGGTCCCGGGCGCGGTGCAGCCGGCCCTCGACTCGTCGCCGGACCCGGTCGCGCAGCGCCTGGACCGCCTCCCGCTGCCCACGCACGAAGGCTGCCTTGTCGGTGAGGACCGGTCGGGAGCGGAGCTCGACGAGCCGCCGCCGCTCGTGCTGCACCCGGGAGATGACCGCACGCCGACCACGGCTGAGAGCCGCGTCGACGACGGCGCGCTCGGCCGCGGCATCCGGCACGACGGCCTTCGCGGCATCCGTCGGCGTCGAGGCGCGATGATCGGCGACGAGGTCGAGCAGCGGGGTGTCGACGTCGTGGCCGATCGCGCTGACCACGGGCGTCGTCGCGGCGGCCACCGCTCGCAGGAGCGTCTCGTTGCTGAACGGTAGGAGGTCCTCGACGCTGCCCCCACCACGAGCGATGACGACGACGTCGACCTCCGGGTGACGGTCGAGCTCGACGATGGCGGCGGTGACCTCCTGGACGGCGTTCGAGCCCTGGACCGCGACCTGGCGGATCTCGAAGAGGGTGGCCGGCCACCGGCGCAGGGCGTTCTCCACGACGTCGCGCTCCGCGGCGCTGGCCCGGCCGCAGACGAGTCCGACCCTGCGCGGAAGGAACGGCAGGGGCCGTTTCCGGTCACGCTCGAAGAGCCCCTCCTGCGCCAGGTGGCGCTTGAGGTACTCCAGCCGAGCGAGCAGCTCTCCCACACCGACGGGGCGGATCTGGCGTGCGTCGAGGACGAGGCTGCCGCGCTGGGTCCAGAAGACGGGTTTGGCCTGGAGCACCACCCGAGCACCCTCGCCGAGTGGGCCAGGCATGGCGTCGAGGGCGTTGACGTGGATCGAGACCGAGAGGCTCATGTCGACGTCGGGGTCACGCAGGACGAGGTATGCCGTGCGTGCGCCGGGTCGGCGGGTGAGCTGCACGACCTGCCCCTCGACCCACAGCACCGACATCTTCTCCACGTACTGCGAGATCTTCAGGGCGAGCAGGCGCACCGGCCAGGGGTGCTCCGCCGTCGTGTCGACTGCCCGCTCCGGCATCGGGCCCCGACCGGCGGATGCGGGCGTGCTCATGCGCTGCACTCTAGGAGGCGGTGTGGTGTGCGGCGGTTCCAGCGGGCGGTCCACGCGCCTGGCGGCGACCTGCGGACCGGGTCCTCCGCGGCCAGGGCAGGCCCGCCTCGCCTCCCGCGATTCGGGCCGGGTGCGGGCGCCACCTACGATGGTGCACATGGCGAACTCGACCAAGCGCGTGCTCCTTGCGGCTCCCCGCGGATACTGCGCGGGTGTCGACCGAGCCGTCGTCACGGTCGAGAAGGCGCTGGAGCTGTACGGCGCCCCGGTCTACGTGCGAAAGCAGATCGTCCACAACGTCCACGTCGTCACCACTCTCGAGAAGCGCGGTGCGATCTTCGTCGACGAGACGGACGAGGTGCCCGAGGGCGCCACGGTCGTGCTGTCCGCGCACGGCGTGGCACCCGTGGTGCACGAGGAGGCGCGCGCCCGCTCGCTGCGAAGCATCGACGCGACCTGCCCGCTGGTGACCAAGGTGCACCGCGAGGCGGTGCGCTTCGCCGACGCCGACTTCGACATCCTGCTCATCGGCCACGAGGGGCACGAGGAGGTCGTCGGTACCGCCGGCGAGGCACCCGAGCACATCCAGCTCGTCGACGGCCCCGGTGACGTCGCGAACGTCACCGTGCGGGACCCTGACAAGGTCGTGTGGCTCTCCCAGACGACGCTCTCCGTCGACGAGACGATGGAGACGGTGCGTCGCCTGCGGGAGCGCTTCCCCAGCCTCCAGGACCCACCCAGCGACGACATCTGCTACGCGACGCAGAACCGGCAGCTCGCCGTGAAGCAGATGGCCGCTGACTGCGACCTCATGATCGTCGTCGGGTCGCGCAACTCCTCGAACTCCGTGCGCCTCGTCGAGGTCGCGCTGGAGCACGGGTCGCGTGCCGGGCACCTCGTCGACTACGCGGACGAGGTGGACGTGGCGTGGCTCGAGGGCGTCTCGACCGTCGGGGTCACCTCGGGGGCGTCGGTGCCGGAGATCCTCGTCCGTGAGGTCCTCGACCTCCTGGCCCGGCACGGCTTCGAGGACGTGATGCCGGTCGTCGCCGCGGAGGAGTCGCTGATGTTCGCGTTGCCGACCGAGATCCGCCGCGACCTCAAGGCGGCCGGCATGTCGGACAAGATGCGCCACGACGCCAGCTTCGCCGGTGCGGGCTCCGGCCTGCACTGACGGTCGGATGCCGGCCAGTCGAGGGGTTGCCGTGGACACGCCGGTGACGCTTGCCGTGAGTCGGGCCGAACACGCAGTCGCGGGTCGGTTGCTGCACGACTTCAACACCGAGTACGAGGACCCGAGCCCCGGCGCCGACGCACTGGCCGCACGCCTGGCGGTGCTCGTGGCCGATGGGTCGACGGACGTTCTGCTCGTGGGGGACGCCGACGGCGTCGCGGTGCTCCGTTTCCGCCCATCGCTGTGGACCGAGGCTGACGAGTGCTATCTCGCCGAGCTCTATGTCGTGCCGGATCGGCGGGGGGGTGGCCTGGGTCGGGTCCTGCTCCGGGCGTGCGTTGCCCGTGCGCGAGTGCGGGGGTGCGACTTCATGGACCTCTCGACGAGCGAGGACGACGTCGCTGCCCGGCACCTCTACGAGGCGGAGGGGTTCCGCCGCACCGAGGGTGAGGGCGGCCCCCTCACCTTCCACTACGAGATGGACCTGGCGCCCGACGGGCGGGCCTGAGCCGACGAGCCCTCACCTCATCCCGCGTCGCGGGTGACGGCCACTCCAGGCGGCTCGATGCTGGGCAGCTCGGGGCGCCGGTCGTCCTCCGTCACGGCGTCGATGAGCTCCTGGGCCGTCAGCGGGCGGGGAGCGATCTCTACCGGTGTGAGCACGGGCAGCGGGTCACCGACGAGGTCGAGGTCGTGCATCCGTCGAGCCGTGACCAGAACCCTCGACTCCAGCGCGCCCACCATCGCGTTGTAGGCCTCGACGCTCCCCTGCAGGCTGCGGCCCACCTTCGCGGTGTGGCTTCCGAGGGTGCCGAGCCGGCGGTAGAGGTCGCTGCCGAGGTCGAGCAGCTCCCGCGCGCTGGTCGAGAGCGCGTCCTGTTGCCAGGTGAAGGCCACCGTGCGGAGCAACGCCATGAGTGCTCCCGGGCCGACGAGGACGACGCGCTGCAACATCGCACGCTCGTGCAGCCCCGGCTGGGCCGCCAGCGCGGCGCCGAGCATGGCGTCACTGGGCACGAAGCACACGACCATCTCCGGGGTCTCCCGGAACCCAGACCAGTACTCCTTGGCCGCCAGCGCCCCGACGTGCCGGCTGAGGCGGACCGCGTGGTCGCGCAGCAGGGCGGACCTCTCGTCGTCACCGATCTCGTCGGACTGCGCGTCGAGGAAGGCGGTCATCGGCGCCTTGGCGTCCACGACGAGGAGCTTGTCGCCGGGCAGTCGCACCACGACGTCGGGGCGAACGCCGCGGCCGTGGGCGCTGACGGCGCTGACCTGCTCGTCGAAGTCACAGTGGCTGACCATGCCCGCGGCCTCGAGCACCCGCCGCAGCTGCACTTCACCCCAGGCTCCGCGCACGGTCGACGAGCGAAGCGACCCGGCGAGCGAGGCCGTGGCGCGTCCGAGGTGTTGGGTCTCACCCTCCACCCGGGCGAGCAGCGAGCGGATCGAACCGAACTGCGCCATCCGATCGCGCTCGAGGGACCCGACCTGGTGCTCGACGCGCAGAAGCGCATCCTTGAGCGGAGCGAGAAGGGCCGCCGTCTCCAGGTCCTCCGCCAACGACGTCTCGAGGTCGACCACTCGCTCGCGGAGCAGGTCGCGCTCGGCGACGACGGCGGCCGAGCGCGCGGCATACAACAGCCTCGCCATGACCACCGCGAGGCCGGACCCGACCACGACCCCCAGGACGCCCCACACCCATCCGCTCATGGGGCGGACTCTGCCAGCGGGCACCGACAGGGCTCGCGGGTAGCCTCGGGACATGCCGAGCGGAGACGAGAGCGAGGAGGAACGGCTGCGCCGCATCGCGATCCTCAACTCCCGGCTGCCGAAGAAGCGCACGATCGCCCAGGGGCTGCTGCGGAACCCGCTGGGCAAGGTGCTGCTCTGCGAGCTGAGCTACAAGCGTGAGTGGGACCTCCCTGGGGGCGTGGTCGACCCAGGTGAGTCACCGGCGGCCTGCGTCGAGCGAGAGATCCAGGAGGAGCTGGGCCTGGAGGTGACCGCCGGACGACTCCTCGCGGTCAACTGGCTGCCGCCGTGGCGCGGCTGGGAGGACGCGATGCTCTACCTGTTCGACCTCGGCCGGCACGAGGACGGAGAGCTGGACCCGGCCCTCTTCCTCCGCCGGGAGATCTCCGGCGCGTACTGGCGGACGGTGACGGACGCCGGTGCCCACGTCGCTCCATACACCGCACGGATGCTGGAGGTCGCGGCGGACGCCGAGCACACGGCATACCTCGAGAACAGCGAGCCGATGGTGCGCTGAGGCCTTCGGCCGGAGCGCTCAAGTGGGGACCGGCTCGAGGACGAAGACCCGCAGGCGACGGCCGGTGATCCGGTTCTGGTACCGGCGGTATCCGACATACACCCGCTCCGACAGCGTCAGGACCTCGGCCAGCTCCTCGTCGGAGGCCGGTCGCGCGACGACCTCGACCGTGGTGCCGCGGTACGACACCGTGGCCCGCGGCTGGGCCTCGAGGTTGAGCACCCATGCCGGTGTCTCCCGTCGCCCGAAGTTGGTGCCGACGAGGGCCAAGGTGCTGCCGTAGGGAATGGCGATGAGGTGGCTCGTGCGGGCGAGGCCGCTGCGTCGACCGGTCGTGGTGACGTCGAGCACGGGCAGTCCCACGATCAGGCTGGGCGCCGAGTGGCGGTGGTGGGTCAGGCGTTGCACCCCCGTGTCGAGGGGCGGCAGGAACCGAGAGACGAGCCGGGAACCAGCCCTCGATGCGACGACCGCCTGTGCGGCACGCTGCACCGCAGTGGCGGGCCGTACGCGGTAGTCCAGATCCTCGGCGAGGCCCATGGCTCGAGAGTATGGGCTCGCCCGTGGCGACCCCTTCACCCGGGCCTCAACCAGACCGCCCACAGATGCCACTGCCCGCATAGTGTTCCGGCGTGCCGACAGATCACCCTGCGCCATCCGGACAGGCGGTGGTGGTCGGCGCGTCCGGCGAGATCGGCGCTGCCCTCGCGGTGATGCTCGCCGGACTCGGGCTCACGCCGGTGCTGGTCGGTCGCGACGAGGAGCGACTGACCAGAGTGGCCGCGGCGTGCGCGGTGGAATCCGGCGGCGGGGAACCCGCGGTGATCCGGGTCGCCGACGTGACGGATAGGCCCGCGCTCGTCGACACGATGGGCGCCGTGGCCGACGCCGGCCCCGTGGCCGTGGCCGTCTGGGCCGCCGGCGTCTTCGACTGGGCACCGGTCCAACGGGCGGATCCAGGCCGGTGGGGCGAGCTGCTCGACACGAACCTCGCATCGGCCGCCGTGTTCGCCGCGGCGGTCGCACCGGCCCTCGTCGCCGCCGCACCGAGCTGCTTGGTGTTCATCGGGTCGGGGGCAGCACACCAGGCGTTCGCCAACAACGCGGCATACGTCGCCAGCAAGCACGGCCTTGCCGGGCTGGCCGGCGGCACGTTCCTCGACCTGCGGGACCTCGGGGTGAAGGTGAGCCTCGTCTCGCCGGGCCTGGTCGCCGCGGGAGCCGGCCTGTTGTCGCCCACGGGCGCCACCGAGCCGGAACGGCTGCTCGCCCCTGCTGACGTCGCGGCGGCGGTTCGCTTCGTGGTGACCTTCCCCGGGCGTGGCTGCCCGACCGTGATCCGCCTCGAGCCGCAACGGACACCGTGACGGCTCGTGGAGCATGGAGCCGGCGCCAGTAGACTCTCGGCCTCGTGGCACTCACCATCGGAATCGTCGGTCTCCCCAACGTCGGCAAGTCGACGATGTTCAACGCCCTCACGAAGAACACCGTCCTTGCAGCCAACTACCCGTTCGCAACGATCGACCCCAACGTGGGGGTCGTCCCGCTCCCGGACGAGCGCCTGGGGCGTCTTGCGGAGATCTTCGGGAGCGAGAAGATCCTTCCGGCGACCGTGTCCTTCGTCGACATCGCCGGCATCGTGCGTGGTGCCTCCGAGGGGGAGGGTCTGGGCAACAAGTTCCTCGCCAACATCCGCGAGGCCGACGCGATCTGCCAGGTGGTGCGCGCGTTCGAGGACGGTGACGTCGTGCACGTCGACGGCAAGGTGTCGCCCAGCTCCGACATCGAGACGATCCACACCGAGCTCATCCTGGCCGACCTCCAGACCCTCGAGAAGGCCGCCGTGCGTCTCGAGAAGGAGGCGCGGATCAAGAAGGAGTCACGACCCCTGCTGGACAACGCCCTCGCCGCGCAGAAGGTGCTCGAACAGGGCACGACGTTGTATGCCGGTGGTGCGGCTGCTGGCGTCGACCTCGGCCTGGCGTCCGTGCTGGGGCTCCTGACCACCAAACCCTTCATCTACGTCTTCAACCTGGACGAGCAGCAGCTGGCGGACGCGGAGCTCCATGTGCGACTCGGTGAGCTCGTGGCACCGGCCGATGCGGTGTACCTCAACGCCAAGCTCGAGATGGACCTCATGGAGATGTCGGCCGAGGACGCGCACGAGATGCTGGAGTCGTTCGGAGCCGATGAGTCCGGGCTCGACCAGTTGGCCCGGGTCGGCTTCCACACCCTTGGCCTGCAGACGTACCTCACCGCCGGGCCGAAGGAGTCGCGCGCCTGGACCATCCACAAGGGGTGGACCGCGCCACAGGCAGCCGGCGTCATCCACACCGACTTCCAGCGCGGGTTCATCAAGGCCGAGATCGTGTCTTTCACCGACCTGGATGCCGCTGGCTCGATGGCCGCCGCCAGGGCAGCAGGCCGGGTGCGGATGGAGGGCAAGGACTACGTGATGCGAGACGGCGACGTCGTGGAGTTCCGCTTCCAACAGGCGTCAGGCACAGGTGGCAAGAAGTAGCACGTCCGCATCGAGGCATGACACGACGTTTGGTGGCGACATTGTGGAGGGCTGGCAGCCGCCGGCGCACCGTCCTCGACAACGACCTCGCGGCGTTGCAGCGACCGGATCCGACCGGATCGCCAAGGGCGCTCACCCCACTCTGGGAAACGGTCGACTGGTCTGACGGGTGTTCACCACGAGGATCACGCCAACGGGCACTCGATGTGCCTGGCACGTATCTCGAAGTCACATCGCCGGAGAAATGTCAGGAAGAAGTGGCATGAGCGGACTGCTGGAGACCTCGGTACGGTCACCGTATGGATCCGCACCACGATGACCGATGCTCTGATGAGGTCCGTTCCGAGGGGCCGGGGCTGACTGCGGTGGGAGTCCGGATCGGGGTGGGGCTTGGTTGTGTTGCCTGTGCCAGCTTCTTCGCCGCCGGGAGGGTCTCGTCGGCTGGCGTGCTGTGGGCGCCGGTCCTCCTCCTGGGCTGCCTGCTGCTGTTCCAGTCGTTTCGATTGTTGGCGGTGTGGCCATCTGGCGAGCTGAACGGTGGCCAGCCAGCATTCGAGACGTTCACGTCTGCTCTCGCGCGAGGCGGGGCCACGGGTGTCCTGGCCCTCGTTGTCGTCCCGCTGATCTCCATCGGTGTCGCGTTCTCGGTTCTGAAGCTCGGCGCCCCAACGAAGGACGTCAATGGGTGTGCGTTCGCTCAAGTGAACAAGGGCGTGACCACGTGCGTTTCGCAGGCGTCATTCGATCGGGCCAACGCGGGGCAGTACGCGCTCGGGGCGGGGTTCCTCGGCGTCGCGATGGTCGTCACGGGTGCGCTCGAGGTTGGGCTGTCGCTCGGTAGGTTCGACACTGTGCGTCGGCGGACGGGGTCGCCTGACAGAGGCCGCTCCCACCGCACATAAGCCCCCTGCGCCGCAGGAGTGGCACGTATGGCGGCTGGCACATCATCTCTACCCATATCCCTCGTCATCGCCAGCGCCGC
>CALCXF010000067.1 GCA_937907685.1 uncultured Nostocoides sp.
CCCGCCTGTCGGCCAGCGGGTTCACCGACCGGCTGGTCGAGAAGTTCGACCTGCCGGTGCAGGGCTGGCGAGGGGCCGCACGCCGCCTCCCTCCGGCGGGTGAGGGCGTCACGCCGTGATCGAGGAGATCCGCATCCGTGGCCTGGGGGTCATCGACGAGGCGGTCCTCCCGCTGCACCCGGGCCTGACCGTCCTGACCGGAGAGACGGGGGCGGGCAAGACCATGGTGGTCACCGGTCTCGGACTGCTGCTCGGCGGCCGCGGCGACTCGGGCCTCGTCCGTGCGGGCTCGGACCGCGTCGTCGTGGAGGGCGTTCTCGACCTTCCCGCCGGGCATCCGGCGCTCACCCGTGCCGCCGACGCCGGAGCGGACGTCAGCGACGGACTGGTCCTCGTCCGGTCCGTTTCGGGCGACGGTCGGTCCCGCGCGCACGTCGGCGGACGCGCCGCGCCCGTGGGCCTGCTCGCCGAGCTGGCGGAGCACCTCGTCGCCGTCCACGGACAGGCCGACCAGTGGCGGCTCCGCCGCGCCGACCAGCACCGCGAGGCCGTCGACGCCTTCGGGGGGTCGAGCCTGGCGGCTGCGCTGACGGCATACCGCGTCGTCCACACCCAGCTCACTGACGCAGAAGCCGAGCTCAGCACCCTGCGGACCGCTGCGACCGAGCGGGCCCGGGAGGCCGAGACGTTGCGTGTCGGGCTGGAGCGGATCGAAGCGGTCGACCCCCAACCCGGCGAGGACGCGGCGCTACGCGTGGAGTCCGAGCGGCTGGGGCACGCGGAGGAGCTGAGGTCCGGGGCCGGAGCCGCCCACGCCCTCGTCTCCGGTGAGGACGAGACGTCGGGGATGCAGCCGACCGGCGTCGTGGCGACGCTGGCCACGGCGTCGGCTCGCCTTGCGGCGGTGAGCTCCGCGGACCCGGGCCTCGCCGAGATCGGCAGCCGCGTCGACGAGCTGCGGTACCTCGCGGCGGACGTGGCCGCGGACCTCGGCTCCTACCTCGCCGACGCCGATGTCGACCCGGCCCGGCTCGAGCACGTGGAGCAGCGCCGCGCCGCGCTGGGTGAGCTCACCCGGCTCTACGGCCCGACCGTCGACGACGTCCTCGCATGGGGGCTGGCGGCAGCCCGGCGCGTCGCGGAGCTCGACGGCACCGGAGACCGCATCGACGAGCTCGAGGTCCGGGTGCGCGAGCTCAGGAGTGCTCGGGAGAGCGCAGCCACGCGCCTCACCCAGGCGCGCACCGCCGCCGCGACGGCCCTCGCCGCGCGAATCACCGAGGAGCTCTCGCACCTGGCCATGGGCTCCGCGACGGTCACCATCGCGGTCGAGGACGCGGGGCGCTTCACGACCGACGGCCGGGACGACGTCGAGATCCGCCTGGCCTCCGGCTCGGGGACCACCCCGCGAGCCGTGACCAAGGCAGCCTCCGGGGGTGAGCTGTCCCGGGTCATGCTCGCCATCGAGGTGGCGACGGCCAGCGAGGTGTCGGCCGTGCCCACGTTCGTCTTCGACGAGGTGGACGCCGGCGTCGGGGGGCGGGCCGCGCTCGACGTCGGTTCCCGCCTCGCGTCCCTGGCACGGCACGCCCAGGTCGTCGTCGTGACGCACCTGGCCCAGGTGGCGGCGCACGCCGACCGCCACCTCGTCGTCGAGCGGTCCGACGACGGACACGTCACCCGCAGCGGTGTCCACGAGGTCCACGGCGACGACCGCGTCGTCGAGCTCGCGCGGATGCTCGGGGGTTCCGGGACCGACGCCGCGCTCGAGCACGCCCGTGACCTTCTGGCGCGGGCCCGGGTCTAGTGGCGTCTGGCACGATGGGGCAGATGTCCATCCGCCTACCCGCCCGCCGCCACCGTGGCCCCTCACCCGGGCTCAGCGGTTCGGCGCGCGTGGACCCGCGGACGAAGGACCTCACCAAGCGACTGCGTCCGGGTGACATCGCCGTGATCGACCACGAGGACCTCGACCGGGTGAGCGCCGAGGCGCTCGTCGCGTGCCGGCCGGCGGCCGTCGTCAACGCCTCCTCCTCGATCTCCGGCCGGTATCCCAACCTCGGGCCCGAGATCCTCGTCGCTGCCGGCATCCCGCTCGTGGACGGCGCCGGGACGGACGTCATGGACATCAAGGACGGCACCGGCGTGACCCTCGAGGGAGGGGACGTCGTGGTCGAGGGGCAGACGGTCGGCAGCGGCACCGTGCTGGACACCGAGGCGGTTCAGGATGCGATGACCCTGGCCCGAGCGGGTCTGTCGGACACCCTCGAGGCGTTCGCCGAGAACACGATGGACTACCTGCGCAAGGAGCGCGAGCTGCTCTTCGACGGGGTCGGCGTCCCGGACATCCGCACCGACCTCGAGGGGCGGCACGTCCTCATCGTCGTGCGCGGCTACCACTACAAGGAAGACCTGCAGACGCTGCGCCACTACATCCGTGAGTACAAACCCGTCCTCATCGGTGTCGACGGCGGCGCGGATGCCCTCATCGAGGCGAGGCACCGCCCGGACCTCATCGTCGGCGACATGGACTCGGTCTCCGACGATGCCCTCCGGTGCGGCGCGGAGATCGTCGTCCACGCCTACCGCGACGGTCGCGCCCCCGGCCTGGAGCGGGTCCGTGAGCTGGCCGTCGAGCCGGTCGTGTTCCCCGCCACGGGAACCAGCGAGGACGTCGCGATGCTGCTCGCCGACGACAAGGGGGCTAGCCTCATCGTGGCTGTCGGCACCCACGTCACGCTCGTGGAGTTCCTCGACAAGGGGCGTTCCGGCATGGCGAGCACCTTCCTCACCAGGTTGCGGGTGGGCGGCAAGCTCGTCGACGCCAAGGGGGTGAGCCGGCTGTACCGCGCGAGGATCTCCGTCCTCAGCCTGGTCATCATGCTCGGCGTGGGGCTGCTCGCTCTCGGCGCGGCGCTCTGGTCCACGGCCGGTGGACGCGCCCTGCTCCAGGTCCTCGGCGCCCGCGTGGACGACCTCTGGTCGTCCGTCCAAGGAGTGTTCGGTTGATCGACTTCCGCTACCACATCGTGTCCATCGTCTCGATCTTCATGGCCCTCGCCGTGGGGATCGTCCTCGGTGCGGGTCCGCTGGAGGGCGAGCTGGGTGACACCCTCAACAACGAGGTCGCCGGCCTCCGCCAGGACAAGGCCGACCTCAACAGCCAGCTCGAGAGGGCCGCCGCGGGGACGGAGGCGCAGGACTCCTACATCGGCGTGACGAGCCCGCCGGTCCTCGCCGGACTCCTCCAGGACAGGCGGGTGGCGCTCGTGGTCCTTCCCGGATCCGACGGGTCCGTCGCGGAGGCGTCCGTCGCGAGCCTGGAGGTGGCCGGTGCCGAGGTGGTGTCGACGACGTCCGTCGCCGACGACTGGGTCTCGGACGACGACGGCACGATCGAAGCCCGCGAGGCGGTCGTCCAGCAGGCGGCGACCACCGCCGGCGTCGACATCACGGACTCCGGCGCCGTCTCCCCCCGAGACGTCCTGCTCGCTTCGCTGCTCACCGCTCCTGCTGCAGAGGGCACCGACGCCCCGGCTGCCGCGGAGGCACGAGAGGCACTCGACGCCCTCGCAGGCGCAGACCTCCTCGAGGTCGACACCGAGGGCTTCGAGCCGGCGGACCTCGTCGTCGTCGTCGCCGGAGTGGTGACCGACGGGGACCTCGAGGCACAGCGCGCCGCCGCCGAGCACTGGGTCGACCTCATCATCGCCCTCGACGAGCGGTCCGCGGGCACCGTCGTCGCCGGAGAGGCGACCACCGCCGGCGAAGGCGTCTCCGTGCTCGACAGCGTCCGCAACGACGCCACCGCGACGCAGGGCGTCACGACCGTCGACAACGCCGGTGGTGCCCTGGGACAGGGGAGCGTCGTCCACGGGCTCGTGGAGCAGTCCACCGGCGAGGTCGGGCAGTACGGCCTCGCCCCCGGTGCCGAGGCCCCCTACGCCCCCCTGCCGACGCCGTGAGCCGGAACGGCTCGCAAGCGCGCGCAGGAACCGTCGGCCGCAGCGCCGCCGTGGCTCTGGGGTCCGCGGCCGTGGCGCACGCGGCTCTTCGGCTCCTCACCGCAACGGTCAGGTCCTCGCGGTGGCAGAGGACCAACCACGCCGGCGACCGCGTCACGCTCCTGGAGGGACCCGCCTACGTCGCGGGGGCGGCGGTCGGCGCCGGAGCGGCGGGTCCAGCCGGAGCTGCGGCGGTCATCGGCGCCGGGGCATTCGGTGCCCTCGACGACCTCGTCGGGGACTCGGGCAGCAAGGGGCTCAAGGGCCACCTCGGGGCCGCCGCTCGCGGCGAGCTGACGACGGGGCTCGTGAAGGTCCTCGGGATCGGTGCGACCGGTGTCGTCGCCGCCGCCATCGCCGACCGCGGTCGGGCCGACGTGGGCCGCGTCGACACCCTCGTGGGCGGGGCCCTCGTCGCTGCTGCCGCCAACATGGCCAACCTCCTCGACCTGCGGCCCGGACGGGCCCTCAAGGCGACGCTGCTCGCAGCGGCACCTCTCCTGCTGGCGCCCACCCGCCCGGGGGCCGTCGACGCTGCCGCGGCCGCCGGAGCGGCTCTCGGAGTGCTCCGACCCGACCTGGCCGGCACCGCGATGCTCGGCGACACCGGGGCCAACGCCGCGGGTGCGTTGGTCGGCACCGCCCTGCTCCGCCGTTCCGGACGGGGTGGGCGATACGCCACGCTCGCAGGGTTGGCCGTCCTCACCGTGATCTCCGAGAGGGTGAGCTTCACCCGGGTCATCGAGGCGACGCCCGGCCTGCGGGAGCTGGATGCCTGGGGCCGGCCGCCTCGATGACCAGTCGCCGTTTCGCGTCCGGGATCGCCGGTGCCGCGGGTCTCATCGCGGTCACGACGCTCTTGGCACGCGCTGCCGGGTTCGCTCGAATCCTCGTCTTCGCGGATGCCGTGCGCGCCGGAGGGGTCGGTGGGCTCTACCAGACCGTCAACGCGATACCCAACGTGTTGTTCGAGGTGGCGGCAGGCGGCATCCTCGCCGCCGTCGCGGTGCCGCTCATCGCCTCGCGGCTGGGAGCGGGGGAGCGCGAGCGTGCCGAGCACACGGCATCCGTGCTGTTGACCTGGACACTCCTCGTCCTCGTGCCGGTGGGGGCGCTTCTGTGGGTGCTGGCGCCGGGCATCTCCTCG
This sequence comes from uncultured Nostocoides sp., assembly GCA_937907685.1. Lineage (GTDB taxonomy): Bacteria > Actinomycetota > Actinomycetes > Actinomycetales > Dermatophilaceae > Fodinibacter. The sequence continues at coordinate 5,152 of CALCXF010000067.1, forward strand.
GCGTTCGTCGTCGACACCGACCCTCGCGCCGCAGACGTGGCCGCCACACTGCTGCGGATCTTCGCGGTGCAGGTGCCGCTCTACGGCCTCGGCATCATCCTCACCGGACTGCTCCAGGCGCACCGCCGGTTCCTCGCCGCGGCGCTCGCGCCGCTCGCCTCCTCGATCGTCGTCCTCGGGTCCTACCTCTGGTACGGCGCGATCGTCGACGGCCAGACGGCCCCGTCACTGGTCAGTGACGAGGCGATCCAGGTGCTCGGGTGGGGAACGACGCTCGGCGTCGTCGTGCTGTCCGTTCCTCTCCTCGTGCCGGCGATGCGCACCGGCTGGCGCTGGCAGCCCGCCCTGAGGATGCCGGCCGACGACGCCCGCCGCATCGGGTCCCTCGCCGGGGCCGGAGTCATCGCCCTGCTGGCTCAGCAGGGGTCCGTCCTCGTCACCATGTGGCTGGCGAAGCAGTCCGGTGACAGCGGAACCTTCCCGGTCTACCAGTACGCGCAGGCCGTGTACCTCCTGCCCTATGCCGTGCTCGCCGTCCCGGTCGCGACCAGCGCGTTCCCAGCACTGGCCGCCCGGACCGGCGCCGGAGAGGACGTCACCGAGACACTCGCGCGCGCGCTCCGTGCGGTGCTGGTCCTCACCGGTCTGTCCGTCGGCGTGCTCGTGGCGGCTGCTCCCGCCATCGGAGCGTTCTTCTCGGTGCTCGACAGCCGCCGTGGCAACGGCGCCGCCAGCACGTCGGCCCTGGCCGCCCTCCCCGGGACGCTCACGGCATACGCCCCCGGACTCGTGGGGTTCGGTCTCACCGCACTGCTGACAAGGGCGCTCTACGTGCGTGGCCGCCCCACCGACGCGGGCCTCGCCGCGGCGCTGGGGTGGAGCATCGCCGCGCTGCTTCCGCTCGTGCTCCTCGGTGGTGGCCAGGAGCCAGCGGCAACTCTGCGGGTTCTGGGTCTCAGCTCGACGCTCGGGATGACGGTCGCCGGCGTCGCCCTCGTTCTCCTCGTGCGCCGCACCTGGGGCCCGATGGCGACGGCGGGGGCGGGACGGACGACCGGTGCCCTCGTCGTGGCCACGGCCTTTGCCGTGGTCGTCGGTGATCTCGTGACGCGGGCGCGGCCGATGGACGACCTCCTGGAGGCCGTCCTCGTCGGGGTCGTGGCCGGTGCCCTCGCGCTCCTCGTCGGCGTCGTGACGCTCGCGATGGGTGACCGGTCCATGATGGTCGAGGTCCTGCACCGTGGCCGGGCCCGCCGTCGCGCTGGGAGGTCGGCATGAGGATCCTCCAGGTGCTGGGCACCAGCGCCGGCGGCGTCGGTAGCCACGTCCACGGCCTGGTGAGGGGCCTCGCCGAAGCCGGCCACCACGTCGTCGTCGCATGCCCACGGCAGGCCGAGGACCACTTCCGGTTCGGGGCCGTCGCGTCGAGTGTCGAGGCGCTCGACGTCTCCGACCGCCCGCATCCGGCTCATGACGTCCGGGCCGTCCGCGACCTCTCGCGCCTCGCCGCCGGGGCTGACGTGGTCCACGCGCACGGGCTGCGCGCGGCGGCGCTCGGGGTCCTCGCCACCGGAAGACGTGGCGCCCCGGTGGTGGCCACGCTGCACAACGCGCCCCCTTCCGGCGCCATCACCGGGGCCGTCTACGCCGCGCTCGAGCGGGTGGTGGCGCGAGGGAGCGCACTCGTCCTGGGCGTCTCCCCGGACCTCGTGCACCGGATGGACCGGCTCGGTGCACGCCGAACCGGTCTCGCCGTCGTCGCTGCACCGCCCCGCCGCACAGCGGTCGTCGACCGGTATGCCGTGCGTGCCGCCCTGGGGGTCGGCGGCCGGTCCTCACTCGCGGTGGTGGTGGCCAGGCTCGCGCCCCAGAAGGGAATTGAGCTGCTCCTCGACGCGCACCGTGAGCTGGTCGACGACGTCGACCTCGTCACGGTCGTCGCCGGCGACGGTCCGCTGCGTGAGGCGCTCCAAGCCCGGATCGAGGCCGAACGCCTCCCCGTGCGCCTCCTCGGGCACCGCACCGACGTGCCCGAGCTCCTGGCCGCCGCAGACGTCGTCGTGTCGAGTGCCCGGTGGGAGGGGCAGCCGGTCGCGCTCCAGGAGGCCCTGCACCTGGGCGCCGCGGTGGTCGCCACCGACGTGGGGGGAACAGCGGCCGTCGTCGGGGACGCGGCCCTGCTCGTCCCGCCGGCCGACCCCATCTCGCTGTCGCGGGCGATCCGCGACGTCGTCCGTCACGGCGCTGTGCGCGACGACCTGCGCTCCAAGGCCGTCGAGCGGGCCGAGCACCTGCCGACCGAGGAGGACGCGCTCGCGGCAGCCCTCACGGCATACCGGAGCGTCGTTGAACTCGCCCACGACGCTGAGCCGTAGGTCGGTCCGGTCGGCGGGCGACGCGCCGGTCCTGCGGTCGGGCGGCAACGTGCCCATGACGTATCGTTGAAGCCCGTGGTGCTCCAGACGAAACAGATCTTCGTGACCGGAGGCGTGGCCTCCTCACTCGGCAAGGGGCTCACAGCCTCCTCCCTCGGGCACCTGCTCCGGGCGCGCGGCCTCCGGGTGACGATGCAGAAGCTCGACCCCTATCTCAACGTCGACCCGGGCACGATGAACCCGTTCCAGCACGGTGAGGTCTTCGTGACGGACGACGGTGCGGAGACCGACCTCGACATCGGGCACTACGAGCGGTTCCTCGACGTCAGCCTGCGCGGCAGCGCCAACGTCACGACCGGTCAGGTCTACAACCGCGTGATCCAGCGCGAGCGACGAGGGGAGTACCTCGGGGACACCGTGCAGGTCATCCCGCACATCACGAACGAGCTCAAGGACCGGATGCGAGCGCAGGCCGCCGGCTCGCCCGGGGTTGCCCACGCGGAGGCGCCCGACATCATCATCACCGAGATCGGGGGGACGGTCGGTGACATCGAGTCGTTGCCGTTCCTCGAGGCCGCGCGACAGGTGCGGCACGACCTCGGCCGCGACAGCGTCTTCTTCCTCCACGTGTCCCTCGTCCCCTATCTCGCGCCGAGCGGGGAGCTGAAGACCAAGCCGACGCAGCACTCGGTGGCGGCGCTGCGGCAGGTCGGCATCCAGCCCGACGCGCTGGTGCTGCGGGCGGACAGGGACATCCCGGAGTCGATCAAGCGCAAGATCAGCCTCATGTGCGACGTCGACACCGACGCCGTCGCTGCGGCCGTGGACGCCCCGAGCATCTACGACATTCCCAAGGTGCTGCACCGGGAGGGGTTGGACGCGTACGTGATTCGCCGCCTCGGGCTGACGTTCCGGGACGTCGACTGGACGGACTGGGACCTCCTCCTGCAGCGAGTGCACGAGCCCGAGCACGAGGTCGAGGTGGCGCTCGTCGGCAAGTACATCGACCTCCCCGACGCGTACCTGTCGGTCACCGAGGCCCTGCGTGCGGCCGGCTTCCACCACGACGCCAAGGTCCGGATCCGCTGGGTCCCCTCCGACACGTGCGAGACGGAGGCGGGTGCCCAGAAGGCCCTGGGCGGGGTCGATGCCGTGCTCGTGCCGGGTGGGTTCGGTGTGCGCGGCATCGAGGGCAAGGTCGGGGCCCTCGGCTGGGCCCGGGAGCGGCTGGTGCCCACGCTCGGCATCTGCCTCGGCCTGCAGTGCATGGTCATCGAGTACGCCCGAGCAGTCGCCGGGATCGAGGGAGCCAGCTCGACGGAGTTCGACCCCGGGACCCCCGCCCCCGTCATCGCGACGATGGAGGAGCAGAGGGCGTTCGTCGAGGGCGACGGTGACATGGGGGGCACGATGCGGTTGGGCAGCCAGCGGGCCTCGCTCGTGCCCGGCTCGGTGGTCGCCACCGCCTACGGTTCCACGACGGCCGACGAGCGGCACCGCCACCGGTACGAGGTCAACGAGGCCTACCGCGTCCCGCTCGAGGATGCCGGCCTGCGGATCAGCGGCACGCACCCCGACCTCGGGCTCGTCGAGTTCGTCGAGCTGCCGACCGACGTCCACCCCTACTACGTCTCGACGCAGGCGCATCCGGAGTTCAAGTCGCGCCCGACGCGGGCGCACCCGCTCTTCGCCGGACTCATCGGGGCCGCGATCGAGCAGCAGCGGGCGGCGCGCCTCGTCGAGGTGGAGCGCCCGCGTCACCACGAGCACGCCGAGGCACATGTCTGATCCTCTCCGGGACCGCATCGACCCGCGGCCGGTGCTGTCCTCGGAGCTCGTCCTCGACGGGCTCGTGTGGCAGGTGCGCCGTGAGCGCGTGGACCTCGGCGACGCCGGCGTGGTGACCCGGGACCTCCTCGACCACACCGGTGCCGTCGCCGTGCTCGCGCTCGACGAGGAGGAGCGCGTGGTGCTCGTCCAGCAGTACCGCCACCCCGTGGGTGCCTTCGAGTGGGAGCTGCCTGCCGGGCTGCTCGACGTCGACGGCGAGCCGCCCCACACCACGGCGGTCCGTGAGCTGCACGAGGAGGCCGACCTCGTGGCGGGGGAGTGGCACCTGCTCCTCGACCACTACGCGAGTCCCGGTGGCTCCAGCGAGGCGATCCGGGTGTTCCTCGCCCGCGACCTCCGCGAAGTGCCCGATCACGGGCGGCACGAGCGGGACGCGGAGGAGCTCGGGATGCCGGTCCGCCGCGTACCGCTCGACGAGCTCGTCGAGGCGGTCCTGGACGGAGACCTGCACAACGGGACCCTGATGATCGCGGTGCTGGCAGCGGCCGGCCAGCGGGATCGTGGCTGGGCCGGCTTGCGACCGGTCGACGAGCCGTGGTGGATCCGTCCGCCTCGTCCGGGCTGACCGGCTGTGCGGCCGAGCTCTGGATTCGGGGACGGCGCGGGGCGCCCGAGCGGTGAGGTGCGAATGCCGTGTCCGTGTGGAGGCGTGCCCGCGGGTACTTCGCTGGCCGGCTGTTGCGGCCCTGTGGTCGACGGTGAACGCCTTGCGGAGAGTGCCGAGCAGCTGATGCGGTCGCGCTACACGGCATACGTCCTCGGGAACGGTGCGCATCTCTTCCGCACATGGCACGCGCGCACCCGACCGGATGACGCCACACCGGACCCGCGCGTCCGATGGGTCGGCCTCGAAGTGCTCGGCGTCGTCGGTGGCGGTCCCGACGACGACGAAGGGGTGGTCGAGTTCCGGGCGCGCTGGGTGAGCGTCGACGACGGTCCGGTGCGCCGGGGTGAGCTGCACGAGCGCAGCCGGTTCGCGCGGCGGGCCGGGCGCTGGCACTACGTGGACGGCGAGGCGCCCGGGGCACCCTGAGGGTCCGGGGGCTCGTGGTCGCCCGTGGTCGCCTACGGACGGTGGGTCGGCACCGGGGCATGCGCACCTAGAATGCGCCTGTGCCCGAGGCCCTGTCGATCACCGCCCCATTTCTCGTCGCCGCCGTGCTCGTGTGGAGCGCCGTGGGGAAGCTGCGTGACCCAGCAGCCTCGGCGGCGGGGTTCGCCGCGCTCGGGGTGCCTGCGGCCCTCTCCCGGCGGTGGATCATCGGGGCACACCCCTGGGTCGAGGTCGCCTTGGCCGCGCTGCTGCTCGTCGGGCCCAACTGGCTGCGCGTCATCGCCGCCGTGGGGTCACTCGGGCTGATGCTCGCCTACCTTGCCCTGGTGGCTCGGGCGGTGCGACGAGGTGACGACGTCGACTGTGCGTGCTTCGGGGCGTGGGGACCGGGGAAGGTCACCATGCGCACCGTGTGGCGCAACGCGTGGCTCGTGGTGCTGGCAGCGCTGTCGCTCTGGGCGGCGGTCGGGGGTCAGACCTGGTTGTCCGAGGCGGCCGACTCAGGGTCGGGGTGGTGGGTCGTCGCCCTCGGAGCGGCGCTGCTCACGGCGGCTCTCGTCGTGGCTGGGGAGGGCGGTTCGGAGGCGCCGGGCGCGGAGCCGCCGCAGTACGCCCTCGGGGCTGACGAGCTCGGGGACTACGTGCCGGTGCTGACTCCTGCCGTGCCGGTCACCCTGGCCGACGGGACCACGAGGACCCTTCGCGAGCTGTCCACGGCTCGGGCCCAGCTGCTGCTCTTCGTGTCGGAAGGCTGCGGGAGCTGCGTCGGTGTGATCGCGGCGGTCCCCGCGTGGCGAACCGAGCTGCCGCAGCTCGACGTCCGCCTCGTCATCGCCGTTCCGGCGGACACCTCGTCCCTGATGTCGCTCGAGGAGCCGCAGACCCTGCACGACGCGCCGGGTTGGGTCCGGCAGTCGTTCGGCACCGGCGGCACCCCGTCGGCGATGTTGCTCGGTGCGAACGGCTACGTGGCGGGGGGCCCGGTCGTCGGTGCCGACGCGGTACGGGCGTTCGTCGAGGAGATCCGCGCCCAGCTGGCCGCGCCTGTGTGACCCCTCCGGAACGACGAAGAGGGCGGGCGCCGGATGGCGCCCGCCCTCTTCGTCGCTTCGCTCCGGCCCTTGAGCCGACCCGAGCGCCGGATCACCGCGACGCGGCGCTCCGGCGGTGGGTGCTCAGCAGAACTGGTCCTCGGCTCGACAGGTCTGGACGGGCGAGGGGACCGAGATCACCTGGGTGCCGGGCTGGCCCGCGACGGTGAACGTGACGTTGATGAAGTTCGCACTGCTGTTGCTGCAGTACAACACATCCTGCGGCAGGCAGGCCTGGCCTCCAGCCGGGATCGTGATGGGGTCCTGGCTGACCGCCAGGACGACGGGGTTGCCAGTGTTGGCGGCGACCTGGGTGACGTCGAGGGTGATGCTCGTGGCGCAGGTGTTGGTGAAGCAGATCTCGAGCCGGTAGCCGAAGTTGTTGCCCGAACCGGGCTGCTTGCAGCTGTCACCAAGGAACTGCGCCGTGAGGCACTTGGGGGAAGCTGCCAGTGCCGGTGCCGCGGCGGCGACGGCGACGGCCGGAACGGCCCACGCCGCGCCCTTGACTACTGTGCGTCGGTTGCTACCGGACGGACGCGCGCCCTCAGAACCAGTCATGAATGACCCTTTTCTCTCTCGTTGTCTCTGACAGTGGCACGTTCATCGCGTCGGACACTTGCACGCACTGATCCCGAAGCCTCGTAGAACCTACCACCAACCGTTCACCCGACGCGACGAACCAAGCGCCTCGACGCGCGGGTCGCACGACGGTGTGCTCACCGGGGCCACAGTAGCGGGTCAGCCATCCGCCGTCACGGTCATCGGCAACATTTCGGTCGTCGGCATGTTGCAGCTTGTTACGGCCCACGGGCTAAGGGGTCACTGTCCCTCGACGGTGACCAGGCCCTCCGCCGCGAGGTCGTCGACGGCTGCCCTGACGAGTGCCTGGACGTCCGCCGTGTCGGGTGTGCCCAACCGTTCGACGAGCGCCCGCTCGAGCACGCTCGACGAGATGCCATCGGCCGCGAGCTCACGGATGGTGTGACCGAGGACGCTGAGCCGCACGACGCGGTGGGTCGTCTCGTGCACCATGAGCACGACGGCCCCGTCGTCCCCGACGAGCTCGTCGAGCACCGGAGCGCTGCGCACGACCACGTGCGTCACCGCCGCCTCGAGAGGATGACGTCCACCATCGGGCCCAGCTGGGTCGCTTCGGAGTAGGTGACGATGGTCAGGCCACGCGCACGTTCGATGACGTGCGCGACCCGCCGCAGCGGATGGTCGAGCGCGGCCATCGCGGACGTCTCCGGGCTGAGGGCGACGATCGCGTCGAGGGTGTCCACCGGCTCCACGTGCAGCGTCGCGCCCTCCTGCCGCCGGAGGATGACGAGTCCGGCGACCCACGGTGTCACGGTCGGCGCCATGAGTCCCAGCTCGGCGGGAGCCACCTCGTCCTTGACGCTGCCGTGCCCACCCCGACGCACTGACAGCGGCTTGAGGTAGGGGAGGATGGCGCCGTCGGCGGTGACGGCGATCGTCTCGTCGGAGAGGTAGGCGAACGCGGGGCCCAGCGTGCGGGTGAGGGGGGTCTTGCCCATGCCGCCGGGCGCGACGTAGACGAACGACGCTCCCGTCCTCGGGTTGCAGAGTCCTCCGGCATGGAGGAAGACGGCCTTTCCCGCCTGGGCGCGGAGGGCTCCCCGCGTGAGGGCCTGGGTGAGCGCCACCATCGCCCGCGATCGGCGCTCCGACCGGTCATCGTCCCCCCCATCGCCCACCTGCATGTGGACGAGGCGGTCCTCCGGGACGTCGACGCGCTCCCCCGAGTAGAGGGCGAGGTGCCACGCACGGCGGACCACGGCTGCGCACTCGGCATCCGGGGTCTGGATCCGCATGATCGTGCCCAGAGCCCGCACGTCGACGGTGAGATCGGCCTCCGGTCGACCGCTGAGGTCGTGCGGCGTCGTGGTCCAACTTTCGGGCGGTGGGGCGGGCGCCGGCGTCATGGACGCAACCTAGCCGCGGCACGGAGGCGGTCGAGTACCCGTGCCATCTCGTCGACCCGGTCGCTCCACGTCGGTACTTCCTCGTCCGTGCCCTCGGGGAAGGTGCTCTCCGCGGGGAGCAGCGACGCAACGGTCGCTGGGAACTCGGCGGGTTCGGCGACCGTCACCCTGGCGTCGAGAACGTCTCGGAAGCCGGCGACCGGGGTCGCGACGACGGGGCGACCGACCGCGCGGTACTCATAGAGCTTGATGGGGTCCAGGCTGTCGGTGAAGGGGGTGACGGCGTGAGGCACGACGAGGACGTCGGCGTGCTGGAGGTAGGACGGGACGTCGTCGTGGTCGACCGCACCGACGAGGACGACGCCGGCGGACTCCAGGGGTGCACGGTCACCGGGGTCCAGCGCCACGGGTCCGACCAGCACGAGACGGCCCCCGGTGGCCCCGGCCTGTCGGGCGGTCCGAGCGCAGAGGTCGAGGTCCATCCGGTCACGGTGAACGGTCCCCACGTAGACGGCCGTCGGCACGTCCGGAAGGCCGGCCGGCCGGACCCGCGGAACGCGGTAGGCGTGGACGTCCACGGCGTTGGGTACGAGCGTGACCCGACGCCTGACCCCCTTGCTCGCCTCGAGGCCGGGAGAGCAGACGACCACCTCCTGACAGCGGTCGAGGAGAGCCGAGTCCAGTCGCAGCAGTCTGTCGTGCTCCGCACCGGTCCGGTCCGCCACCGTCCAGTCGTCGGTGATGTCGTAGAGCGCCGGCCAGCCGGTGAGCTCGAGAACGGCGGCACCGAGCGGGTCGTTGACCCAGAGGACGGGCTGCGTCATGCCGAGTCGCTCTGCGCCGGCGGCGACCCTCTCGGCCCACCGCTCGTCGACCCTGCGGTCGACCCTGCGCGGGAGCCACTTGGTCGGCTCCAGCAGCCACAGGCCTTCCCCCGCAACGGCATCCGGCCGAGGAGCAGATCGCAGACCCCGCCCGCGGCGAGGTCGCGCGCGCCTGGTGAGCGCGTGAGCGGGATCCGCCGGAGGCTCCACGAAGAGCACCCGGAGCCCGGGGTCCCGCGACATCAGCCCGGCGACGAGGTGCTGGTTCCGGCGCCACACCTCGTCCCAGGGCTCCAGCGAGATGACGACGAGGTCGGTCACAGCACGCTCCGGTAGACGGCCTCCGTGGCCACCGCCTGACCCTCCACAGTGAAGCGCGCGCGCTGCACGTCGAGCAGGTCACGCCCGTATGCCGCGCGGCTCTCGGCGTCGTCGGCGAGCCGACGAAGGTGCCCGGCAAGCCGTCTGGTGTCACCGGGAGGGAAGAGGGCGGCGCCGCGGACGGTGCCGACAGTCTCGAGGTGACCACCGGCCGCTGCGGCGACGACCGGCAGGGCCGCCGACATCGCCTCGAGCACGCTCAGACCGAGGGCCTCCGTCGGGCGGGGTGCGAGGAAGATGCCGGCGGCCGCCATCAGCTCGTCGACGTCCATCCGAAACCCGAGGAAGCGCACGGCAGCCCCTGCGCCACGATCCGCCGCCAGTCGCTCGAGCTTCGCCCGCTGAGAACCGTCACCGGCGATGTCCAGCGTCCACCCGTCGTCGGCGAGGCCCGAGGCGACGAAGCCTTCGATGGCCACCTCGGTGGCCTTCTCGATCTCCAGGCGCTGCGCGACGAGGACGGAACGACGACGCGCTACGTCATTCGGAGGGTGGGATCGTCCCGGCACCCCACTGACGACGACCGTACTGGGACCCTCGACGTTGTGGGCGACGTACTCGGAGACCGCGATCTGTGCGGCGATGCGGCGTGAGGTCAGTCGCGTGAAGAACCTTGCTGCGGGCGTCGATCCACGACGCGCGGCGAAGTGCCGGGTGGCCACGATCGGGACCCGCCGCAGGCTCGGGGACAGGGCGGCGGCCACCTCGGCTGCCGTCATGTGCACGTTGACCACGTCGACGCGGCCGGCCCTGCCCAGGGCACGGACCACTTCGGTCAACGTCGTCGCTGGTACGCAGCGCACCTCCGGTCGGCCGAGCGCTGCGGCCATGGGCGTCGGCGCACTCCCGATGACGGACACGTCGTGGCCAGCGTCGTACTGGCAGGCGGCCAGCCGGGCGACATGGCGTTCGACTCCGGCGAAGGCGTCGGTCGCCACGACGTGCACGATCCGGAGCCGGGTGCGGCTCATCTGCGCGACTCCGCCGGCCCCACCGCCGTGTGTACCGGAGGGACGTGCCGCACCCAGGTCGCCTGCCCCCGCGGCGGCGGAAGCTCCAGGAGGCGGGTCGGCTCGTGATCGGTGGAACCGTCCTCGACGGATCTCGGCGCCACGGGTTGCAGCGCTGCGGCGGCCGCATGGGCCTGTGTCCCGAGGCAGATGCCGACGACCACCAAGGGGATGGAGGCCTGCGACGTGACCCAGTAGAGGTCGAACTGGGTCTGGGCAAGTCGGCAGATGAGCACGGCAAGAGCGAGCGTGCCGTACAGCGGGTCCATCCTGCCCAGGACCACGAGACTTCCGACGACCATGACGAGGAAGGCCGCGAGTCCGACCACTCCCGCGGTGGTGAGGACCTCGATCTCCGCATTGGGCGGCTGGAACCGAACCGTGAAGCGGTCGGTGTACCACCATCGCAGACCCGCGCCGAACCACGGGTCGGTCCCCCACACGGTCAATGAGTCCTGGAACCAGTTGAGCCTCTGGAAGACCGAGTTGAACCGGTTGCCCGACCGCACCTGGTCACGGACCATGAGCGTGACGCCGACCAGCGCGGGCACGGTGAGCAGCAGGATGAGCTTGGAGCGTCGCCGGTCGCTTCGGGTGCGAAGCACCACGACGACGAGCGCGGCCACGAGGCCGATGAGCGCCTGGCGGGACTGCGTGACGAGGATGGCCGCGACGAGAAACGCGAACACGGGGAGTGCCACGCGTGAGGACCACCGCGTCCACACCGGGCGCACGTAGGCGATGGTGGCCCCGATCGCGCAGATCCCCCCGACGAAGTTCTTGTGCATGTCATACGGCCACGTCACGTAGACCTCGCTGAAGTCGCCGCTGAGGTACTGCCGGGTCGCCTGCACGAGGGTGACGAGGGCGAGCAGGACGATCGACCCCATGAGGAGCGTCAGGCCGAGCCGGCCCGCGCCGTGACGGCCGACCGTCCACCCCACGACGAGAGCCCCCGAGATGAGGAACCACGCATGCACCCACTCCACCGCATTCGCCGTGTATGGGTTGTTCACCACCGTGAACAGGGTCGCGAACTGGTAGCCGGCGTTGAGCCACAGGAGGGTCCGCATGGATGTGGAGTACGGCCGCTGACCGAAGGCCAGCGCCGGGAGCGTGGCTGTGGCGAGGGCCACGTCCGACACCGACAGCTGGACGCCCCCGATCGAGACCCTGGCAACGAGGATCAGCACAGGAACGCAGAGCAGGGGGATGAAGCTCGGTGAGATCGACGCGATGCCGAGAGCGAGGACACCGACCGCGCCCACCACTGCGAGCCTCGGGTGGCTGGGCACGAGGAGACCGACCCCCACGAGCACGGTGAGGAGCACGGCGAGGCCGAGAGTCACCCGGAAGCCTCGACCAAGGCTGCTCTCCCTCATCTCGGCTCCACCCGCATGGGGCCCCGGGCGAGCGTGGACATGCGTGCCCGTGCGGCTGCCCCCCGTTCGCCGGGGAGCACGAGGCTGCGCACGGCGGCCCCGACGACCTGGCCCGCGCGGGCGATCTGCCACCCAAGGGCGCCGAAGTGCTTGCGGAGGTAGCGTTCCTGCGAGGCGTGGAAGTACGCGTCTCGACGCGCCGGGTCGGAGCTCGTCGCGGAACCGAGGTGGGTCGCGCAGACCTCCCGGACGAGGACGTGTCGCCAGCCGAGCAGGCGGGCACGCCGAGCCCAGTCGGTCTCCTCCGCGTACAGGAAGAACCGCTCGTCGAAGCCGCCCACCTGGGCCCGTGCCTCCGCGCGCAGCAGGAGAACCGATCCGATGACGAAGTCCGTCCGACGGCGCAGGCGGCCGAGCCCGGTCGCCTCCAGCCACGCCCCCGCCGGGGAGGGAAAGGGCCACGTCGTCCGGGCCGGCCGCCCGTGCTCATCCACCTGGCGCGGTCCGACGCTGGCCACGTCCGGTTCGGCCAGAAGCGCTCTGTGGAGAGCGTGGACGCCGGCCTCGTCGATCACCGCGTCGGGGTTGAGCAGCAGGACGTCTGCGTCCGGGGGAAGCAGCTGGAGGCCGAGGTTGACGCCGGCGGAGAAGCCGCCGTTCCGCCCGGCGTCGACGTACCGGCCACCCACCTCATCGACCACTGCCTGAGTCTGCGGCGACGACCCGTTGTCGATGACGGTGACCGACAGCCCGGAGAGCGGGGACAGCGAGCGGCGAAGGAGGTCGGGCGAACCGTAGGCGACGACGAGCACCTCGACCCGTCTCGGCCCTGAGATCGGCTCGTGGGTAGCGCGCTCGTACATGTCGACGTGGCGGCGCGCGACCTCCGTCCACGTCATCGCCGCAGCCCGCTCCAGCCCTGCCGACCGCAGCCGGTCTCGCAGGCCGCAGTCCCGTGCTGCTGAGACGAGCGCATCGGCCAGTGCTCGGGGATCACCCTCCGGCACCACCAGTCCGGCCCCCGCGACCACATCAGGCAGGGCTCCACTGTCGCTCGCGACCACCGGGGTGCCACACGCCATGGCCTCGACGGCGACGCGGCCGAACTGCTCGGCCCACTGCGGTGTGGTGAGGGACGGGACCGCGAGAACATCCACACTGCGGTAGAACGCAGGGAGCTCCGCCTGCTCGAGTGACCCGACGACGATGACGCGGCCGCTCAGTCCGAGGCGCTGCACGGTCTCCGCGAGTGCCCCGGCGCCAGGTCCTGCGCCGGCGACGTGGACCTCCAGGCACTGCTCGAGGCGGGCTGCCTCGAGCAGGACCTCGACACCCTTCCGGGACTCGAGGCGGCCGACGTATCCCACGGCGATCCGGCTCGCTGCTGCCGGGTGGCCGTGGGAACCGTCGTTCTGGGGTCTGAAGTGAGCGGTGTCCACGCCCAGCGGGATGAGCGTCGCATGTCCGGGGTACCCCTTCTCCTCGACGATCCGGCCCGCATCCCTGTTGCAGACACTGACGCCGGCCGCGTGGCGGAGCGACCACCGCTCGAACCACCGGAACGGAACGGGGTACCGCTTCTCGATGTTCTGCGCGGAGTACAGCACGTACGGTGCCCGCTGGCGCCGCAGTCGCCGGAGGAGGAGGAGCTCTGCGGTTGCGAGGGCGAAGGGCTCCTCGTGGATGTCGATGACGTCCCACCGCCCGCCCAGCGCCGTCCAGATCGGGCGCGGGTCGTAGAGGAACAGCGCGGGGTGGCGCCCGATGGTGGCCACTCCGATGACGTCCTCGCCGGGGCGAGGTTGCAAGGCCACGGTGACGCCGCCCTCGTCCCATTCACGCGCAGACAGCTGGCTGACCTCCACGCCGAGGTCGCGCATCGCACGTTCGCGGTTCCGCCATGCGTCGACGACGGCGCTGTGCGACACGCGCAGTGCCCGCATCAGAATCACCCATCCGTCTTCACCGCGACCGAGAACGACGACCGGGTGGATCGCTGTACCTTTCCCGGACCTCGTCGATGATATGGGAGGATGCCCGCAGTCCGAGTTGGGTCAGGTCGACGTGGTCAGGGGCATGAAGTGCCGTTTCGTGAGTTCATCACGATCATGCGGGCGCGGTGGCGCGTCATCGCGCTGAGCCTCCTCCTGGTGGTCGGTGTGGCGGCCGCGGTGACCATCCTCACGCCCGCCCGGTACACGGCATCCGCCAGGGTGTACCTGGCGACGGAGGCGCCCTCCGGCGCGGACCGGAACGCCTACGCCATCACCCGGGAGGACCTCAACACCTACGTGGAGGTCCTCAAGTCGCCCACGTTCACCGGCCCCCTGGCCGAGGAGCTGCAGGTGACAGCGGGGGCCGGCGTGTCCGTCGAGGGTGAGGTCTCGGAGACCTCCAACATCCTCAGCCTCACCGCCACGGGGTCCGACCCTGAGCTGGTCGCCCGTGCGGCCAACGCCGCCGGGCCGCTGCTCGCTGCCGTCGCCCGGGACTTCTCCTCCCTGCTCAAGCTCACCGACCAGGCCGTGACTGCCCGGGCGATCTCCCCGGCCGTGACGCCGGAGGCCCCCGTCTCGCCGGACCCGGTCCGCAACATCGGGCTGGGCGTCCTCCTGGGACTGGCGATCGGCATCGGGCTGGCCCTGCTGCGACAGGCTGTGGACACCAGGGTGCGCCGGGTCGAGGACGTGAACGCCATCTCGCCCCGGCCCATCCTCGGCGAGGTTCCGCTCGAGCGACAGCGCAGGGACGACCCGCTGGGAGTGGAGTCCGACCCTCACGGCGGCTATGCCGAGTCGATCCGCAGGCTGCGCACCAACCTGCTGTTCGTGGACGTCACGACTGGCGGGCACACGTTCGTCGTCACCTCGTCCATGCCGGGTGAGGGCAAGACGACGACCACGATCAACCTCGCCCTCGCGATGGCGGGTGCCGGCTCACGGGTGCTCCTCATCGACGGTGACCTGCGCAACCCCTCGGTCGCCTCGACGATGGGTCTGGAGGGCGGCATCGGGCTCACGACCATCCTGCTGGGACGCGCCGAGCCCGTGGACGTCATCCAGAAGTGGGGGTCCTCGACTCTCGACGTGCTCGCGGCCGGGCAGATTCCGCCCAACCCGAGCGAGCTGCTGGGGTCGCAGCCCATGGCGCTGCTCTTCGACAAGCTGACGCGCGACTACGACTTCGTCCTCGTCGACAGCCCGCCGATCGTGCCGGTCATCGACGCGGTGCTCCTCAACAAGCTGACCAACGGTTTGATCATGGTCGTCGCGGGGGACCGCACCCGCAAGCGCGACCTCACGAGCGCTGTCCAGTCGCTGGAGACGGTCGAGGTGCCGATCTCGGGTTTCGTGCTCAACATGGTGCGGACCGGGGGTCCCAACGGGAACCGGTACGGCGGGTACTACGGCTACGGCCATCACGCCCGGGATGCGGCCAAGGCGACACGTGGTGGACGCAAGAGGTCCACGAGCAGCATCTGAGCCGCGCCAGGCCCGTCAGGTCCGTTGAGCGGCGAGGAGGCCCCGAGCGGTGAGGTCCGCGAGGAAGGCACGGGTGTCCGCCCCGATCGCGTCGACCGGCATCGCGAAGTGCGTCGCGAGACGCATCAGCCAGTCCGCCTCCGGCGCGGGGTCCGTCACGGCTCGCCAGATCTCCGCCGCGGAGCCGTCCAGGGCCACGATGGGGCCACGCGGCAACCGTGCCACGTAGACGGCATCGTCCTCCGCCACAACCGCCACGTCGTCCGGCACCCTGTAGCGCTCAGCCATCAGCGCGTCCCCTGCCCCGACGACGCGAGCGCACGACGGCGTACTGCTCCTTGACTCCACGGACGGGGCGGGCGAAGAACTCGACGAGGAGGTCCTTGGGACCAGTGGGGCGACCGGTGAGCGCGAGGTGCTCGCCGTTGACGAGGGTCGACCGTGCGACCACCCGCATCTTCGCCCGCAGACCTCGGGCCGCACGCACGCGTGCGCGCCACTCGTCGAGGCGCGTGCCGCCCGTCGAGGCAATCCTCCACAGCGCGTACTCCGGATGGTCCCGATGCTCTTCGAGCGTTCCCAGGACCACCGCGAAGGCGAGGTCGGCACCGAGACGGTCGACGGAGGACAGGATCGCGTCACGGCTCTCAGGTGTCGCGCTGCTCCACACGTGCGCGACATCGGCGCGCGCCTTCTGCTCGCCGGGCGAACGAGCAGCGTGCAGGAGAAGGAGCACAGCCTGGTCGGGGAGCGCGGGGACCGCGCACGGCACTCCAGCGATGGTCGCCTCGCCGCGGGTGGCCCACAGGGTGTCGAACGCGGTCGCAGGGTCCCGGCCCAGGCCGGGATACTGGCGGTGCAGGTCCAGCCATCCCCATGTGGGGTGGTGCAGGGTTGCAGAGTGCTCGAAGGCGGAGGACTTCGTGAAGGAGTTGAGCAGGGACCACCCGGACTTCCTCATCGCGAGGAGCAGAGGCGCCACGTGTTCGGGCCGGCAGAGGACGTCGGCATCGGCGCTCGACCGCCCGGGGAACGACAGGCGTGGATCGAGCGCCACGCCCTTGATGTGCAGGAGGTCCACCTCGTGCTGCGTGGCGAGAGTCTGGACGGCCGCGTGCGCCATCCGGGTCCGCACGGATACAGGGATGGTCCGCTCGACGAGCTCGGTCATCCCTCCGCGCCCCTTCGCCGGTGCAGGCGCTGACGCCGCGGGTCCATCCTCGCCCTAGCCTTGGACAGGTGCGCACGCCACGGGGGGACGGTACCAGAGCGCCTGCCGCGCGCCCGGTCGGCGCGGCTGCGCGCCTCCAGGCGATCGGAGCCGGGCTGATGGGCCTCCTGGCGGTCCTCCTCGTCTATCTCTGGGCCGTCGGAACCGCCCCGGGGCGGTGGCTCGACCAGCGGGTCTACAGCACCGTCCTCGACGGGTTGCCGATCCCGGTGCGCCTCGGTCTGGCGGACCTGAGCCGTCCCGTGCTTCTCGTGATGCTGGCCGGCATCCTCGCCGTCCTGGCGCCGCTGGCTCTCGCTCGGGGGTGGTGGCGTGAGATTGGCGCAGCGATGGTCGTCGCGCTGTCGGTGCCCGCCACAGTGCTGCTCCGGAGGTCCGTGCTGCCGCCGGAGGGGGTCGCTGTCGACGGCACCAACGGATACCCCTCGACGCATGCCGTCGTCGGCCTGGCGGCTCTCATGAGTGTCGCACTGCTCTGGCCGAGACCGCCGGGCACCGTGGAGCGGTGGGTCTTGGCGGTGCTTGCCGTCGTCATCCCGGCCGGCAACGTCACGTGGTACGCGCACCGCCCGGCAGACGTGATGGGAAGCACGCTCCTGGTCCTCGCGCTCACCTGCCTGGCATGGGGGGCCTTCGCTCCGGACCTCGCGAGGTGGTGGCCCGTACGCACCGATGACCCCGCGGAGCCCGCCCGTTCACCGGCGGTGGGTGAGCAGGCGCAGCAGTGACGCTGACGGGGTGCGCAGCGGAGCCGGGGCACCCCGCGCGACCGCGAGGGCGTCATCCTCGGTGAGTCCACTGCTGCTGGAGCGAAGGAGGACCACGAAGATCACCACCCCCAGGACCGCAGCAGCGGCCGCCGCAGCCACCGGTGACCACGGGAGCGCTCCGGCGGCGAACCAGGCGATCACGCAGGCGATGGCGCCGAGCGCTACGGGCGTGGACTCCCGCGCTATCGTCCGCCACGGCAGGCCGAGGAGGCTGATCTCCCGACGCATCAGGAGCATGAGGCGTGTGCCAGCGCCCACGACATTCGCGACGACCGCTCCCCAGGCACCCCACACCGGTATCAGCGCGATCGCAACGGCGACATCGAGGACGAGGGCGACGAGATTGGCGCGAAGCAGCTCCCAGGCTGAGAGACGGGCGCTCACGAAGGCGGTCACGGGTGAGCCGACGACGAGCAGGCCGCTCGCGATGCCGAGGGCGAGGACCAACGGGGACGCATCGCTGAACTCCTCGCCGTACAGCACGGGAACGAGGAGCGCCAGGGCTGCGAGAGCCGACGCCATGAGGAGCGCGACGACGGTTGACCCGGCGCGCAGGGTGCGGGTGAAGGCGGGCGCCACGGCGTCGGTGTCCACCTCGTGCAGGCCTGAGATGGCCGGCACCAGAGGACCGATGAAGGCCTGGGCCGGCGCGAACACGTGGCTGGCGACGCCGAACGCGAGGGCGAAGAGGCCGAGGGCGGCGGGATTCGCGAGCCACTGCATGACGAAGATCTCGCTGCGAGACATGACGAGGCCGCCCACGACCGATGCGGCGGCGAAGGGGATCGCAAAGCGCCAGAAGCCGGCCGGCAGCCCGCCTGGCCACCGTGGCCGGAGCACCGCCCGGCGATAGGACGGCGAGATGGGGAAGAGGGCAAGTGCCACGCCCGAGCCGGTGACCACGAGCCGAGTCGCCCATACGCTGTCGGCGGTGCGGATCACGAGCGCAACCACCACCACTGCGACCTGCGTGACCAGGGCGGTGGCGAGCGCGATCTTGGCCCCGGCCGCCGACTTGTTCTCGATCCAGAGGCATGCCGTGGCGCCGTCGAAGGCGGACGGCACCAGGATGCCGAACACGACGGCCATGACCATCATGAAGGGCTCGACGTCGGCAACGACCAGCACAAGGAGAGTGAGCAGGGGTGCTGCGACGAGGAGTCGGAACCCCTGCGCCGCGGACAGCATCCGGCGAAGATCGTCGTGGCGCCCTGCCGCGTGAGCCTTCGACCCGAACTGGACCAGCGCCACCCCGAACCCGACGGTGATGATCCCGGAGGCGACCTCCATGAGTGCCGTCAGGAACGCCAGCCGGCCGTAGTCCGCCACTCCGAGGACGCGCGCGACGACGAGATTGGCGAGGAAGGCGACCGGCAAGGACACCACGGTGTGAATCGCCGTCCATGTCGCACCGCGGATCGCTCCGTCCTGCAGCACTCGGCGAGCGGAGGCCCCATCCTCCACCGGCGAGGGCGGGGAGTCGTCCGGGTCCTCCCCCATGTCGAGCCCTCCTTCCGGTGGTCCCACTGCCGCCACCGTGGCCGCGGGTGTGGACACTAGCGCAGCCCGTGCGATGCTGGCCGCGTGCAGGCCGCCCTCAGACCCGGCGTCGGATGGAGCGGTCCTCATTCGCTCGGCCGGGGGCACCTCCGATGACCGATGCCGTCGTCGTGCTGAACTACCACGGGGCGGCGGACACCCTGGCATGTGTGAGCTCACTCGTGAACGGGTCGCCCGAGGCACGAGTCCTGGTCGTCGACAATGGTTCGTACGACAACGCCCTGGACGACGTGAGGTCGCGCTGGCCGGGCGTGGAGACCCTGCAGGTCATGGAGAACCTGGGCTTCGCCGGGGGGATGAACGTCGGCCTGCGGTGGGTGCTTGACCGACTCTCCGACCGCAGCTCGGAAGGCCCTGCCGACTGGCGCTCGGAGACCGACACCGTGACGGTGCTCAACAACGACACAGTGGTCCCTCCGGGGACGATTGCCCGCCTGGCGGCGACAGCCCGCACAGGGGCGGCAGTGAGCCCCGAGGTGCGCTATCTCGCCGAACCCGACCGTGTGTGGTTCGGCGGGGGCACGGTCGACGCGCACACCAACCTCGCCCGGCACCTGACCGACGAGGAGCTCGCAGCGGTCGACGGCGCGTCCGATGACGACCCCCTGAGGCAGACGGACGTGCTCGCCGGCTGCTGCGTGACGGCCACCGTGGCGACCTGGCGACGGGTCGGCCTCTTCGACGAGCGCTACTTCCTCACCTTCGAGGACTCGGACTGGAGCATGCGCGCCCGCGAGGCGGGCGTCCCCCTCGTCGTGGACAGGGACGCTGTCCTCGGCCACCGTGTCTCCGCATCGTTCACCCGCGAGTACAGCTACCTGGGCCTCTACTACTACACGCGGAACGGGCTGCTCTTCGGGCAGGACCGATGCGATGGCTCCATCATGGAGCGGGGCCGCTTCCTGCGACACCACGTCCTGCCCGCTGTCAGCACCCCGCTGCGCCGGGGCGAGCACCGGGAAGGTCTGAGAGCAGCGCTGGTCCTCGCTCACGCCCTTCTCGACCATGCGCGCCGTCGTTACGGCCGAGTCCCGCACCGCCTCGAGCGGCGTGCCCGACAGTGGTCCGATGCGGAGCTGGAGCCCCTATGACGGCCGGCCCGACGCACCGACCCGTGTCGCCTTCCTCGAGCACAGGCCCCAGCTCGGTGGAGGTGATCCGGCTGGCCGACGACCTCGCCACACGGGACAGGGTGGTCCGAGGCACCCAGGCGCCGGTGGCCCGACGCGGTAGGATTCGT
>CALCXF010000068.1 GCA_937907685.1 uncultured Nostocoides sp.
AGCAGGGCAGGAGGGACTCGAACCCCCAACCGCCGGTTTTGGAGACCGGTGCTCTACCAATTGAGCCACTGCCCTACGGAGACCCCGGTCGGGTGGGGCTCCACACGGTGCGCCGTCGCCCTCCCGGTGCCGTGGCACGCCGAGGATGGTGGTCACACCGGAGAGCCAGCATACGTGACCCGCCCGGCCCGGCGCGAACCCGCCAGCCGCCGCCAGGTGGCCCGCGGGAGCCTCTGACACGATAAGGGCGTGAGCACCGAGACCGCCGCGACCGTCGACCGCACCCCCCTCGCTCAGCGCTCCCCCGACGAGCTGGCGGCCTATCTCGCGAGGCAGCGCACGGCATACGACGGGCTCAAGGCACGGGGTCTGCGCCTGGACCTCACGCGCGGGAAGCCCAGCACGGCACAGCTCGACCTGTCCGACGCGCTCCTCGCCCTCCCCGACGGGGTGAGGGACGCCGACGGTGTCGACGTCCGCAACTACGGGGGCCTCGCCGGGCTGCGGGAGATCCGGGAGATGTTCGCCGAGCTGCTGTGGGTCGACCCGGACCAGGTCGTCGCGGGGGGAGCGTCCAGCCTGAGGATGATGCACGACGTCCTCGTCCAGCACCTGCTCCACGGTGGGGTGGACTCCCCCCGGCCGTGGCGCGACGAGGACCGGGTGACGTTCGTCTGCCCCGTGCCGGGATACGACCGGCACTTCACGATGCTCGCGTCCTACGGGATCGAGATGGTCACGGTGCCGATGCGCGACGACGGTCCCGACGTGGCCGCGGTGGAGGCGCTCGTGCGGGACGACCCGTCCGTCAAGGGGATGTGGATCGTGCCCACCTACGCGAACCCGGCCGGGTCGGTGGTGACCCAGGAGGTCGCCAGCCGGCTGGCCTCGATGCCCACGGCCGCGCCGGACTTCCGGATCTTCTGGGACAACGCCTATGCGCTCCACCACCTCACCGAGGACGAGGCGAAGTCGGCGGACATCCTGTCGCTCGCCGCGGCGGCGGGGAACCCGCACCGACCGGTCGCCTTCGCCTCGACGAGCAAGATCACGTATGCCGGGGCAGGGGTGGCCTTCCTCGCCGGGTCTCGCGAGACAGTGCGGTGGTACCTCGGCCACCAGCAGTTCGCCTCCATCGGGCCCGACAAGGTGAACCAGCTGCGGCACGTCCAGTTCTTCGGGTCGGCGCAGGGCGTCCGCGACCACATGGTCGAGCACCGGGCGATCCTGGCGCCGAAGTTCGCCGCGGTCGACGCGGCCCTCACCGCCGAGCTCGGTGGTCTGGGCGTGGCGCAGTGGACGCACCCGCGGGGCGGCTACTTCGTGAGCCTCGACGTGCTCGAGGGGTGCGCCTCCCGCGTCGTGGCGCTCGCCGAGGAGGCCGGGATCGCCCTCACGCCGGCGGGTGCCTCGTTCCCCCACGGCGAGGACCCGCAGGACCGCAACATCCGGCTCGCCCCGTCGTTCCCCGAGCTCGGTGAGGTCGAGACCGCCATGGCGGGGGTCGCGACGTGCGTGGCGCTGGCCGCCGCCGAGCGCCTCACGCCCGACATAGGGTGAGATGCATGTCAGATCAGCAGGAGAACATCAGCGACGACCTGGGCGACTACAGCATCGACGACGAGGACCAGCTCCAGCCCATCGACACCCTCGACCAGGGCGTCGACGACTACCTCGACCCCGGGTTCTCCCCGCCGGACACCGACCGGGGGTCACGGATGCACGGCGTGACCGCGGAGGAGCAGTCCCGCGACGAGACGATCGACCAGCGGATCGAGCAGGAGCTGCCCGACCCGGGCACCGCCTACGGCGCCCCGGACAACGAGTCGGGCCTCGACGGTGACGAGCTCGACCGGGTCGGTGGCGACGACCCCGACAGCATCGCCGCCGAGGACGACTGGCTGGGTGACTCCGAGGTCGGCGACGCGCGGGCGGGTCGCCTCGTGGCACCGGACGAGGGAGCCGGGCAGGACCTCGACAAGGAGCTCATCGGCTCCGACGTCGGCGTCGACGGCGCGGGCGCGTCCGCCGAGGAGGCGGCGGTCCACGTCATCGAGGAGCCGGTCGGGCTGGACACGGACCCCGGCGCCGGGTGACCACTCGTGCGGTGACGGCATCCGGGGTCACCACCCCGGTCGCGGCCCCGCAGCGGTCGGTCACGGACCTGCCCAAGGCCCATCTGCACCTGCACTTCACCGGCTCGATGCGGGTGGCGACCGTCCGAGAGCTGGCGGCGCAGCACGGCATCCGGCTGCCGGCCTCGCTGACCACCGAGTGGCCGCCCCGGTTCGAGACCGCGGACGCGCGTGGCTGGTTCCGGTTCCAGCGGCTGTACGACGCCGCAAGGGCCTGCGTGCGGGGCGAGGCCGACATGCGGCGGATCGTGCGTGAGGCGGCGCTGGACGACGGCGCAGAGGGTTCGCGCTGGCTGGAGATCCAGGTCGACCCCACGTCGTACGCCCCCTTCGTGGGGGGCATCACGCCGGCGCTCGAGATCGTGCTCGACGAGGCCGCGGCGGTGTCGGCGGAGCCGGGAGCGACGCAGGTGGGCGTCATCGTGGCGGCCAGCCGGATGCGGCATCCCCTGGAGGCGCGCACCCTGGCCCGGTTGGCCGCACGGTACGCCGGGGTGGGGGCCGGCGCGGTCGTCGGGTTCGGGCTGTCGAACGACGAACGGCGAGGGGCCACGGAGGAGTTCGCGGCGGCGTTCTCGATCGCCCGGCGGGCGGGACTGGCGCTCGTGCCCCACGCGGGCGAGCTGCTCGGCGCGCAGGCGGTGACGGAGACCCTCGACGCGATCGCGCCGGACCGGCTGGGGCACGGGGTGCGGGCGGTGGAGGACGCGCGGGTCCTGGACCGGGTTGTGGGCGACGGGGTCGCACTCGAGGTGTGCCCGCTCTCCAACGTGTCGCTCGGCGTCTTCGACCGTGCGGAGGACGTGCCCCTGCGAAGGCTGCTCGAGGCGGGGGCGCGGGTGGCGCTCGGCGCCGACGACCCGCTGATCTTCGGGTCCCGGCTGGCGGACCAGTACGCGACGGCGCGAGTGGCCCACGGGTTCAGCGACATCGAGCTCGCCGACCTGGCTCGGGCGTCGGTCGCCGTGAGCCGAGCACCGTCCGACGTCCGCGCGGCAGCCGAGCGTGACGTCGCGGCCTGGCTGGCGAAGACGTCGGCGCCCGCGGAGCCGGGCGGCCGAGGGCTCCCGCCGACGTCGGCGGAGGCGCCGGCGCACGGCCGAACAGATGTCCCTGCCGAGCACTACTGAATGCGCACCCCCAGCGAGCACACCCCGCCAAGGGCGAGCATTCAGTAGCCCTCGCGAGAGGCACCCGTCTGGGACCGCACTGGTCGGCACCGTCCCCGATCTCCACACCACCGGGTCATGCCGGCCGTGGTCCACAGTCGGCCGCCGTCGCTGGTCCCTGGCCCGCGCCGCGCGGACGGTGGTCAGATGCAGTGGAACCCCTTGATGTGGCCGACGTTCGCCGCCGAGCTGGTTGCAGCGCGGGCGTCCCTGGACCTCAGCGCGGAGATCGGGCTCGCGCTACGCGCCGAGCGCCACCGGCTCGGCATGAGCCAGCGCGAGTACGCCGCCCACCGTCGCTGGAGCCTCGGCACGGTCATCCGGCTCGAGACGACGGCCGCTGCGATGAAGCTCGGAGACGTCATGGGACGCGCTCGACGGCATCTCCTTCGTCCTCTGCCTGTGCCACCGGCCGCCGACGCGGACCGAAGCCGCCGCACCGGCACCATGCCCACCCGCCACCTGCCCGGCGGCAGCCGAAGCAGGTGTCCTCCCCGCCACCGTGGTGGGGGTACGCCGAGTCCAGCAGGATCGAAACCATCCCACCGGACTGGTACGCGCCGCGTTCCACCCGCCGGGACCGCCCGGGCTCCTGACCGGTCAGAGCCCGTGGCCCACGAGCACGGGCTCGTTGACGAGGGTGATGCCGAACGCGTCGCTCACGCCGTCGCGCACGCGGCGTGCCAGGTCCGCCACCTGGGATGCCGTCGCGCCGCCCCGGTTCGTCACGGCCAGCGTGTGTTTCGTGGACAGCGCTGCCGGACCCGGCATCCCGAAGCCCTTGCCGAACCCGGCGCGTTCGATCAACCAGGCGGCGCTCGTCTTGACGTTGCCGTCGGCGTCGGCAAAGCGTGGCGGCACGGGCGCCCCCTCCCCCAGCCGGTCGGCCACCCGGCGCTGCAGCGCGGCGAAGTCGGCCGCCGACAGGATGGGGTTCGTGAAGAACGACCCGCAGCTCCATGTGTCGTGATCAGGCTCGTCGAGAACCATCCCCCGCCGCCGGCGCAGCTCCAGGACCGCCTCGCGCACATCGGCCAGTGGCACCCGCGCACCGACCTCGACCCCGAGCGCGGCGGCGAGGTCGGCGTAACGAACCGGCTGGGAAAGCGTCCCCAGCACGAGCTGGAACATCACCTCGAGCACGACGTAGCGGTCCGTGGACTTGAAGATCGAGTGGCGGTACGTGAAGTGGCAGTCCAGGGGAGTCATCGTCCGCACCTCCTGGACCACCCGGTCCCACACCCGCACGCGGGCGATCGTCTGAGCGACCTCCTGGCCGTATGCGCCGACGTTCTGCACCGGCGTGGCACCCGTGGACCCCGGGATGCCCGACAGTGCCTCGATGCCCGACCACCCCTGCTCCACGGCCAGGGCCACGAGGCCTTCCCAGTCCTCCCCAGCGGCCACGGTGACGTTCGCCCCGCCGCACATGTCCTCCGAGTCGACGCGAACCCCTCGCGTCGCCACCTTCACCACGGTTCCGGGGAACCCGGCATCCGCGACCACGACGTTCGACCCGCCGCCCATGACGAGCAACGGTTCCTCGGCGTCGTCGACCTCGCGCACGGCATCCACGAGCTCGTCCGAGGTCTCGGAGACGACCATGCGGGCCGCCGGGCCCCCCACCCGCATGGTCGTGTGCGAGGCGATGGGCTCGTCGCGCAGCTGCTGCATCAGTCGAGCCGGACGACCGCGACGCAGCGGCCCAGGACCTTCTCGCCGCCGCACGTCGTCGTCACGTCGACGGTGACGCGCCCGCTTCCCGCGTCGACGGCCTTGACGACCCCGTCCACGACGATCTCCGACCCGCCGACCGGCACGACGACCGGCTTGGTGAAGCGGGTGCCGAGCTCGACGACCCGTCCGGCATCTCCAGCCCAGTCGGCCACCACCGAGCCGGACGCGCCCAGCGTCCACATCCCGTGCGCGATGACGTCCGGCAGCCCGACCGAGCGGGCGAAGTCCTCGTCCTGGTGGATCGGGTTCTCGTCCCCCGACGCCTGCGCGTACGCGGCGAGCGTCGCCCGAGTCACCGGTACGGTCACCGGTCCGATCGCGTCACCGACCGAGACGGCGGTCAGCCTCCGGGCAGCCATCGTCAGTCCTCCCCGCCGCGCACGACGATGGTCGACATGGACGTCGCCAGGGCCTCGCCCGACGCGGTGGTGATCTCTGTGCGGGTCGTGATCATCGCGTGACCACCGGCCTGGCGCACTGCGTCAACCGTCGTCGTGCCGGTGACCTCGTCGCCGGCCGTGATGGGCCGGTGATGGACGAACCGCTGCTCCCCGTGGACCACGCGCGTGAAGTCGATGCCGGCCTCGGGGTCGTTGACGTAGGCCCGCTCCGCCCCCTGGGAGAAGCGGACCGCCATCGTCGGTGGAGCCACGACGTCGACGTAACCGGCCGCACGAGCCGCCTCCGCGTCGGTGTGGACCGGGTCGTGCGCGCCGACAGCGGCAGCGAAGGAGGCGATGAGCGCCGCATCCACGGCATACGGCTCGGTCGACGGATAGCTCCGCCCGACGAAGTCTGGGTTCACGGCCATGGCGACCACTCTAGGAGACCGGCGGCGGGGCCCACGCCGTCGATCCCCCGGGGACGCGAGAGGCCGCCGGCACCGAGGTGCGGGCGGCCTCTGGGGGCGCTGACCGGGGTCAGCGGGTCTCGCGGTGCGTGGTGTGCTTCTTGCAGCGGGGGCAGAACTTCGCCAGCTCCATCCGGTCAGGATCGTTGCGGCGGTTCTTCTTCGTGATGTAGTTGCGCTCCTTGCACTCCGTGCACGCCATGGTGATCTTGGGGCGGACGTCGGCGCTCTTGCTGGCCACGGGGCAACCTGCTCTCGGGAAGTCGTCGGTACTGGCTCGTCGCGATGGTGTGGGCGTCCGGCCCGGGCCGCGAGGCCCTGCGCGACAGCCAGCACAACAGGGTACGCGACCCCGGGCATTCCCCGAAATCACGGCCTCGGTAGCGGGAGCGGGGCTCGATCCCGCGACCTCACGATTATGAGTCGTGCGCTCTAACCAGCTGAGCTACCCCGCCAAGGGTGCGATCCGGACTCCCGAAAGGACCTGTCCCGGTCGACCTGAGCCCCCTGTCGGAATCGAACCGACGACCTTTTCCTTACCATGGAAACGCTCTGCCGACTGAGCTAAGGGGGCCTTCGCGACGGGCGTCAGTCCGCCCGGGCGCGACGGAGACACTACACGTTCAGGATCGCTCCAGCGAAATTCGAGACTCCACCAGCGCAGGCCCGTACCAGGTCAGCAGACGCCCCGAGACGAGCCGGGTGGGAACCCTCCGAAAGGCCTCCGGGCCGTCGTCCGCGGTGAAGACGTACGGCTCGTCCGGCAGCAGCACGACGTCGGCGACGGCCGGGTCGTCGAGGGCCTCCACCGCGACCCCGGGGTAGCGGCCGGACACTCCGCCGGTCACCACCTCGACGCCCACCCGGCTGAGCAGGTCGGCCGTGAAGGTGGGGCGGCCTACGACCATCCAGGGGTCTCGCCACACCGGCACGACGGCTCGCTCGCGCGGCGCCGGCACGCGGCCACACCACGCGTCCTCCGCCTCGAGCAGCCACGCCGGGTCCGCCTCGAGCGCGAGGACGTCGCGGAGCAGCCGGCGCATCGACGCCACAGCCTGCGGGACGGTCTCGATGTCGGTGACCCAGACGCGGATGCCGCGCTCTCGCAGCCGCCGGACGTCCAGCTCGCGGTTCTCCTCCTTGTTCGCGATGACGAGGTCCGGGTGCAGAGCGGCCACCGCGGTGAGGTCGGGGTTCTTGGTCCCACGCACCCGGGCCACGCCGCGGGCGTCGAGGTCGCGAGGGTGGGTGCACCAGTCGGTCACGCCGACGAGCCGCTCCGGGCAGGAGGCGGCGAGCGCCTCGGAGAGGGACGGCACGAGGGAGACGACCCGTCCGACAGTGTCGGGCAGCTCGACGAGGTGCCCCAGGTCGTCGGGAAGCGTCCGCGACATCAGCGTTCGGGCTCCGGTGTCAGCGGGGCGCCATCCGCAGCGCCCCGTCCATCCGTATCGTCTCCCCGTTGAGGTAGTCGTGGTCGAGAACGGCCAGCACGAGCTGGGCGTACTCCTCCGGCCGGGCCAGCCGTCGTGGGAACGGCACCCCGGCGGCGAGACCCGCACGGACCTCCTCGGAGACCGTCGCGAGCATCGGGGTCTCCACGATTCCAGGCGCGATCGTCATCACGCGGATGCCGTGCTGGGCGAGGTCCCGCGCGGCCGGGAGCGTGAGCCCCACGATGCCGCCCTTGGAGGCGCTGTAGGCCGCCTGACCCACCTGGCCGTCGAAGGCCGCGATGCTCGCGGTGTTCACCACGACGCCACGCTGGCCCTGGGGGTCCGGCTCGGTGGCGGCGATGACCTCTGCCGCGATGGCCAGGACGGTGAACGACCCGACGAGGTTGACCTCGACGACCGTGCGGAACAGGGCGAGGTCGTGGACGCCCTTGCGCCCCAGGACGCGGGCCGACGGGCCGATCCCGGCGCAGTTGACGACGGTGCGCAGGGGCCGCCGGGGGTCGTCGGACGCCTGCCCGACCGCGGCACGCACCTGGTCCTCGGAGGTCACGTCGGTCGGGACGTACGACACTCCGTCGATCGTGGGGCCGCCGGCGCACGCCTCGGGCAGGTCGAGGGCGAGCACCCGGGCCCCGGCGGACGCGAGCGCCGCCGCCGTGGCGGCCCCCAGGCCCGATGCTCCGCCGGTGACGACGGCGGTGGTGTTCGGCAGCTGCATGGCCGTCATCCTGCCACTGACCTCGCAGGCCTCCGTCCGGGTGGCGGACGACGCCGACCGGGTGTCCCGGGGCGCCTCCGCTACGCGGGGACTGTGGTGGTTCTGCCCCGGGAGCGCTGCTGCCCGACACTGGCGCCCCAGTGCCCGATGTCGAGCAGGGCGGCCAGGCCGACCCAGAACCAGTCCCATCCGCTCAGTCCTCCGGTCTGCCAGAGGATGACGTAGATGAGGGTCGCGAACGGGAGGAAGACGAGGCCCAGCAACGGCCAGATCCAGGAGTCGAAGGCCGCGTCCACGAGCTTCGGTCGGGCGATCCAGACGATGAGCAGTCCCAGTCGCGGAAAGACTCCGGCGAAGATCGCGAACAGGCATCCCATGGTGGTCTTCCTCTCGTGGACGTGACCGGAACGGTGCCAGTCGTCAGGCGCCCGGACCTCACCCTCCGCGGATGAACACGATGTCCCTCAGTGGCCCGGTCCGACGACGATCTTGCGACGTTCTGAGTCGTGCGCTCCACCCTTGCGCGCGAGCGTCGCGCACGCCTCCTCGATGTCGCGGGCGAGCGTCTCGACATGTTCCCGGCTGAGCGTCTCCTTCACGAGGGCCCGCATGATCGTCACGTCCTGCGCGTCAGGGGGCAGTGTGTATGCCGGGACCATCCAGCCACGCTCCGCGGAGAGCTGCCAGGCGATGTCGAACTCGTCGTAGCCCTCGTCCGCGGCGAGCCGGAAGGCCACGAGGGGAAGCTGTTCCTCGTCCCGCCCGATGACCTCGAACCGGCCCATCGCCTCGAGCTTGTCCGCCAGCACTCGGGCGTTCTCCTGCATGTTGCGCATGATGTAGGTGTAGCCGGGCCGGCCGTACCGGACGAGGTTGTAGTACTGGGCCAGCACCATCGCCGACCCCGTGGAGAAGTTCAGCGTGAACGTGGCGTCGGTCTTGCCGAGGTAGTTCTCCTCGAACACCAGGTCGTGAGCCAGGTCGGACGTCTCCCGGAAGATCAGCCAGCCGATGCCCGGATAGACCAGCCCGAACTTGTGCCCGGACACGTTGATCGACCGCACCTGCTCGAGACGGAAGTCCCATGCGGAGTCGGGGTAGAGGAAGGGCCAGACGAAGCCTCCGCTCGCCGCGTCCACGTGGAGGGGCACGTCCAGCCCCCTCTCCTGCCGGATCTGGACGAGCAGGTCGTTGATGCCGACGATGTCGTCCTTGTGCCCTGTGAAGGTCGTCCCGAGGACTGCCGCGACGCCGATGGTGTTCTCGTCGACGTGGGGGCGGACGTCCTCCGGGCCGATCGTGTACTTCCCGGGTCCGAGCGGGACGATTCGTGGCTCCACGTCGAAGTACCGGCAGAACTTCTCCCACACCACGTGCACGTCGCCGCCGAACACGAGGTTGGGGCTGGTCGTCGGCTTCCCGGCTGCCTGGCGCCTCGTGCGCCAGTTCCACTTCAGGGACAGGGCGCCGAGCATGATCGCCTCGGACGATCCCTGGGTGCGCGCACCGGTGGTCTCTCCTGGGGCGTGGAAGAGGTCGGCGATCATCCGGATGCAGCGCTGCTCGATCTCGGCGGTCCGCGGGTACTCCGCGTGGTCGATGAAGTTGCGGTGGAGGTTGTCGGCGATGATCCGTTGCGCCTCGGGCTCCATCCACGTCGTGACGAACGTCGCGAGGTTCCGGGCCGGGTCGCCCTCGAGCGCGAGGTCCTCCGCGACGAGCCGCATGGCATCGACGGCCGTCATCCCGGCATCGGGGAACGTGTGGCTCGGCACCTCGCGGGTCGCGAAGCGGTTGCCGAACAGCACGGCGTCGGCGTCGGCGTCGGACGGGGGTGACGTGGTCATGCGGTTCTCCTCGGGACGGGGTCGGAGGACGGGATGAGCCCCTGGCGCCAGGCCGGGAACATCAGGGCGGCGCCGACGAGGAAGCAGACGGCACCGAGCAGCGTGCCGGCGACGGACAGCCGGGTGCTCACGAGCTCGTCGGTGCTCGGCAGGACATAGCTCGCGAGGGCCGAGGCCATGAACAGGACGGACCCGAGCATGTTGACCCAGGCCACCCACCACGCCACCGAGCGCCGCTCGACGACGAGGAAGCGACCCGACACCGCGAGGATGCCGAATGCGCTCGCCACGAGGAACAGCACGGATCCGAGCAGGTCGGGCCGCCAGACGTACCGGTCCGACTCCGCCGCGTTCGCGTTGTGGGTCAGTGCCGCCATGGTGCTGACGTTGAAGAAGAGCGTCCCCGGGAACTGCGTCGCGGCGGCGAGCCAGCCGCGATCGTCGGGCTCCCAGCCGATGAGCCGGAGGGGTGCCGGACGGTTCTGCCCGGATGCATCCACTCCCGTCGTGCCCGGGCTCTGGGCCTGCACGAGCTGGCAGAACGAGGCGCTCGTGAAGAACAGCGACCCCACGAAGTACGTCACGCCGTCGACCGTGCCGCCAACGGCCTCGAGGTAGGCCGGGACGGACCCGAGGACGAAGCACGCGGACCCGACGATGAACAGCCACGCGATGACCGCGTTCAGCCGCACGGGCCGCACGGACATTCGCCTTCTCCTCTCCACGGGGCACGGCATCGGTGCCGTGAGCCACCCACTATCCGGGCTGGGCCGCGGCGGCGGCTCACCCCCTCGGGGTGACCGGAGCCGGCCGGGCAGGGGCTCCGTCGGCCCCCGCCACGTGCGCGGATCTCGGACCCGGCTCTGGCAGCATGGAGATGACGACGAAGGCCACCGCCACGGCGACGACGACCTGTGGCGTCACCGACAGGCCGTCGCTGCCGAGCAGGAGAGTCGCCAAGAGCGTCGAGGTCAGGGGCAGCTTGAGCATGGCGCAGCTCAAGGCGCCGATCCCCATCCCGATCGCGGGCGCGAGGTCCATTCCGGGCAGGCCGCTGACCACCATCCCGAGCACGGCCCCGATGAACATCGCCGGGAAGACGGGTCCCCCGCGGAAGGCGCTGAGGGACATGGCGAATGCGGCTGCCTTGCAGACACCGAGCAGGACGAGCACCCCCACGGAGTAGTCCGCGGCATCGGCGACGAGCGCCGGGAGGGCGTCCTGCCCGGAGAACAGCACGTGGGTGAAGCTGTTCCCGGTGACGACCTGGTACAGCGTGGCGGTCAGCCCGATGAGGAGTCCGAGCGCCGTGGTCACGACGACCCGGTTGGCGTGGACGAGCGGGCGCAACGAGAGCCCGGCCCAGCGGATCGCCCATCCGATGAGCGCGCCGGCGGCACCCATCGGCAGCGCCCACAGGAGGGTGGCGATGGTGGGTGCCACGTCGGGCGGCACGGCGGTGAGAGCGAGGGAGAACGTGCCCAGACCGGTCCAGCTGTCCAGTCCGATGAACACGAGGGCACCGATCCCGGACGCAAGGAGCCCGGGGAGGGCCACGAGGGTGAGGGTGGCGCCGGCGATTCCCGCGGCCTCCATGATGAGGAACGCTCCGAGCAGCGGCGAACCGAACAACGTGCTGATCGCCGCGAAGCTGCCGGCGGAGGCCATGATCGTCACGGCCATCGGGGGCGCGTCCTTCTTCGCCAACCGAACGGTCAGCGCCGCGAGTCCCCCGCCGATGGCGATGAGCGGTGCCTCCGGGCCGAGCACGGCGCCCAGGCTCAGGGTCGCGAGCGCGGCGAGAGCGACACCGGGCAGGTCCCGGTCACGCGGCGCAGCACCGCCCATGGCGAAGCCCAACGCGGGCGAATGGCCCCCGGTGCCCGGCAGGTGGCGGATGGTCAGGGCGGTGAGCAGGCCGGCCAGCGCCACCCAGGGCACGGGCCACCAGGCGGGCGCGGCCCCTGAGAACAGGTCGCCCGGCAGGTCGGTGAACAGCCACTGCTGCAGCTTCGTCACGAGGACGAGGAAGCCGTAGGCCACTGCGGAGATCGGAGCGCCGAGGAGGGCGGCCACCACGAGGGCCGACAGGTACGCCCTGGACCGGATCACCGCCACCGGGTCCATGGGTGGCGGTCCCGCGGGCACAGCGGCCGCGGTCGCCGGCGCGGGGCCGGGCGGGTCGGTCACCACATCTGCCTCCTCGGGAGCGCAGCGCGACGCTGCCGGGCCCACGCTAACGACAGCCCGCCCTGCCTTCCTCGCCCTTCGGGGGCGACCGTGGCGACCGGCCGGCTCTCAGACGTTGCGGCGGTACTGCCCGCCGACCTCGAAGAACGCCTCCGTCACCTGCTGCAGCGAGCACACCCGCGCGGCATCCATGAGCACGGCGAAGACGTTCTCGCCCGACGTCGCCGCGGCCTTGAGCCGCGCCAGTGCCGCCTCCGCCTCGTCCCGGTGCTCCTCGCGGAAGCTCGTCACCCGCGCCAGCTGGCTCTCCTTCTCCGCCTCCGAGGCTCGCGCGAGGGCGACCTCCCTCGGCGGCTCACCGGCATCCGGCTTGCGGAACGTGTTGACGCCGA
>CALCXF010000069.1 GCA_937907685.1 uncultured Nostocoides sp.
GTAGACGAACGCCTCGACCCCGTAGGAACGTGCGAGGTCGGCCTGGGCCTGCCGGGTCTCGGGCACGCGGAGGTCGTAGAAGCCGAGGTCCCCCGGGAGGGTCGGCTGCAGGTGCCCCGGGAAGAGGCGGCGTGCCCGGGCGGCGTTGGTCCACTCGGTGAACCCCGGGCCCCACCACTGGTCGTTCTCCTCGATCGGGAAGTACTGCGGGAGGTAGAACGCGAGGGCGCGTGCCTTCAGCGAGGGCGCGGCGGCCGGGGAGGCCGCCGAGGCTGTCTCGATCACCGAAAACCGTCATTTCTCCAGGCGTCACGCGAGCACGACGATCCTAGAGGTCGGCGGTGGGGTCGGATCACCGGTCACCTCCGCGCGGGTCGCCGTGGTCGGCACCGGTTGCCGTGCGGTGGTCCGGGGTAGTGCGGTGCCATGGGCGAGGCCTTGCTGTTCGGTGCGATCGGCTCCAGTGCGCTGGTGCTGGGGGCGCTCGTCGGCGGCTGGGTGCAGGTCCCGAAGCGTGTGCTTGCGGCGATGCTCGCCTTCGCCTCCGGAGCGCTCATCACGGCTCTCGCCTTTGAGCTGTTCGAGGACTCGTACGAACAGGGTGGGATCTGGCGAGCCGGGCTCGGGCTGCTCGCGGGCGCTGTGGTCTTCACGCTGCTGAGCCAACAGCTCGACCGGGTCGCCGAGGGCCACCGTCCGCAGGACCACGGCAGCGAGAAGCTCGACACCGACGCGGCCGCTGCGGAGAAGCCGGCGTCATCGGCGTCGGTGAAGGGCGCGGCCGGGCTCGCCCTGCTGGCTGCGGTCACCCTCGACGGCGTTCCCGAGAACCTCGCGCTCGGCGTGTCGTTGGGCGAGGGAACCGGAGGCCTGGCGCTGCTCGCCGCGATCTTCGTCTCCAACTTTCCCGAGTCCCTCGTCGGCAGCGCGTCGATGAGGGCGCAGGGGCGGTCGCACCGCTTCGTCGTCGGCACGTGGACGGTCTGCGCGATCCTGCTCACCGCTGCGGTCGTCGTGGGAGCGGGACCGCTGTCCAGCGCGGAGCCGGAGACCTTGTCCATGCCCCTGGCGTTCGCGGCCGGTGCCGTGCTCGCCTCCCTGGCCGACACCCTGATGCCCGAGGCCTACGAGAACGGCGGGCCGACCGTGGCGCTCAGCACCGCAGCCGGATTCGTGCTCTCCTTCGTCCTCGCGACCCTCTGAGCCCTCCTAGCCACCCGTCGTGGGCCGCCCTGGTGAGAACCCCGGTCCCGGCGTCAGGGGTGACCCTGAGCGGCCCCTGACGTTCCGACCACGCCGGTGGCGTGGGGGTGCCTGGGCCCTAGATTGGCCCGCGTGGTTCCCGTCGTGCACACCGAACGGCTCACCAAGGACTACGGTCCGGTGCTCGCCCTCGACTCGCTGACCCTCGACATCGGTCCCGGCATCACCGGGCTCGTGGGCGCGAACGGAGCCGGCAAGTCGACCCTGATCAAGATCCTCCTCGGTCTCGTTCCGGCGACCGGCGGGCGGGCAGAGGTGCTGGGGCACGACATCGGCTCCGACGGCGCCGCGATCCGTGCGGCGGTCGGGTACCTGCCCGAGCACGACTGCCTGCCGCCCGACGTCAGCGCCAGCGACTTCGTCGTGCACCTCGCCACGATGTCGGGGCTGCCACGGGTGGCAGCCCGCGAGCGGGCTGCCGAGGTGCTGCGCCACGTGGGCCTCGCGGAGGAGCGCTACCGCCCGATGGGTGGCTACTCCACGGGGATGAAACAGAAGGCGAAGCTCGCCCAGGCCCTGGCCCACG
Source organism: uncultured Nostocoides sp. (assembly GCA_937907685.1). GTDB lineage: Bacteria > Actinomycetota > Actinomycetes > Actinomycetales > Dermatophilaceae > Fodinibacter. The sequence goes on from CALCXF010000069.1 coordinate 1,790, forward strand.
ACCCGAGCCTCGTCCTCCTCGACGAGCCCACGAACGGGCTGGACCCTGCCGCCCGCGACGAGATGTTGGGCCTGGTCCAGCGGATCGGGCGTGACTTCGGGATCGCGGTGATCGTCACCTCGCACCTGCTCGGCGAGCTCGAGAGGGTCAGCGACCACGTCGTGGTCCTCGATGGTGGCCGGCTGTTGCGGGCCTCGCGGACCGACGACTTCCTCGATGCGACCGGTGTCCTCATCGTCGAGGTGATCGGTCAGGACGCACAGCAGCGGATGGCCGACGCCCTCACCGGCGTCGGGGTGATGACGATCCCGCGCGGCTCCGTGCTCACGGTCGACGCGGCCGGTAGCCCGGACCTCCACGACCTCATCCGGGACACGGCCACCGATCTGGGCGTCGGCCTCGTGCGCCTCCACGCCGACCACCGCCGCATCGAGGACGTCTTCGCCGACGCCGAGGAGACCTCAGATGGCTGACCCGTCCGTTGCCACGCCGGCGGGCCGCAGTGTCATCCACGACCTGGGGTACCGGCCCTACACCGGTCCACGACTGGGGTCCGGACCCATCGCGCGCGCCCTCGTCGGCACCGGCTTCCGCAACACCTTCGGCCTGGGCCGTTCGGGAAGGTCGAAGGTCCTCCCCTTCCTGCTCCTCGGGCTCAACCTGCTCCCTGCCTTCATCGTGGGCGGGGTGATGGTGCTCGTCGGGTTGGACGAGCTGCCGATCGCGTACGCGGAGTACGCCTCCACGACGCAGGTGCTCCTCGGCATCTTCGTCGCCTCGCAGGCGCCGGTGCTCTTCTCGCGCGACCTCCGGCACGGCACCATCTCGCTCTACCTGGCGCGCCCGCTGCGGTCGGACACCTACGCCCTGGCCCGCTGGTCCTCCCTCCTCGGGGCGACGCTGCTCTTCCTGGTTCTCCCGGTCCTCGTCCTCTACACGGTGGCGCTGTTGGGGGAGATGGACGTCTCCGACCAGACCGCTGATGCCGCGGTGGCGATCGGTCTCGCCGCGTTGCTCGCGCTGTCGCTCACCGGGGTCGCGGGCCTCATCGCCAGCTGGTCGACCCGCCGCGGGTTCGCGGTCGCCGCCACCATCGCGCTCCTGCTCATCGGGAACGGGATCGTGACGGCGATCCAGGAGATCGCCCGGGAGGAGGGTCAGCCGCAGGTGGGAGAGGTGGCCGGGCTGTTCTCCCCCTACTCGCTCTACCGCGGGCTCATGGCGTCGTGGACCGACGTCGAGACCGCCACGCCGCCCACGAGCACGGCCATGGAGGTCACCTACCTCGTCGTCTTCCTCGCCCTGTCGGCGGCATGCCTGGGCGGACTGGTCTGGCGATACCGGAGGGTGGCCACGGCATGAGCGTCCTCACCCTCGACAACGCCTCCCGGTGGTACGGCAACGTGGTCGCCGTCAACGGCATCTCGATGTCGGTGCGTCCCGGGGTCACCGGTCTGCTGGGTCCGAACGGGGCCGGCAAGACGACTCTCATCGCGCTCATGGCAGGCTTCCTCGCCCCATCGGCGGGCACCGTCACCCTCGACGCCGAGCAGGTCTGGCGCCATACCGATGTCTACCGCACCATCGGTCTCGTCCCGGAGCGGGAGCTGAGCTTCGGCTACCTCACGGGGCGTCAGTTCGTGCGCGCCAACGCCGAGCTGCACGGGCTGGTGGAGCCGGGCGCCGCGACCGAACGCGCACTCGCGACGGTGGAGATGGTCGAGCCGGCGGAGCGCCGCATCGGCACCTACTCCAAGGGCATGCGGCAGCGGGTCAAGCTGGCCTCGGCGCTCGTCCACGACCCAGCGGTGCTCCTGCTCGACGAGCCGTTCAACGGCGTGGACCCCCGCCAGCGGCTGCACCTGATGACTCTGCTGCGGCAGATGGGCGTCGAGGGACGGACCGTGCTCTTCAGCTCGCACATCCTCGAGGAGGTGGAGCAGGTCGCCCGCCAGATCGAGGTCGTCGTCTCCGGCCGGCACGCCGCCTCGGGTGACTTCGGCCAGATCCGCCGGTTGATGACCGACCGGCCGGTGCAGTACGTCGTGGTCTGCGACGACGACCGAGGGCTCGCGGGTGCGTTGATCGCGGAGCCGTCCGTCGTCGCGGTCTCGTTGCGCAGGGGCGGCGGTGTCGAGGTCTCGGTGTCCGACTTCGGCTCCTTCGCAGTCCGTCTTCCCGTGGTCGCGCGTGGGCACCGCATCCGGATCCTCGAGCTGACGCCGACGGACGAGTCGCTCGAGAGCGTCTTCGCCTACCTCGTGGGTGGGTGACCCGATGAACACCACCATCCTCCGCCTCTCCGCCCAGGCACTCCTCGGCCGCCGTCGCGGCGTGGTCCTCGTGCTGATCCCCGCAGTGCTCGTCGTGCTGGCCGTCGTGGTGAGCATCCTCACCGACGACGAGATCGGTTACGAGTCCGTCGCCAACCTCGGCTTCACCCTCGCCCTCCCCCTCGTCGCACTGCTCGCCGCGACCGCGGTCCTCGGCCCCGAGGTCGACGACGGGTCGATCGTCTACCTGCTCTCGAAGCCGGTGAGCCGTCACGTCATCGCCCGCAGCAAGTACGCCGTCGCCTGGGCGGCCACGATGGTGCTCGGGGCCCTGCCGCTCGTCGTCGTGGGCCTCGTCCTCGACGCGTCGCAGCCACGCCAGGCACTCGCCTGGGGCCTGGGCGCAGCGGTGGCCGGCACGGCATACACGGCACTCTTCCTCGGGCTGGCAGCCGTCACGCGGCATGCCGTGGTCATCGGGCTGCTCTTCGTCCTCATCTGGGAGGGCGTGCTCGGCACCGCGTTCGCGGGTGTCCGGTGGGCGGCCATCGGAGGGTGGGGGCGTGAGGTCGCCGGGGAGATCAGCCCACTGGTGCCGGTCGTCGGCACGGGCGTGACGTATGCCGTCGTCGCGGCCGCCCTCGTCAGCGTCGGCTCACTGTGGTTCACCGGCGACCGGCTGCGGTCCTTCACCCTGCGCGGAGACGAGTAGCCGGCGCCCCGACCGCGGGGAAGCCTCGCCGGATGGATGTGGTGGCGCGGCTCAGTCGGCCGGCTTCGCCGCGACGGTGTGCAGCGCGGGGCCGTCCAGCCGGTAGCGGGTCCAGTCGTCCTGAACCACGGCACCGATGGACTCGTAGAAGGCGATGCTCGGCGCGTTCCAGTCCAGGACCAACCACTCGAGGCGGGAGTAGCCACGCTCCACGCAGACGCCGGCCAAGGTCCGCAGCAGCTCCTGCCCCAGCCCGAGCCCCCGGTGCGCCGGACGGACGAACAGGTCCTCGAGCCAGATGCCGTGGGTGCCGGTCCAGGTCGAGAAGGACACGAACCACACCGCCACGCCCGCGACCTCACCCTCGACCTCCGCCACGTGGCCGAAGAGCGCCGGCGCGCCGCCCGCGGGAAAGAGGGCGTCGGCCAGCTGGTCCTCGGTCGCCTCCACATCGTGCAGCGCCTGCTCGTAGTCGGCGAGCTCGCGGATGAGTGCCAGCACCTCCGGAACGTCCCCTCGCTGGACGGGACGGACGCGGGAGGAGGAGCGCGGCATACCGGGAAATGTACGCACACGGCACGATGCAGGCATGAGCACCACACGTGAGGGCAGCGCAGCCGTGGCCGAGCGGAGCGGCAGGTCGCTCCGGTGAGTGGGACGGGTCTCATCCACCACCTCGCGGAGGTCGAGCACTGGGCGGCGGCCCGCGTGAGCGGCGAGTACCGGCGCTCCACCCTGGGCCGCAGCCTGGAGGAGGAGGGTTTCGTCCACTGCGCGGCACCGGAGCAGGTGGCCGACGTGCTCCGGCGCTACTACTCCACGTACCCGCGTGAGCTCGTTCTCCTCTCCATCGACCCGGGACGCCTCACCTCACCACTGCGGTGGGAGGTGGGCGGCTCCGGTACGGGAGACCGCTTTCCCCACGTCCACGGGCCGATCACGACGGACGCCGTCATCTCCACGGCGGTCCTCCACCCGCCCTTCGGCTGATGGCTCGGCGGGTCGGCCGACTCGCGCTGGCCGCGCGAGCAGCCGGTCAGGCGTGCGTCAGCGCGCTCGCCGGGAGGTCGAACCACCGGAGCGCCTCGAACTGCTCTGACACCCGGGGGCCGTGCCCGTCGAGGTCCGGCGGCGTCGCGGCCGCGAGGATGGCTGCGCCGTCGCGCAGGTGCTCGGCGAGCAGCTCCTCGCCACCGCACATGTCCGCGCGAGGCACGACGACGGTTCCGTCGTCGGCATACCGGATGTCCGCCAACCGGATCGGTGGCTCGACCACGCCCGCGCGGTGGCGCCAGCGACCGGTGACCGGGTCGAAGCGGTAGTCGCCGAGCAGCCGCCAGCCGTCGCGTGCCACAGACCGGACGGCCTCGACGACGTAGTCGGCGACGGTGTCGGAGAGGAAGTAGTTGAAGTTGACCCGCACCCAGCCCGGCTTGATCCCCTCGCAACCGCCGGTGATCTCGCGCTCGAACTCGTGGGAGCGCTCGAGGTCGATGCCGAGCAGCCGGTGGCCGTAGGGCCCGGCGCACGAGCAGCCGCCGCGAGCCTGGATCCCGAAGAGGTCGTTGAGCACCGCGACGACGTAGTTGTGGTGCAGGTAGTGGCCCGAGGTACCCCGCACGACGAAGGACACGATGGAGAGCCGCGGCGCGTCGAGGTTGCCGAGGATCTCGATGGAGGGCTCGCGCCGCCACGACTCCACGGCCCGGGCGAGGAAGTGCTCCTCACGGGCGCGGATGGTCTCCACGCCCACGGCCTCCTTGAGCTGGAAGACCAGCCCGGCCCGGATGGAGTCGATGATCGCCGGCGTTCCGCCCTCCTCCCGGTGCTCCGGGTCGCTGAGGTAGGCGTGCTCCTCGGGGTTGACGTAGGCCACCGTTCCGCCCCCGGGAACCACGGGCACGCGGTTCGTGAAGAGCTGGCGCCGCGCCACGAGGACGCCCGGGGTGGACGGCCCACCGATGAACTTGTGCGGTGAGAGGAAGATCGCGTCCTTGTACGCCGCGGGGTCGCCGCCGGGCGGTGCGGTCATCTCGATGTCGACGTAGGGCGCGGCAGCGGCGAAGTCCCAGAAGGCGAGCGCCCCGTACTCGTGGAGGAGCACCGACATCCCATAGGTGTCCGAGACGATGCCGGTGACGTTGGACGCGGCGCTGAACGAGCCGATCTTCAGGGGCCGGTCCGCGAACTCCTCGAGGCGCTCCCGCAGGTCGCTCTGGCAGGCACCGCCGTCGGCGTCCTGGCGGATGGTCACGACGTCAGCGAGCGACTCGCGCCAGGGGATCTCGTTCGAGTGGTGCTCGTAGGGTCCGATGAACACGACCGGTCGCTGGTCCGCCGGGATGTGCGTCGAGAGGTGCCACCTGTCCTCGAGCGCCGAGGGGATCCGCAGCCCGAGGACACCGATGAGCCGGTCGATGGCGCCCGTGCACCCCGCGCCGGCGAAGATGACGACGGAGTCCTCGTCGCCGTGGACCGACTCGTGGATGATCCTCCGCGCGTCCTCCCGAAGGCGAGTGGTCTGGAGCCCCGTGCCGCTGGACTCGGTGTGCGTGTTCGCGTAGCTCGGGAGCACCTCGTCGCGGATGAAGTCCTCGACGAAGGAGAGGGCGCGGCCGGATGCCGTGTAGTCGGCATAGGTGACCCTTCGCCGGCCGTACGGCGTCTCCATGACGTGGTCCTCGCCGAGGACGGACTCCCGGATGCGCTGGAGGAGCGCCTCCTCGCGCGACCCCGACCCGTTACCTGCCGCCATGACGCACAGGGTCCCACAGGCCGCTGTCCCGGGGTCGGGATTCATCCAGGGGTACGCCCGGACAGGCATCCTGTCCCCGGTGCAGGGCCGAAGAACGCTAGCCCGGCGAGGAGCGCCGGGGATGGGCGCTGGGGTCTCCGATGAGGTCGGTGAGGAGCGAGACGGCGCGCTCGGCCGCCGGGCTGGGGGCGCCGAGGTCGCGGACCAGCGCGGCGAGGTGCCGCACGGGCACCGGCGGGGCGAGGTCCAGGCGCACGACACCGGCGGGCAGGCTGAGAGCCGCCAGCCGGGGCAGCACGGAGATCCCGATTCCCGCACCGACGAAGCCGATGGCGGTGTGGTAATCCTGGGCCTGGACGGTGAACCGGGGGCGGAACCCGGCGGCGTTGCACGCCGCGACCACGAGCCGGTGCCCGACGCTGCGGGCATAGTCGTTGCTCACCCAGGTCTCCCCCCGCAGCTCCGACAACGCGACCGTGGCTTGGTCCTGAAGTGGGTGGCCGCGGGGGACGACGGCGACGAACTCGTCCTCGATGAGGTCGACCCGCCGGTAGCCGCTGGGGACCGGGTTGTCCGGCGCATCGATGACGAGGTCGATGTCCGGCCTCGGCCCGCGGCCGTCGACCTCGTTGAGAACGAGCTCGAGGACGAGGTCCGGGAACTCCTTGCGCAGTCGCTTGACGAGCGACGGCATCCACGCCGCGCCGGCGGAGGCGAAGTACCCGATGGAGAGCCGGCCCGAACGGCCTTCCCGCAGGTCCGCCACGAGCTGGTCGACCCGGCTCCACTGGCTCATGAGCTCGTCGCTGTGCCGCTCGAGGACGTAGGCCGCCTCGGTGGGCACGATGCCACGACCCACCCGATGGAAGAGGGTGAGCCCGGTCTCCCGCTGGAGTGCCGACAGGTGCTGGCTCACGGCCGAGGACGTCAGCCCCAGGTTGTCGGCCGCAGCCTGGACCGACCCGCTGGCGACGACCGAGCGGAAGATGCGGACACGGTGCACATCGAGCACGGGAATATCGTACAGCGTGACTTAACGACGCCTTAGCAAAATGACGTTGTGCTGAAGTGTCGGTCAGGGTGAGGATAGGGATATGAACACCGCAGCCACCTCCCTCCAGAAGGCCCGAGCCCTTGCTTCCTCCCTGCTGACCAGTCGCCACCACGGCCGCGGCTGGACCGAGCACTCCGATCGTGACTTGGCGCGTCAGTCGCACGAGCTGTACCTCATCACGCAGGCGACCGCGCCCCGCGTCTTCTGAGCTCGCCACCTGGACCCGGCTCCCCGGACCCTGCCCCTCACGTCACCTGACGGAGCGTCACCGTCGCGCCGACGCGCCGGGCGGCCAGCTCCGCACACTGCGCGAGGTAGAGCTCGGCGCAGGCGAGGGCGTCGGTGAGGGCCTCGTGCGCCCGGTACACCGGGAGGCCCCGCCGCGCGCGCGCAGCGCCCAACCGCAGTGCCCCCGGCTCGGCCGCACCACCCCACGCGTGCCGGTGCGGGCGCTCGTCCACCGCCCGACGCTCGAGCACCATGGTGTCGACCACGCTGCACGGCATCTCGCCGCCCCAGATGCGCTGGCACGCGCACGAGAGGAAGCCCGTCTCGATGTCGGCGAAGTGGGCGAGCAGAACGCGGCCGGCGAGGTCCTGCAGGAGCTCCCCGACCGCCTCCTCGAGGGGCATCCCCGAGGCGAGGACGTCGTCGGTGAGACCGTGGACGGTGGCACTGCGGCCCACCTCCCCACCGGCGCGAACCACGACCCGACGTCCGCCCGCGAGGATGATGGCTCGTCCGTCGACGGGTATCCAGCCGATCGACAGCAGCCGGTCCGTTCGCGGGTCGAGGCCGGTGGTCTCGATGTCCACGGCCAGGAGGGCGAGGTCGTCCACCGGGGTGGCGGGGTCCGGCAGCGGCACCTCCAGGTAGTCGCGCAACGGCCCCGGACCGACCGTTCGGAGAGCGCGCACCCGGCGGTCGTCGGCGGTGCGGCGGAACAGGTTCACGAGATGTAGTGCATCGGGAAACGGTGTGTCAGCACCCCTTGGGCACCGCGCACGATGGCGAAGGCGTCGCGCAGGTGCCGCTTGTCGAAGCCCGAGAGCTCCTCCGGGGCGACGAAGTTGTCCGTCGGTTCCCCCCGCCGCACCTGGCCGGCCTGGTGCCGCAGCCGGACGTAGGAGATGAACTCGAACGCGTCCCGCAGGTCGTGCGCCGTCTCCCGGGTGAGGACCCCGGCTTCTCGAACGGCCTCGATCCGGGTCTGGGTGTTCACCGCCGGGCTGCCGACCGAGAGGGCATGGACCCGAGCCAGCTCGACGACGGCACGGACGCCACCCCGTTTGATGTCGAGCGTGTCCTTGTGGTCACCGGTCTTCTCGAGGACCAGCCCCCGGAAGAATCCCAACGGCGGCTCGTTGCTTATCGCGTGCTTCGTCAGCTGGGCCAGGAACCGGAGTGACCCCGGCAACGCCGTCAGCACGTGCCGCTGGAGGTCGGCGTGGAGCGCCACCTCACCGTGGATCGGGCGCATGTCGAAGAAGATGCTGGCCCCCAGGATCGCGTCCGGGACCGGCTCGAACAACCAGGACGAGAACTGCCGCCACCACTGCGTGAGTGGCTGACGCCAGCGGGGGTTCGTCGCCATGACGTCCCCCGGGCACCGCGGGTAGCCGCAGGTGACGAGGTCGTCGGTGACCCGTCGGGCGAGAGCCTCGAACCAGGCCAGCTGGTCGGGGCGGACGCGGTCGTCGATGATGACCGCGGTGTCCTGGTCCGCCGCGAGTGCCTGCTCGTGCCGGGCTCGCGAGCCGAGGGTGACCCAGCAGTAGGGCACGGGTGCTGGCCCGAGATCGGCTTCGGCGAGAGTGAGGAGCCGGCGCTCCACGGCATCCCCGACCGCCGTGACGACCCGGCCGATGTCGTCCGCGGACGCGTCCTGCTCGACGAGCGCCTGCACGACCCGGGGCAGTCGACTCGACATCCGTGCCACGCCCACGGCGTCGACCTGCTTGGCGATGTCTCCGGCGAGGTAGACGGGGTTCGCCTGCTCGACCCGGAGGAGGTCGGTCGTCGTCACGAGACCCAGGGGGCGCTGCCGTCCGTCGACGATCGGCAGGTGGTGGATGTGCCGCCCCACCATCCGCAGGAGTACCTCGAAGGCGAGCGAGTCGACGTCACCCGTCACGGGGTCCGCGCTCATGACCTCGGACACCTGCACACCCGGGTCGACCCCGGCGGCGAGCACCCGGGTGCGCAGGTCCCGGTCGGTGAGGATGCCCGACAGCCGCTCGCCGTCCAGGACGAGGAGCGAGGAGACGCCGTTGTCCGACATGACCCGTGCCGCCTCCGCCGCGGACGTGGTCCGGTCGACAGCCACTGGCCGGCGGCGAAGGAGGTCCCGGACCCGAGTCTTGAGGATCGGGTTGCCGTCCGACGAGAGCTGGAGCGAGTCCACGGCGCCGCGCAACCTCCTCGTCCGCTGGGCGCCGAAGAACGCGTCGACCTGCGGATGCTCGGCACACAGGAGGCGGAAGTCCGCCTCGCCGAGGATCAGGGCGAGGCAGTCCTCGATCGCCGTGACGTCGAACGTCGCGGGTCCGCCCCGCGTGACGGTCATCGGCCCGAAGCACCATCCGGCACCACCGCGGTCGACGAGGTCGCCCTGGGCGTCGTGGACCTCGGCGGCACCAGAGCGCAGGACGAACAGCCGGTGGTCATCGTGGCCCCGGGAGACGAGCGGGGAGCCGCGTCGGAAGTACTCGACGGTCATCACCGACGTCAGCCGGTCCAGTACCGCCGGGGGAAGGGAGTCGAACGGTTCGTGCTCTGCCAGGAACTCCCGGACCTCCGCGAGCTCGACGTCGAGGGCCATGGGCCCATCGTGACAGTGCGCCCCGACGATGCACACGTCGAGCAGTCCTGCGCGTGCCGACCCTGGGCGATCGTTCGACGGATGGAGCCGGCGCACGTCGGCAAAGCCCTGCCCGGTCGGTCCGGCTGCTGGAATGAGGGCGCGCGCCGCCGCACCGGTGGCGCCGAGAGGAAGGTGCAGACCATGAGCGACAGCACGATGGAGCCGCTGCCCGACGGTGACGGCAAGCTCGGTAACGCTGAGGGCCCCGCCGACAGCGGGGCCGGCGACGCGGGGATGCCCGGCGAGCACGACGGCGGCGCCGATGGTGGCGCAGGCGGCGCAGCCGGTTACGCCACCGAGGGACCGGCGGACGCCGGAGCAGGTGAAGGCCTTGCGGGCGAGCACGACGGTGGAGCAGACGGCGGCGCTGAAGGGCTGAGGGGCGGACCCGAGGGCCTCGCGGACAGCGGGGCCGGCGAGGACGGCACGCCGGGAGCGCAGGACGGCGGCGCGGACGGAGGGGCCGACTCACTCCGGTGACCGAGGAGCACCACGCGCCGCCAGCGGCCCCCTCGTCCCACGGGCGCTCCTCGCCCTCGCCCGAGGGCGGGGGCCACGGCCTGGCCTCGCTCGTCGCAGAACCTGTGGCGCGGTTCGCGGCCGACCACTGGGGTCGCCGTCCTCTCCTGACCCGCGCCGCCGACCGGCCCGACACACCTGAGCTGTTCGGCCCAGCCTCCGTCGACGAGCTGCTGTCGTCCAGGGCACTGCGCACGCCGTTCCTGCGGATGGCCAAGGACGGTCGCACGCTGGAGCCCTCGACGTACACCCTCGGTGGTGGCGTGGGCGCCGGCATCGGCGACCAGGTGAGTGAGGACAGGGTCCTGCGCCTCTTCTCCGACGGCGCGACGATCGTCCTGCAGGCCCTGCACCGCACCTGGCAGCCGGTGGTCTCGGCGGCGCAGGAGATCGCCGCGGACCTCGGCCACCCGGTCCAGGTCAACGCCTACGTCACCCCGCCCCAGAACCGGGGCTTCGACGACCACTACGACGTCCACGACGTGTTCGTCCTCCAGGTCGCCGGCCAGAAGCACTGGCGCGTGCGCCCGCCGGTCCACCGCTGGCCACTGCGGAACCAGCCGTGGACCGAGCGGCGGGATGCCGTGCGGGCAGCGGCAGAGGAGCCACCAGAGGTCGACGAGGTCCTGGCGCCGGGTGACTGCCTCTACGTCCCTCGGGGCTGGCTGCACTCGGCCACGGCGCTCGGCGGGACGAGCATCCACCTCACGATCGGCGTCCACGTGTGGACGCAGCGGCACCTCGCCGAGGACCTTCTCACCGCTGCAGCCCACCGGCTCGACGACGACGTCGCCCTCCGCGAGTCGCTGCCCGTCGGGGTGGACCCCCTGGACCCCTCGACGACCACAGCCCTCCGCGCACACGTGCGGGCGGCGGTCGAGACGGCCCTCGACGCCGTCCCGGACGAGGAGCTGGCCGGCATGCTCGCGGCCCGCGCTCGGGCAGCGCAACGTGCCGAGCCGCTCGCGACGCTCCGCCAGCACGTGGCGGCCGAGGATCCGCACACGACGTGGCGCGCGCGTCGGCACCTCGCTTGCTCCTGGGTCACCGGTCCCGGCGACGGGCAGTGCACGCTGGTCACCCGGGTCGGGCGGGTTCCGGTGCCCGTCGGGGACCGCGCCGCAGTGGACGCGGTGCTCACGGGCGAAAGCAGCGCAGAGATCCTCGACGCCGATCTCCGGCGGACCCTCTGCCGAGCCGGCGTCCTCGTCCCAGCCGATCCCGACGCGTGACGGGTTCGGGTGCGGGCAGCGGCGCGAGCGCCTGCTGGGCCGGCGTGAGCGCGCATCCGCTCCAGCAACGGTGGGTCAGCTCGACGCGCGCACCACGAGCTGGGTCGGCAGCACCGTCTCGGGCGGCACCTCGCCGCCGACCATCCTCGTGAGCAGGAGGTCGGCCATCACCCGCCCCATCTCGACCACCGGCTGTCGCACGGTGGTCAGCTGGGGCTCGGTGTGCCGGCAGACCGGGGAGTCGTCGAACCCGACGACGGCGACGTCCTCGGGCACCCGGAGGCCGGCGGCGCGCAAGGCCCTCATGGCGCCCACCGCCATGAGGTCGGAGGCGGCGAACACGGCATCCGGACGCTCGCCCCGGGAGAGGAGCTCTCGCACCCCGACCTCCCCGCTGGCCTCGCTGTAGTCGCCGGGCACGACGAGCAGGTGCTCGACGCGGAGGCCGGCGTCGACCCAGGCGTCCTGAGCGCCCAAGAGGCGGTCGGGGCCCGAGGACATGTCCTGCGGACCCGCCACCAGCGCGATGCGCCGGCGGCCGCGCTCCAGCAGGTGCTCGACCGCAGAGCGTGCACCGGCCCGGTTGGCGACGTCGACGACGCAGGCGGGATGGCTCGTCGTGGGGCGTCCGCCGCACACCGTCGGCACACCGCGCGTCTGGAGGCGGGCAGCGAGGTCGTCGTGGGCGTGCAGGGACAGGAGCAGCACGCCGTCGGCGTGCTGGTCGGTGAGGTATGCCGCGACGCGCTCACGGTCCCGCGACGTGGCGGTCATCGTCAGCAGCAGCTGGTACGGCGACTCCGCGAGCCGCTCGCCGATGCCGCGGAGTATCGCGGCGAAGTAGGGGTCCCCGAAGAGCCGGTCGCCCGGCTCAGAGACGACGAGTGCGACGGTGTCGGTCCGTCGCGTGACGAGTGAGCGTGCCGCCCGGTTGGGAACGTAGCCGAGCTCGTCGACGGCTCTGCGGACCGCGGCCCGCGCGGCCGGCGAGACCTGCACGGAGCCGTTGAGCACCCGTGACGCCGTCCCGCGACCCACACCTGCCGCCCGGGCGACGTCCTCGATGGTGGGTGGCCGTCTGGCTCCCGTGCCGGCACCGGGTTCCCGGACGGCACCGGCACGGGCGCCAGACGCGTGCGGACGGGACGGTTGCGGGTCGACCTCGACCCTGCCCCCGACGATGGGAGCGCTCCCATCCGCCACGGTCCATTGTCGTCACAGGACGCTCCCCACTGTCCAGAGGTTGTCGACGTCGTGTCGAAAACGTGACCCGGTCGGCCGCTGGTCGGCGCAGGGCGGCATGACGCCCCGCCTCTGCGGCCCTGAGTCGGCGGTGGCACGCTGGGTGCCGTGAGAGCCCTCACGTATGCCGCCTTCGGGGCCCCTCTCGACGTGGTCGAGGTCCCGGAACCAGCTCCCCCGCCCGGCGGGGCCGTCGTGCGCGTGCTCGCCAGTGGCCTGTGCCGCAGTGACTGGCACGGGTGGCTCGGTCACGACCCGGACATCGCCGTCTTCCCCCACGTCCCGGGCCATGAGCTGGCGGGGGTCGTCGAGTCCGTCGGGGAGGGGGTGGACCGCGCCTGGGTGGGCCGCCGGGTGACGTCGCCGTTCGTCATGGCATGCGGCAGGTGCGACGTCTGCCGCGCCGGCGCAGGACAGGTCTGTCCCCACCAGCGTCAGCCGGGCTTCACCGACCCCGGGTCGTTCGCGGAGCTCGTCGTCGTCCATGCCGCGGCCACCAACCTCGTCGGGCTTCCGGACGAGCTCGATGTCGGGGCGGCAGCCGGGCTCGGCTGCCGCGTCGCCACGGCCTACCGGGCGGTGGTCGGGCGGGCGTCGGTTGGCGCGGGCGAGACCGTCGTCGTCCTGGGCTGCGGCGGCGTCGGACTGGCGGCGGTCGAGGTCGCCCGCAGTCGTGGAGCGCGGGTGTGTGCCGTCGACGTGTCGGCCGGGTCGCTCGAACGAGCCCTCTACCTCGGGGCGGAGCAGGTCGTCGACGCACGGGTCGGGGCGGACGCCGTCGTTGCGGTCGTCACCGAGTGGTCCGCTGGCGGGGCGGCGGTCAGTGTCGACGCGCTCGGGTCCCCCGAGACCTGCCGCACCGGCATCCTGTCCCTCGGCCGGCGCGGGCGGCACGTGCAGGTGGGTCTGCTGCCATCGGGGACGGGGCCGGTCGACGTGCCCATGGACCGCGTCATCGGCTGGGAGCTCGACGTGCTGGGCAGCCACGGGATGGCTGCCGCCGACTACCCCCCGATGCTCGAGGACGTCGTGGCCGGCCGGCTGGTGCTCGGGGACCTGCTGGCTCCCGGCGAGCCGATCGGCCTGGCGGAGGCCGGCGCGGCCCTGAGCGCCATGGGGACGACCGCCTCGCGCGGCATCGTCCTCGTGGACCCCTCACGATGACACCGGTGACCGGGCAGCCGGGCGTCGCTCGCTGGTGGACGGAGCACCTGGTCCCGTGCCTCGTCGACCTCGCCCTGAACGACGCCACCGTCGGGCGGTGGCGCACCACGGTGTGTGCGGGCCTGCGGGGCGACGTCCTGGAGATCGGCTTCGGCAGCGGGCGGAACCTCCCGTTCTACCCGGATGCCGTGAGCAGGGTCCTCGCGGTCGAGCCGTCGGAGCTCGCGTGGCAGAGGGCCCGAGAGCGCATCGCCGCCTTCGGCGGGACGGTGGACAGCGTTGGGGTGGACGCGGCTCGGCTGCCGGTCGAGACCTCCTCGGTCGACGCCGTCGTCTCGACGTGGACGATGTGCACCGTCCCGGCCATCGAGAGCGCGCTGGCCGAGGTGCGCAGGGTGCTCCGCCCGGATGGCACCCTGCGGTTCGTGGAGCACACGCTCGCCCCGGGTCCCCGGGTCGCCCGGGTGCAGCGCGTGATCCAGCCCCTGTGGGGGCGGGTGTCGGGCGGCTGCCACGTCGACCGCGACATCGTCGGCCTCATGGAGGACGGAGGTTACGCCGTGGACCTCACCTACGCGGGCTACGTCGCCGGTGGCCCGGCCGCACCGTGGAGTCGGTTCGTGACGGGATCCGCCACACCGGCGTGAACCCGACGGCGCAGGCGGCAGAGGGGTGACCCTTCGGTCGGCCCCCCGAGGACCGGAGACGGAGAAGGGCCGGCCACCCCTGGGGTGACCGACCCTCTCCCGGATCAGGCGAGGTCGAAGCGGTCGAGGTTCATGACCTTGTCCCAGGCCCTGACGAAGTCTCGGACGAACTTCTCCTGCGCGTCGGCCGCCCCGTAGACCTCGGCGATCCCCCGCAGCTGCGAGTTCGAGCCGAGGACGAGGTCGACGGCCGTGGCGGTCCAGGTGACCGAGCCGGTGGAGCGGTCCCGCCCGTCGTAGACGTTCTCGTCGTTCACCGACGGCTTCCACTCGGTCGCCGCGCCGAGCAGGTTGACGAAGAAGTCGTTCGTCAGCACGCCTCGACGCTCGGTGAACACGCCGAGCGGCGACCGGCCGAGGTTGGCGTCGAGCACCCGCATGCCACCGATGAGCACCGTCATCTCCGGGGCGGTGAGCGAGAGCATGTTCGCCCGGTCGAGCAGGAGCGTCTCGGGCTGCAGCTTCTCTCCGTCCCGCAGGTAGTTGCGGAACCCGTCGGCGTGCGGCTCGAGCACCGAGAACGACTCGACGTCGGTCTGCTCCTGCGAAGCGTCCGTTCGGCCCGGCGCGAACGGCACCGTGACGTCGTGGCCGGCGTCCCGTGCCGCCTTCTCGACCGCGGCGCAGCCGCCGAGGACGATGAGGTCGGCGAGCGAGACCTTCTTGCCTCCGGACTGGGATCCGTCGAAGTCCGCCTGGATTCGCTCGAGAACGGGCAGCACGGCCGAGAGCTCGGCCTGGTCGTTCGACGCCCAGCTCCGCTGCGGCTCGAGCCGGATGCGGGCCCCGTTGGCCCCACCCCGCTTGTCGGTGCCCCGGAAGCTGGCGGCGGCAGCCCATGCGGTCGACACCAGCTGCGGGACGGTGAGGCCCGACGCGAGGATCGTCGCCTTGAGGGAGGTGACGTCCTCGTCCCCCACCAGCTCGTGGTCGACCTCCGGCACGGGGTCCTGCCACAGCTGCGCCTCCGGGACCCAGGGACCGAGGTAGCGCGTGACCGGCCCCATGTCGCGGTGGAGCAGTTTGTACCAGGCCCGCGCGAACGCGTCGGCGAGCTGGTCGGGGTTCTCCCTGAAGCGCCGCGAGATCTTCTCGTATGCCGGGTCGACCCGCAGCGCGAGGTCGGTCGTCGCCATCATCGGCGCGTGCCGCACGTCGGGGTCGTGCGCGTCGGGCACCGCGTCGGCGCCGGCCCCGTCCTTGGGTCGCCACTGCTTGGCGCCGGCCGGGCTCTCGGCGAGCTCCCACTCGTAGCCGAACAAGGTCTCGAAGTAGCTGTTGTCCCACGTGATCGGCGTCGGGGTCCAGGCACCCTCGAGACCACTGGTGATGGTGTCCTTGCCCTTTCCGGTGCCGTGGGCGCTGATCCAGCCCAGCCCCTGGTGCTCCACGGGGCAGGCCTCCGGCTCGGGGCCGACGAGGTCGGGGTCCCACGCCCCGTGGGTCTTGCCGAAGGTGTGGCCGCCGGCGATGAGCGCGACGGTCTCCTCGTCGTTCATCGCCATCCGGCGGAAGGTCTCGCGGATGTCGTGCGCCGAGGCCAGCGGGTCGGGCCGGCCGTTCGGGCCCTCCGGGTTGACGTAGATCAAGCCCATCTGCACGGCGCCGAAGGGTCCGGTGAGCTCCCGGTCCCCGCTGTACCGCTCGTCGCCCAGCCACGTGTCCTCCGGGCCCCAGAAGATCTCCTCGGGCTCCCACACGTCCTCGCGGCCGAACCCGAAGCCGAAGGTCTCGAAGCCCATGGACTCCAGGGCGACGTTGCCGGCGAGCACGAGGAGGTCGGCCCACGAGATGGCGCTGCCGTACTTCTGCTTGACCGGCCACAGCAGCCGTCGGGCCTTGTCGAGGTTGGCGTTGTCCGGCCAGCTGTTCAGCGGCGCGAAGCGCTGGGCGCCGTCGCCGGCACCACCGCGGCCGTCCGCGGTGCGGTAGGTGCCGGCCGAGTGCCAGCTCATCCGGATGAACAGCGGCCCGTAGTGACCGTAGTCGGCCGGCCACCAGTCCTGCGACGTCGTCATGACGTCCACGAGGTCCTGCTTGAGGGCCTCCACGTCGAGCGACGGGAACGCGTCGGCGTAGCGGAACTCCGGCCCCATCGGGTTACCCCGCTCGGAGTGCTGGTGCAGCACCTGGAGGTTCAGCTGGTTGGGCCACCAGTCCTGGTTCGTGGCCGGGCGGCCGCCCTTCTTCGGGGTGGGTGGAGCGATCGCGGGGTTCTCGCTCTCGCTGCCCTGGTCGGTCACGCCGTCGATGTCGTGCTCGGTCACGTCTGTCCATCTCCTGTCGGTGAGGTCGTGCTCGATGATGTCTCGTCGTCCGTGGACGGCTCGTGGCGGGGGGTCTTCAGGTCCTGGGCCGCCCCGGTGCCGTGTGACGCGTCGTCGGCCATCCTGTTTGGCGAAGCCGCCCGGCACGCGGGGCAGACACCCCAGTAGATGACCTCGGCCTCGTCGATCGCGAAGCCCCGGTCGTCGACGGCGGACAGGCAGGGGGTGTCGCCGACGGCGCAGTCGACGTCGGCGATGGTCCCGCACGACCGGCAGACGACGTGGTGGTGGTTGTCGCCGACCCGGGACTCATAGCGAGCGACGGACCCACGCGGCTGGATCCGCCGCACGAGACCAGCGTCCGCCAGGGCCCGGAGGACGTCGTAGACCGCCTGGTGCGACACCCCGGGCAGTGAGGTCCGCACGACGCCGAGGACCGAGTCGGTGTCTGCGTGCGGGTGCGCCTCCACGGCAGCGAGGACGGCGAGCCGTGGACGCGTCACCCGCAGGTGCGCGTCGCGCAGCACGCGCTCGAACTCCGACGTGGTCGGCACGCTGCGAAGTATGCTCGACGTTCTTGAACCCTTCAAGAGAAGACCGCCCTCGGGGGCCGGAGCGGGCTCAGCGGCGAAAGAGCCTGGACACCAGGCTGGTCTTCGGCTCCTCGCCATGGCCCTGGCAACGATCCTGTGCCGGAACCCCGCCCATCACGCTGTCCACGTGCTCGCCGCACCCCGCCCAGGTCACCTTGCCGCAGGTGGGACACGTCACGGCTCGGCACATGTGCGGGTCTCCTCGGGGACGCGGGTGGTGCGCAGAGAGTACTCGACCCCGAATCTCCTCCGGGGAGCTCAGGTCCTCCGCAGCACCGCGAGGGTGTCGAGGGCAGGCTGCGGTGCGCCGACCACCTCACGCTCGCGGATCTCCGCCCGCTCCACGACGACCGGAAGTCCGGCGACCGACGCCGCGACGTCCTCGGGGTCGAGGAGGACCGTGGCGTCCTGAGGACCCCCCACCCCCTCGGTGAGGTTTCGCCGGGCGTGGGCCACGACCAGCACGGCTCCGCCGGCCGTGGCGGTATCGATCCCCGCCGCGAGGGCACGCACCCACTGGGCGGGAGGGAGGTGGAGGTAGGAGAACAGGACGAGGTCGTACGACGACGGCGACGGCCACGCCGTCGTGGCGTCCGCGACCACGGCGTCGAGGCGCCGGCGCAGATCGGGAGGGAGGCGGCGCTCGGCGATCTCCCACATGCGAGTCACCGCCACCGGCGAGAAGTCGGTGGCGGTGACGGTCCAGCCCTGCTCGACGAGCCAGAGGGCGTTGCGGCCTTCGCCCGCCGCCACGTCCAGCGCCCGCCCCGGCGTCATGGGGGCGCAGAGCTCGCGGACCCACACGTTCGGCTCCACCGACCACACGAGGTCGGTGGCGGCGTAGCGGTCGTCCCAGGCGGCCGCATCCATCGACGGCCTCACGCGAGCGAGAGGAAGAGCTTCTCCATGGAGCTCACGTCCATCTCGTGCGACTCGGGGTCCGAGATGCACTGCCGCAGGCCGAGCGCGATGACGGCGAAGCCCGCCCGGTCGAGCGCCTTGGACACCGCGGCGAGCTGCGTGACGATGTCCTGGCACTCGCGGCCGTCCTCGATCATCTTGAGGACCCCGCCGATCTGGCCCTGCGCACGCCGAAGCCGCTTGACGACGACCTGCATCTCGTCCGGGTTGAGCTCCATGCTCGGCCTCCTGGCGCTGGCGACGGGTGACGACCCGGGGGTCAGGCGTTCTGCTGGGCCGCGACCTGGGCGCGGACGTCGTCCATGTCCAGGCCCTTGATGCCCTCGATGACCTGCTCGAGGCCGGCCGGTGGCAGAGCACCGGACTGGCGGAACACGAGGATCCCGTCGCGGAAGCCCATGATGGTCGGGATGGAGGTGATCTGGGCCGCGCCCGCCAGCGCCTGCTCCGCCTCGGTGTCGACCTTGCCGAACACGACGTCGGTGTGCTTCTCACTCGACTTCTGGTAGGTCGGGGCGAACTGGCGGCAGGGGCCGCACCATGAGGCCCACCAGTCGACGAGCACGATGTCGCTCGTCGTGATGGTCTCCTCGAAGCTGTCGGCGGTGAGCTCGACGGTGGCCATGCGTGACTCCTTGGTCGGGGGTTGGAGACGTCCGCGAAGGTGAACAGAATACCCCTACAGGTATGTTCCCAACAGGCGCGCGGACGTTGGGTCAACACCCGTGACGCCCGCCCTCATCCCCAGGTCGGTGCGCGAAAGCGAGAATGGTCGTGTGCACGCGACCCTGACCCAGGCCCTCGAGGCCGTGCTCGCGGGAGTGGACCGGAGGGCGCTGCGCACGGCGACGAGAGCGCTTGTCGAGGTGTACCGCAGTGGGGCGCCACCTGGGCGCCTCGTCCTGGAGGATGCGACGTCGGCCGCAGCGTACGCGGCATACCGGATGCCGGCCACGCACGCGGCGGTGACGCGTGCCCTCCACCACGCCACGAGCCTCGACCCCGCGCTGCAGGTCCGATCCATGGTCGACCTCGGCGGGGGCACCGGCGCCGCCAGCTGGGCTGCCGCCGAGACCTTCGACACGCTGGAGCGTGTCCAGGTCGTCGACGGCTCGGCCGTCGCGCTCCAGCTCGGTCGCCGGCTCGCTCGGCACGGGCCGCCGGCGGTCTCCACGGCCACCTGGACCCGGAGCGTGGTGCAGGAGGACTTCGTCGCCCCCACGGCCGACCTGGCGGTCGTCAGCTACGTCCTCGGCGAGCTGTCGGAGGCGCTCCATGGGCCGCTGGTCCGGGCGGTCACGACGTCGTCCCGCCTCGCCCTCGTTCTCGAGCCCGGCACACCTCGGGGGTATGCCGCCGTCCTGGCGGCCCGCTCGCTCCTCGTGGCCTCCGGCTGGCACGTGCTGGCCCCGTGCCCGCAGAACGGTCCCTGCCCGCTCGCCGGTCGGACGGGGGACTGGTGCCACTTCGCGGCGCGGCTGGACCGGTCCACCCTCCACCGCCACCTCAAGGGCGCGGCTCTCGGCCATGAGGACGAGAAGTTCTCCTACGTCTTCGCCTCCCATGAGCCGGTCGTGCCGGCGGCATCCCGAGTGCTCAGGCGCCCCGTCAGA
Source organism: uncultured Nostocoides sp. (assembly GCA_937907685.1). Classification (GTDB taxonomy): domain Bacteria; phylum Actinomycetota; class Actinomycetes; order Actinomycetales; family Dermatophilaceae; genus Fodinibacter. The sequence continues at coordinate 21,705 of CALCXF010000069.1, forward strand.
CGCAAGGGCCTGGTGCAGCTCGAGCTGTGCCGCCAGAACGCCACCGCGGGCCCGGAGGTGCTGACGCGGCGCGACCCGAGCGCGTACCGTACGGCCCGCGACGTCGTGTGGGGGGATGCACTCCTGCTTCCGCCCCGGTGACGTCGGCAGAAAGGACCACAGTGCCCGCCAGCCGGCTTCGCAGATGGGTCTCCCCGTACTTCCTCGACGAGGCCGAGGTGACGGTCGCAGCGCTCAACGGCGTGCTCCTCGTCACCGCGGTGATCGTCGCGGCATCGGTGCACGGGGGGACCATCACCTCGGTGCTGGCAGTGGCGGCCGTGACGGTCCTCGTGTTCTGGCTCGCGCACGTCTACACCTCCATGCTCGTGCTCTACGCCCACGAGGGGCACACCGTCGTCGGGGCGGCGCGCCACGCAGCCCGTGAGGAGCTCGGGATGCTCCAGGCGACGCTGCTCCCGCTGGCCATCCTGGCCTCTGGGGTCGTCGGGATCCTCGAGGGTCCCACCGCAGTGTGGCTCGCCCTGTGGACGGGAGTCGTGGTGCTCACGGTCGTGCCGGTCGTCGCCCTGCGACGTCGGGCCCGCCCCTGGAGGGCGAGCCTGCTGGCGGGAGCCGGGTCCGGAGCCCTGGGACTCGTCCTCATCGGTCTCAAGGCGCTCGTGCACTGACGACGCCCCTTCCCCCGCCGTCCCCGGGCGTCGGATGGCCGGTTCCGCCCACACGCGCGTCCGGGGCCGCGTACCGTACGGCGGGCGGCGCCCTGCGGGGGCGGACGCCGCCCCGCCTGCGCCCCGCTGATAGCGTCCCGAGAGAACGATGACCAGCTACAGGAGAGATTGACATGACGAAGAAGGACATCGCGGCGGCCGTCGCGGACCGCACGGACGTCTCCGCCGCCACCGCGGAGGCCGTCCTCAGCGAGGCTCTCGCCGTGATCGGCGAGCAGCTCGCCAAGGGTGAGGACGTGCGCCTCGCCGGTTTCGGCTCGTTCGAGACCCGCGACCGTGCCGCGCGCACCGGACGGAACCCCCAGACGGGCGAGGAGATCTCCATCGCCGCCTCGACCTCGGTGGGCTTCAAGGCCTCGGCGCAGCTCAAGCGCGCCGTCAACGGCTGACCGACGGCATCCGGGACGGGGCGTCGACCTCCTGGTCGGCGCCCCGTCCCGGTGTCCCTGAAGCGTGGCTGAGGGCCTTCTCGCTCCAGCGAAATTGGTGCGTTCCTGCGTGGCGTCTGTGACATGTGTCGCAGGTACCGTTTCGCTCCTGCGCAGGTGAGACGCCCTCAACGGGGAGGGCCGCCCTTGCGCGGGGGAGGAGCGGTCATGGCAGGGACCCGACGACGGACAGGACCGACGGCCTCCGGGCGGTGGCGCCGCTGGGCGCTGCTGACCCCGCTGCTGGCGATCCTGTCGCTCGTGCTCGCGGCACCGGCGAGCACTGCACTCGTGAGCGCTGCACCGACCAAGGCCAAGCCGCGGCCGGTGACCACGAGCTACGAGAACCCCCTGGCCCCGGTCATCCCGGGCGACGGAACGGTCGACAGCTGCGCCGACCCGATGATCATCCAGGGCCAGGACGGCGAGACGATCGACGGCGAGCAGGTCTGGTACATGTACTGCACCACCGACCCGCTCAACGACGAGGACGTGGACGAGAACGGGGACCCGATCTTCCACCGCATCCCCATGAACGTCTCCACGGACCTCGTGAACTGGACCTACGTCGGTGACGCGTTCCCGCTCGACGGCGGGGACCTGCCGGACTGGATCGACCCGACGGCCGCCTTCTGGGCTCCCGAGGTCGTCTACTCCAGCGCCACCGACCAGTACTACCTCTTCACCACCGTCACCGAGACGACCGCCGCCGGAGGCGGCTCCGACACCTGCCGGGGTGACAGCGCCATCGGGGTCGCGGTGGGCGACACCCCGCTCGGACCGTGGGAGTGGGCCGAGGAGCCCGTCGTCCAGCCCCGACTCGACCCCAACGGCGGCCCTTGCTCCTACTTCTGGACCTTCGACCCGGACGTCCTCGGTGACACCGTGACGGACGTGGGCATCCTCTACTACGGCTCCTACTACGGCGGGATCTTCGCCACGAACGTCGAGTTCACCGAGGACGGCGTGACGGCCGAGACGGCGACCACCGCGGACGACGTCCGCATCGCCATCGGCAACCGGTACGAGGGCGCGAACGTCGTGTACAAGGACGGCTACTACTACCTCTTCGTGTCGGCGACGAACTGCTGCAACGGTGCCCTCACCGGCTACAGCGTCTTCGTCGGGCGCTCGACGAGCCCCTACGGTCCGTTCCTCGACCAGCAGGGCAACTCCTTCATGGAGGCCAACGTCGGCGGCACGCCGTTCCTCACGATGAACGGCAACCGCTGGATCGGCACCGGCCACAACTCCGTCTTCGTCGACGAGGGCGGCCAGTGGTGGACCGTCTACCACGCTGTGGACCAGGCGGACCCGTTCTACGACTTCGCAGAGGGGGACGAGGACACCCTGGGCTTCACCAAGCGGCCCGCCCTGCTCGACCCGGTCGACTGGGTCAACGGCTGGCCCGTCGTCAACGGCGGATACATGGCGTCGGACGACAAGATGCCGGCACCCGCTGCCCAGGAGGGCGAGCGCACCCGCTACCGGCCCAAGCTCGTCAAGCCCGACACGGTCAACCGACTCATCGACCGCGACGAATTCACGGGCAGCACGCTCGACGGTGACTGGTCCTGGGCAGACCCAGCCGAGCAGGGCGAGGTGACGGTCGAGGACGGCCTACTGCGGTGGGAGGTCGAGCACACGGACCTCTACACCAACGAGATCGCCGGCGTCGACACCGACTCCGCGTCCGTCCTCGTGCGCGACGCGCCGTCGGGCGACTACGTCGTCGAGACCAAGGTGCGCCTCGAGGGACTGCCGGACGATGGCTGCTGTTTCAACTACGCCCAGGCCGGCCTCCTGATCTACGACGACGACGACAACTAC
>CALCXF010000070.1 GCA_937907685.1 uncultured Nostocoides sp.
CCGGTCGTCGTCTTCTTCGACGAGATGGAGTCGCTGTTCCGCACCCGGGGGTCCGGGGTCTCCTCCGACGTCGAGACGACGATCGTCCCCCAGCTGCTCTCGGAGATCGACGGTGTGGAGGGCCTGGAACACGTCATCGTCATCGGTGCCTCGAACCGTGAGGACATGATCGACCCCGCGATCCTGCGCCCCGGGCGACTCGACGTGAAGATCAAGATCGAGCGCCCCGACGCCGAGGCCGCCCGCGACATCTTCGCCAAGTACCTCACCGTCAGCCTGCCGCTGCACCCGGACGACGTGGCCCAGAACGGCGGGTCGGAGTCGGCGACCGTCGAGGCGATGATCGACGCCACGGTGCTGCGGATGTACACCGAGGAGGAGGAGAACCGCTTCCTCGAGGTCACCTACGCCGGGGGCGACAAGGAGATCCTCTACTTCAAGGACTTCAACTCCGGCGCGATGATCCAGAACATCGTCGACCGGGCCAAGAAGATGGCCATCAAGGACTTCCTCGACACCGGCCAGCGGGGCCTTCGGGTCGAGCACCTCCTCCAGTCGTGCACCGACGAGTTCCGCGAGAACGAGGACCTGCCGAACACGACGAACCCCGACGACTGGGCCCGGATCTCCGGAAAGAAGGGGGAGCGGATCGTCTACATCCGCACCCTCATCAAGACCAAGGAGGGCACCGAGCCGGGCAAGTCGATCAACACCGTCGCCAACACCGGCCAGTACCTCTGACCCGCCGCCGGGTGGCGGTCGGCACGCAGAGCGTGGGCGCGGTCGGTCAGGTGCCGACCCGGTCGAACAACGACCGCTGGCGAGGTGGGGCGTGCGTGGGGTCGACGCCGTCGAAGAGGCTCGAAACCGACTCGCCCTCGTGGATCCGGGTGATCGCCTCCGCGATCAGCCCGGCGACGGACCGCACCCGGAGCTCCGGCCAGCCACGGGGCGCGGGAACCGTGTCGGTGGTGATGACCTCGGTGATCATCGGGTGTCCGCGCAGGCGCTCCACCGCTTGACCGCCGAAGAGGCCGTGCGTGCACGCGACGGCGGCCTCGGTCACCCCCTGGTCGGCGAGCCGGTCGAGGAGCTCGACGATGGAGCCACCGGTGGCGATCTCGTCGTCGAGGACGATCGCGCGCCGGTCGGCGACGTTCCCGACGATGGAGTCGATGACGACGCGGTCGTCGGCGAGGCGGCGCTTCGAGCCGGCCGCCACGGGGAGGCCGAGCAGGCGGGCGAACTGCGTCGCGTCCTTGGCGTTCCCGAGGTCCGGCGACACGACGACCGACCCGGCGAGGTCCTGGGAGCGGAAGTGGTCGGCGAGGACCCCCAGGGCCGTGAGGTGGTCGACGGGCACCGAGAAGAAGCCGTGCACCTGCGGGGCATGGAGGTTCATCGTCAGCACCCGGTCCGCCCCGGCGGTGGCGATGAGGTCGGCCACGAGACGGCCGCCGTACGAGACGCGCGAGGCGTCCTTCTTGTCGCTGCGGGCATAGGCGAAGTGAGGGATGACGGCCGTGATCATCGCCGCGGACGCTCCCCGCGCCGCGTCGATCATCAGCAGCAGCTCCATGAGCGAGTCCTGCGTCGGCGGCACGAGGGGCTGGACGATGTAGACGTCGCGCTGGCGGCAGTTGGCGAGGAGCTGCACCTGCAGGCAGTCGTTGCTGAACCGGCTGATGTGGGCCCCGGAGAGACTGACCCCCAGCTCTCGGCAGATCCGGTCGGCGAGAGTGGGGTGGGCGGACCCGGAGAACACCACGACCTCCCGCATGCGGTCAGCCTAACCGGCGGGTCGAGGAGCCAACGCGGTGGCGAGCTCGGTCACGAGCTCCAGGCGGTGCTGGCGGCCGACCGGGGTGGCGTGCGGGAAGGAGCAGAACCCGTGGGGCACCCGGAGGTAGTTCGTCACCCGCACGGGCACGCCGGCGGCCCGCAGCGCCTCGGCGTAGCGCAGGCCGTCGTCCCGGATCGGGTCCCGGTCGGCGGTCTGCACGAGCGCGGGCGGCAGGCCCTCGAGCCGACCGAAGAGCGGCGAGACGAGGGGGTCGCGCAGGTCATGTCCCGGCCTCACGTAGTGGTCGCGGAACGCGTCCATGTTGGCCTTGGTGAGGATCGGCGCGTTGGCGTGCTCGACAATCGACGGGGAGGCCATCGTGAGGTCGGTCGCGGGGTAGATGAGCGCCTGGTGGCGCAGCCGGGTCTCGCCGTGGTCGCGGAGGACCTGCGCCACGACGGCAGCGAGGTTGCCACCGGCGGAGTCACCCGCCACCGCCATCCGGCTCGTGTCGGCGCGCAGGACGTCACCGTTGACGGCGACCCAGGTCGTCGCGTCGACGCAGTCCTGGGCGGCGGTCGGCGCCCGGTGCTCGGGGGCCATCCGGTAGTCGACGGACACGACGACGCAGCCCACCTCCGCCGCGATGAAGGTGCAGAGGGGGTCGTAGTCCACGACGTTGCCGAGGACCCAGCCGCCACCGTGGAACCACACGACCACGGGGATGTCGGCACGGGCGTCCGGGAGCGCCCGCGGACGGTAGATGCGCAGGGGGATCTCGTGGTCGTCCCGGGCCGGTGCTGTGCCGTACGTGATGCCCACCGCCGGGTCGGCCGACCCGGTGACGGCGGCATAGATGCGATGAGTCGGCCGCACGGAGGCGCGCGACGAGTGGATGCCGTCCATGTCGAGGGACTCCACCGGCCGTCTCATGGCGTCGGCGAACGCCGAGACGAACGTCGTGAGCGGGGACATCCCGCGGTAGTCCCGCACCCGGTCAGTATGGTCGAGACATGAGCGTTCGCCGGGTCATGGGGATCGAGACGGAGTACGGCATCGTCGTGCCCGGCAACCCCGCGGCCAACCCGATGGTCGCCTCCGGCGACGTCGTGACCGCCTATGCCGCCTCGCGCGGCATCCGCCCGGCCCGGGCCAGCTGGGACTACGCCGACGAGGCCCCCCTGCGGGACGCCCGTGGGTTCGACATGGGCCGTGGGCTGGCGCACCCCAGCCAGCTCACCGACGTCGAGGACCCCACGTTGGCCAACGTCGTGCTCACCAACGGCGCCCGGCTCTACGTCGACCACGCCCACCCCGAGTACTCCTCGCCGGAGGTGACGTCGCCCCGCGCCGCGGTGACGTGGGACCGGGCGGGGGAGCTCGTCATGCGGGAGGCGGTGAACCGCCTGGCCACCGTGCCGCCCGGGGTCAACCTCTACAAGAACAACACCGACGGCAAGGGTGCCTCCTACGGGACCCACGAGAACTACCTCATGGCGCGGTCGACCCCCTTCGCGAGCATCGTCCGCCACCTCACCCCGTTCTTCGTCGTCCGCCAGGTCATGTGCGGCTCAGGGCGCGTGGGCATCGGGGTCGACTCGCGGACGGCGGGCTACCAGATCGCCCAGCGCAGCGACTTCTTCGAGGTGGAGGTCGGGCTCGAGACCACCCTGAAGCGACCCATCATCAACACGCGGGACGAGCCGCACGCCGTCGCCGACCGCTACCGCCGCCTCCACGTCATCCTCGGGGACGCCAACCACTGCGACGTCGCGAACCTGCTCAAGATGGGCACGACCTCGCTCGTCCTCGCCATGATCGAGGCCGACGCCCTGCGGGACGACCTCTCGGTGCGACGGCCGGTCGCCACCCTCCAGGAGGTGTCGCACGACCTCACCCTGCAGGGAAAGGTCGAGCTCGCCGACGGACGACGGATGACGGCGCTGGAGCTGCTGTGGGAGTACCACGACCGGGCCGCACGGTTCGTCGCCGAGCGGTCCGGGAATGCGCCCGACCCCGACACCGCCGAGGTCATGCACTGGTGGGGAACAGTGCTGGACCACCTCGGTCAGGACCCGATGGAGGCCCGCCGGGAGGTCGACTGGGTCGCCAAGCTCGCCGTGCTCGAGGGCTACCGGGACCGGGACAGCCTGGGCTGGGCCGACCCTCGGCTCAAGGCCGTCGACCTCCAGTGGTCCGACGTCCGCGCGGACCGAGGGCTGGCCCACCGGCTCATCGCCACCGACCGGCTGGAGGTGCTCGTCGACGAGGCGGACGTCGTTCGTGCGGTGGAGGAGCCACCCACGGACACCCGCGCCTGGTTCCGGGGCACCTGCCTCCGGCGCTTCCCCGACGACGTCGTGGCCGCGTCGTGGGACTCGGTCATCTTCGACGTCGCCGGCCAGCGGACGCTCCAGCGCGTGCCGATGCTCGAGCCGCTCAAGGGCACCGAGGAGGGGGTGGGGGACCTCGTGCGGTCGGCCCCCGACGCCGCGTCGCTCCTCGCCGCGCTGGCCGCGACGGCCCACGACGCCTGACCTCGTCAGTCCCACGGGATGACCGCTCGACCGGCCCTTCGTCGTGCCCCGGGACGGTCCGACTAGGCTCGGAGCAGTCCACCTTCAGGAGGGGTCACCATGGCCGGTCAGGAGCAGGTCAAGCCGCAGCGTCGTGACGACGGCGGACCCGACGACGCCCCCGAGGCGGTGGCTGCTGCCCCGACGGTCCAGGCGAGCGAGATCGACGACATCCTCGACGAGATCGACGGGGTGCTGGAGTCCAACGCCGAGGAGTTCGTCCGCGGGTTCGTCCAGAAGGGTGGCCAGTGACCGCCGGAGACCACAGCGGGCGGCTGCCGGCGCCCTTCCTCGTCCCGGGGTCGTCCTCGTTCACCGAGTTCCTCTCCGCGCAGGCCCCGGGGCTGCTGCCGTCCCTGCGAGTCCTGCCGGCCGGAGCCGCTCTCGACGCCCCGCACGGGACGACGATCGTCACCCTCGCGTACTCCGGGGGCGTCGTCATGGCGGGCGACCGGCGCGCCACCATGGGCAACCTCATCGCGAACCGTGACATGGAGAAGGTGTTCGCCACCGACGAGTACAGCCTCGTCGGCATCGCGGGAACCGCCGGGCTCGCGGTCGAGGTCGTGCGACTGTTCCAGGTGGAGCTCGAGCACTACGAGAAGATCGAGGGAACCCTCATGTCCCTCGAGGGCAAGGCCAACCGGCTGGCCTCGATGATCCGCGGCAACCTCGGTATGGCGATGCAGGGACTCTCCGTCGTGCCCCTGTTCGCCGGCTTCGACGTCGACACGGCCCAGGGCCGCATCTTCTCCTACGACGTGACCGGGGGGTGCTACGAGGAGCACGACCACCACAGCGTCGGATCGGGGTCGCTCTTCGCACGCGGGGCGCTGAAGAAGCTGTACCGCCGGGGTGGTTCCGCCGAGGAGGCCCTGCGCACTGCTGTCGAGACGCTCTACGACGCGGCCGACGACGACTCCGCCACCGGCGGTCCCGACGTCGGGCGGCGGATCTGGCCGACGGTCGGCGTCGTCGACGAGGCCGGCGCCCGCTTCGTGCGGCGCCCGCTTCGTGCCGGAGGACGAGATCGCCCCGGTCGTCGACGCGATCATCGCCTCCAGGGTGGACAACCCCGGAGGTGCCCGATGACCGCCGGGATGCCGTTCTACGTCTCGCCCGAGCAGCTGATGAAGGACCGGGCGGACTTCGCGCGCAAGGGCATCGCCCGGGGTCGCTCGGTGGTCGTGCTCGCCTACGACAACGGCATCGCGTTCGTCGCCGAGAACCCGAGCCGCGCGCTGCACAAGGTCTCGGAGATCTACGACCGGATCGCGTTCGCCGCGGTCGGCAAGTACAACGAGTTCGAGAACCTCCGGGTCGCCGGCGTGCGCTACGCCGACCTGCGCGGCTACTCGTACGACCGGTCCGACGTCACGGCGCGAGGACTGGCCAACGCCTACGCACAGACCCTGGGCACGGTGTTCACCCAGGAGTCCAAGCCCTACGAGGTCGAGATCGTCGTCGCCGAGGTGGGCTCCGACCCTGCGACCGACCAGGTGTACCGGCTCACGTACGACGGCTCGGTCGCCGACGAGCACGGGTTCGTCGCGATGGGCGGGGGCGCCGAGCAGATCGAGGCCGGACTCCAGGAACGCTGGCGCGAGGGGCTGCACCTGTCGGAGGCACTGGCCCTGGCCGTGGACCTGCTCGGGAACGACCCGGCCGGTGGCCCGCGGCGCGAGCTCGCGCCCGAGGCGCTGGAGGTGGCGGTCCTCGACCGCAACCGCCCACGCCGGACCTTCCGCCGGATCACCGGGCCTCTCCTCGAACGGCTGCTCAGCGCCGACGACCCCACCCGTGACGCCCCTGACATCGACGAGGGGGACGGTGACGGAGGGACGGTCCGCGACGCCACGACGAACCCGCAGACCCAGCGCCCGACGCAGGATGGTCCGCCGGCGTGAACACGCCCGGAGGGCGCCGGATCTTCGGCATCGAGAACGAGTACGGCATCACCTGCTCGACCGGCGGTCAGCGCACGCTGACGCCGGACGAGGTGGCGAGGTACCTCTTCCGGAAGGTGGTCGCCTGGGGCCGGTCGAGCAACGTCTTCCTCACCAACGGCTCCCGGCTCTACCTCGACGTCGGTTCGCACCCGGAGTACGCCACCGCCGAGTGCGACTCGCTGCGTCAGGTGGTGGCCCACGACCGGGCGGGGGAGCGGATCATCGAGGGACTCGTCGTCGACGCCCAGCAGCGCCTTCGGGAGGACGGCGTGGCCGGGGACATCTACGTGTTCAAGAACAACACCGACTCCGCCGGCAACTCCTACGGCTGCCACGAGAACTACCTCGTCACCCGCGGCGGCGAGTTCCAGACCATCTCCGACACGCTCCTGCCGTTCCTCATCAGCCGGCAGATCACCTGCGGGGCCGGCAAGCTCGTCGCGACGTCCAAGGGCGCGACGTATGCCGTGAGCCAGCGCGCCGACCACATCTGGGAGGGCGTCTCCTCGGCCACCACGCGCAGCCGCCCCATCATCAACACCCGCGACGAGCCGCACGCCGACGCCGAGCACTACCGACGGCTGCACGTCATCGTGGGCGACTCCAACATGAGCGAGTCGACGACCATGCTCAAGGTCGGCTCCTGTGACCTCGTGCTGCGGATGATCGAGGCAGGCGTCGTCATGCGGGACCTGACACTCGAGAACCCGATCCGGGCGATCCGCGAGATCTCGCACGACACCACCGGTCGGCGGGCCGTGCGGCTGGCCAACGGCCGCCAGCTCAGCGCTCTCGACCTCCAGCGCGAGTACCACACCAAGGCAGCCGAGTTCCTCGCCCGGGAGGGCTCCACCGACCCGCTCCACGCGCGCGTCCTCGACCTCTGGGACCGCACGCTCACCGCCGTCGAGACGGCGAACCTCGCGCTCGTCGGCTCCGAGATCGACTGGGTCATCAAGTACCGCCTGCTCGACGAGTACGCCACCCGACACGGGCTCGACCTCGACCACCCCCGCCTCGCCCAGATCGACCTCGCCTACCACGACATCGACCGCGGTCGCGGCCTCTTCTACCTCCTCCAGCGGCGTGGTCGGGTCGCGCGGGTCGTGTCCGACCCGGAGGTGTTCCAGGCCAAGGTGCGCCCGCCCGAGACCACCAGGGCCAAGCTGCGCGGGGACTTCATCCGGGCCGCGCAGGAGCACCGCCGCGACTTCACGGTCGACTGGGTGCACCTCAAGCTCAACGACCAGGCGCAGCGCACCGTGCTGTGCAAGGACCCGTTCCTCGCCTCCGACCCCCGCGTCGAGCGGCTCATCGAGGGCATGTCCGCCTGATATGCGGGGCCCGGGCGTCGAGGGTTCTCACAGCCGGCGATGCGGAAGTTCCCACGGGCCACGGTTATCGTGGATGGCTGACCTGCCCGCTGCAGCCGCAGCGCCCCGACCGAAGGTTCGCACCCGTGTCACGTCGCCTGTCCACTGTCCTCTCGGCCTCCGTCCTCGCCTCGGCCCTCCTCCTCAGCGCCTGCGGCGAGGAGGCGCCGTCCTCTCGTTCTGCTGCGCTCAGCGCCGTCTCCGTCGAGGGCTCGGACCCCAAGAAGGGACCCACGGTCACCGTGGACGCCCCGCTGAAGGTGAGCACCACCGAGTCCTCGGTCCTCACCGAGGGTGAGGGGGCCACCGTGGCCAAGGACGACCTCGTCTCGATCCAGGCGGTCATCGTCAACGGCACCGACGGCAAGGTGGCTCACAGCACGTGGGCCTCCGGCGCCGTCGGCCTCGACCTCGCGGCACCGGAGCTCTTCGGGTCGTTCCGCAGTCAGCTGCCCGGCAAGAAGGTGGGCTCGCGCGTCCTCATCACGGCGACGCCTCAGGACGCCTTCGGTGACCAGGGCAACGCCGAGCTGGGGGTCGGCGCCGACGACCCGGTGGTCTTCGTCGTCGACCTCGTGTCCGCCTCCAAGATCCTCGACGAGGCCGAGGGCAAGGCCGTGGCACCGAAGAAGGGCCTGCCGACGGTGACGATGAACGAGGGCAAGCCCGCGACGATCACCGTGCCGAAGGGTGTCAAGGCGCCGACCAAGACGGTCGTCCAGCCGCTCATCCAGGGGGCGGGCGCCAAGGTCACGAAGGGCCAGACCGTGCGTGTCGCCTACACCGGCGCGCTCTACAAGGACGGCAGCGTGTTCGACTCCAGCGCGAGCCGTCCGGAGCAGCCCTACTTCGAGTTCCCGGTCGGCCAGGGTCAGGTCATCAAGGGCTGGGACAACGGCCTCCAGGGGCAGACGGTCGGGAGCCGAGTCCTCCTCGTCATCCCGCCGGCGGACGGCTACGGTGCCGCCGGCAGTCCGCCGAAGATCTCGGCCAACGACACCCTGGTCTTCGTCGTCGACATCCTCGCCGCCTACTGAGAGAGGTGCACGTCCTCGCCGCCTACTGAGAGAGGTCCCGACCCGTGAGCACCCAGCCGACCCGCCCCGAGATCGACTTCCCGGGCGACGAGCCGCCGACAGAGCTCGTCGTCGAGGACATCACGGTCGGGGAGGGCGCCGAGGCCACGCCCGGCAGCACCGTCTCCGCCCATTACGTCGGCGTCGCGCACTCGACCGGCGAGGAGTTCGACGCGTCGTGGAACCGGGGCGCACCACTCGACTTCCGGCTCGGGGTGGGCATGGTCATCTCGGGTTGGGACTCCGGCATCACGGGCATGAGGGTCGGTGGCCGCCGCCGGCTCACCATCCCGCCGCACCTCGCCTACGGGGACCGGGGCGCGGGTGGGGCCATCAAGCCGGGGGAGACGCTCATCTTCGTCGTCGACCTCATGGACGTCCGCTGATCGCGGCGGCGTGAGAGCCGGCGGCGGCAGCCTCGAGGAACGGCGCAGGATCCTCCGCCAGGTTGCGGCCCATCGTCGACAGTCGCACGGGTGAGTCCGCCAGCGCCTCGAGAAGTCCTCCCGGGGACACCTCCACCGGCGTCAGCTGGGCGCGCGCGTCCGCGACGAGGTCGGCCAGCTGCTCGCGCACGAGCGCGTCGAGCGCCGCGTCCGGCAGTGCGGTGACGGGGACGTCCGCAGGTGTCAGGAGCGCCCGTCCGTATGCCGTCCGGCTGTGGTGGCTGATGCCGCGGTGCCGTTCGCGCGGGTCGGCGCCCGAGACGCGCAGCGACGCGATCCCCCGCCCCCCGAGGACCTCGGCGGCATGCAGCACGTCGGCGCACGCGACCCCGGAGTACCCCCAGCGCGTCCCCGTGCCGACGTTGCCGGGTCCCTGCACGACGACGGCGACGTCCGCAGCGACCACGTGCCGTGCGGCGAGCAGCCCCGTGTGCGTCGTCACCGCCTCGTGGTCTCCGCCGAACGCCTGTCCGACCGTGATCGTCGCCGACAGCCAACCGGCGGTGGCCAGCCCCGCGACGGCCCTGGAGAAGGCCGAGGGCAGCGCGCCTCCGTCGGTCATCACGTAGGCGACCCGCGCGTCCGGGCGGGTCAGGCGGATGCCCGCGAGCACAGCGGGGAGGGCGGAATGCAAATCGGCGACGACGACCGGCATCCCCCCGAGGTCGTCGGCGACTGTCAGGTCGCCGTGGTGCGGGCTGTCCTGCTCGTCGACCGCGAGGAGCACCTGCTGCATCGGGGTGTAGCGCGCCTTGACGATGTGACCGGGACCATCGGGCGGGTCCGGGGGAAGCTGCTCCGGGCGAGCCACGACGAAGGCCAGGCCACCGGTGCCGAGGCCCTTGAGCAGGGCGGAGGCGTTGAGCAGCACCCGCTCGCGGACCCGCGGCTCGCCCACCATGGCGGTGTACGCGAGGGCTCGCACGGAGGGGGCCTCGTCACCTTCGAGGGCGACCGTGTACTCCACCGCCCCGGGCCAGCGGCGGAGCTCCTCGAGGACGGTTCCGGCTCGCCACTGCATCACGGTCGGCAGCGTATCCGTCGGGTAGCGTCTGGCGGGTGAGCAGCGAGGGGAGGGCCGGCCCGTCGGCCGCGCAGGTGAAGACCGAACGTCTGCTCAACCTCGTCCTCGTCCTCCTCTACACCCGCAGGCCGCTCGCCAAGGCCCAGATCCGTTCGCTCGTCCCGCAGTACGGGCATTCGGCGTCGACCGAGGCCTTCGAGAGGATGTTCGAGAGGGACAAGGACGAGCTGCGCGAGCTCGGCATCCCGCTCGTGACCGAGGACATCGACCCCCTCCACGAGGACGAGCCGGGCTACCGGATCCACCAGCGGGAGTACGCCCTGCCGGACATCTCCTTCGAACCCGACGAGCTCGCCGTTCTCGGCCTGGCGAGCCGCACGTGGGCGCAGGCCAGCCTGGCAGGCCCGGCTGCCCAGGCCCTGCGGAAACTCCGCGCCGCCGGGGTGGAACGCGACGTCGACGCCCTCATCGGCATCGAGCCACGGCTGCGGACGACGGAGCCCGCGTTCGACGCGGTCAAGGACGGCGTCCTGCGTCGCCTGCCCCTGCGTTTCGCCTACCGGAGAGCCGAGGCGAGCGACTTCGAGGAACGGCACGTCCAGCCGTGGTCGCTGCTGTCCTGGCACGGGCACTGGTACCTCAACGCGTACGACGTCGACCGCGGTGCTCCCCGCGTCTTCAGGCTCTCCCGCATCGTCGGAGAGGTCCGTCCGGCGGGCGACCCCGGCTCCTTCGAGGTGCCGGAGGACCACGAGCCGCGGCTCATGGTCCAGGGCAGCGCGCCGCCCGCCGGCCACCCGAGCCCGGCGGTCGTCCGGGTGCGCAAGGGAGCCGGCCACAGCCTGCGCCGGCACGCCCGGACCGTCGGGGAGGTGGACCCGACCTGGGACCTCGTCGACCTCGACTACACCGACCTCGACGGGTTCGCAGAGGAGCTGGCCGGATACGGCGCCGACGTCGTCGTGGAGCAACCCGACGAGCTGGTCCACGGCGTCGTCGACCGCCTGCGCGGCGCCGTGGCCGCACACGCGGGAGAACGCTGATGGGCGCGGCCGCGACGGAGACGGCGACGGCGAGGCTCGCCCGCCTCCTCACGATGGTCCCGTGGCTCGTCAACCGACAGGGGATCGACCTCCAGCAGGCCGCCGACGACCTCGGGGTGAGCGTGGAGCAGCTGGAGGCGGACCTCAACCTCCTCTTCCTCTGTGGTTACGGCCAGATGCCCGACGAGCTCATCGAGGCGGACTGGGAGGAGGGCCGGGTCTTCCTCGGCAACGCCGACACGATCGCCAGGCCTTTGCGGCTGGGCGTCGACGAGGCGGTGACGCTCATGGTGGGCCTGCGTGCGCTGCGCGAGGTGCCGGGGCTGGGTGAACGTGACGCCGTGGAGCGGGCCCTGGCCAAGCTGGAGGACGCGGCGGGAGCGGCGGCTGCACCGGCCAGCCGCGTGCGCGCGGAGATGGCCGACGAGTCCTCCGCAGAGCTGCTCGCTCGGGCCCGCCGGGCCATCGCCGACCGTCGGCGCGTCCACCTGCGCTACCTCGTGCCGGCCCGGGACGAGGCGACCGAGCGTGACGTCGACCCCATGCGCGTCGTCGGGCTCGACGGCCGGTGGTACCTCGAAGGCTGGTGCCACGGCGCGGAGGACACCCGGATGTTCCGGATGGACCGGGTCGAGGAGCTCACCGTCCTGGACGTCGACGGCACCCCGCCGGCCGGTGCCCGGGAGCGGGACCTGTCGGAGGGCACCTTCCGGCCGGGACCGGACGACCTCGTCGTCACCCTTCGCCTGCTGCCCGGCGCCACGTGGGTCGCCGACTACTACCCCGTCGAGTCGGCGGAGCACCTGCCGGCGTCGGAGGGGGGTGGCCTCGTCGTGCGAGTCCGCACCGCCGACACCGCCTGGCTGCGCCGGCTGATGTGGCGCCTCGGGGGGCGGGGGTCGGTCCTCGACCCACCGGAGGTGGTCGCCGAGGTGCGCGCGGGCGCGCGCGCCGCGCTCACGGCATACCCGGTGGACGTCGCGGGCGAGGGGTGAGGCCGTGCTCCCGTGGTGGGGCTGGGTCATGGTGTGGCTGCTGCTGCTGGTCGGCGGCGCTGCCTGGGTCGGGGTGCTGTCGAGGCGGGTCTGGGGGAAGACCAAGGTCCTCGCCGCCGAGGTTCAGCGCGCCGGCGCACTGGTCGCCGAGCTCGAGGCCCGCGCCGACGAGCTGCGTGAGCTCGACGACCCGTTCCCGGCCGTCCTCCGGGATCCGCGCGAGGTGCGCGCCGAGGCTCGGGACCTGCGCCGGGACCAGCGGGCCGCGCGGCGCCGGAGGCGCGCGGAACGGCTGCCACCATGGGCCCGCGTACACTGACGGCGAACCGTCACCACGAAGGGGCAGACACACCATGGGCAGAATCGGCGCAACCGAGATCATCATCATCGCGGTGCTCCTCATCGTCATCTTCGGCTGGAAGCGGCTGCCCGACGCCGCCCGCAGCCTCGGCCGTTCGGCGCGGGTGTTCAAGTCCGAGGTCGACGAGATGAAGCGCGACGACGAAGCACGCAAGTCCACGGCATCCACGGAGACCGTCCCGGGTGAGGCCATCGAGCCGCCGTCGGCGGTCGACCGGTCGGTTCCCACGACGGAGGGCAACGCCGTGCGCGAGAACACCCCGCGCACCGACAACCAGTCCGGCCCCGTGGCCTGACCGCTCCACCTCCTCCAGACCCCTCCTCCATGGCCCGACTCCGCCGACGCCCTCGCGACCCCGAGGGTCGGATGACGCTGACGGAGCACTTCAAGGAGTTCCGCCGCAGGCTCTTCATCGCCGCTGCTGCCGTCCTCGTGGCGTCGATCGTCGCGGGCGTCTTCTACGACCAGGTCTTCGCGTTCCTCTCCGAGCCGTTCAACGACTACCGGCGGCAGAACCCGCAGAGCACCATCAGCCTCAACTTCGGTGAGGCCACGTCCGCGCTCTCCAACCTCATCAGCCTGTCGATCTTCGTCGGGGTCGTGGCATCGAGCCCGATCTGGCTGTACCAGGCCTGGGCCTTCGTCGTCCCCGGACTGACCCGCAAGGAGAAGCGCATCTCCCTGGCCTTCGTCGGGTCGATCGTGCCGCTCTTCCTGCTCGGCTGCTGGCTCGGCTACGCGATCCTCCCCAAGTCCCTGGCCATCCTCTACGGCTTCAGCCCCGAGGGCACGTCGAACATCCAGCAGGTGTCGATGTACTTCTCGTTCGTCACCCGCTTCATCCTCGTCTTCGGGCTCGGGTTCCTCTTCCCCGTGGTGCTCGTCGCCCTCAACGTCGTCGGGGCGATGCCGGCCACCCGGCTCATCCGCGGGTGGCGCGTCGCGATCGTCCTCATCTTCGTCTTCGCCGCCGTCGCGACGCCCACGGCAGACCCGTTCACGATGTTCGTCTTCGCCGCGCCGCTCGTCGCGCTCTACTTCGCCGCCTACTTCGTCTGCCGGATCCTCGACAAGCGCAAGGCAGCCGCCCGCCCCGACTGGCTCGACGTCGACGACACCGAGGCCTCCGCCCTCTGACACCGACGACGGCCGCACCACGACAGGGCTCCGATAGCCTCGCGCCATGCCGGGACGCCTGGGACTGATCGTCAACCCGACCTCCGGCAAGAACACCGGCGCGCGCATCGGCTCGGAGGCGCTGACCCTGCTGCGGGCCGCGGGCGCCGACATCCTCGACCTCAGCGCGGCGGACTCGCGCAGCGCCATGGAGCAGGGCCGGGCCGCCGTCGCCTCCGGAGCCGTGGACCGCATCGTGGTCGCCGGAGGGGACGGCATGGTGCACCTGGGGGCCAACCTGTGCGCCGGGACCGGCGTCCCTCTCGGAGTCATCGCCGCAGGCACCGGCAACGACATCGCCCGGGAGCTGGGGCTTCCGGTGCGCGACGCCGCGAAGGCCGTCGAGCGGATCCTCGCCGGCGCCACCAGGGCCGTCGACGCCGCGCGTCACACGACGCCGACGGGCGAGGACCGCTGGTTCGTCGGGGTGCTCGCCGCCGGGTTCGACGCTGTCGTCAACGAGCGGGCGAACCACTGGCGCTGGCCCAAGGGCCCGATGCGCTACAACCTGGCGATCCTCCGCGAGCTCCCCGTCTTCCGGGCCATCCCCTACGTGCTCGAGCTCGACGGGCGACGCATCGAGACCGAGGCGATGCTCGTCGCCGTCGGCAACGGGCCCTCCTACGGTGGCGGCATGCGGGTAACCCCTGACGCCGTGTTCGACGACGGACTCCTCGACGTGCTGCTCCTCCGCCGGATCTCCACGCCGGAGTTCCTTCGGGTCTTCCCCAAGGTCTTCCGCGGCGCGCACGTGAGCCACCCGGCGGTGGAGGTGCTGCGGGCGCGGACGGTGCGGCTCGAGGCGACGGGCATCGTGTCGTACGCGGACGGCGAGCGCTTCGTCCCCCTCCCGATGACCATGGAGGTCGTCCCCGGAGCGCTCACGGTGCTCGCCTGAGCGCTGACGTAGCCTGAGGACATGCCCAGTCCCGCCGAGCGGTATGCCGCCGCCGCGGCCCGGTCCCGGAGGGAGCGTTCGGAGGTGGGCCGGTTCACCGCCGGCCTCGACTTCCCGCTCGACGAGTTCCAGCTCCGGGCCTGCCAGGCGGTCGAGGAGGGCAAGGGCGTCCTCGTCGCCGCGCCCACGGGCGCGGGCAAGACCATCGTCGGCGAGTTCGCCGTGCACCTGGCACTCTCGACCGGTCGAAAGGCGTTCTACACGACGCCGATCAAGGCACTGTCGAACCAGAAGTACCACGACCTCGTGCGCCGGCACGGCGTCGACCAGGTGGGGCTCCTCACCGGCGACGCCTCCGTCAACGGCGAGGCGCCGGTGGTCGTGATGACCACCGAGGTCCTGCGCAACATGATGTATGCCGGCTCGCGCACCCTCGACGGTCTGGGGTACGTCGTCATGGACGAGGTCCACTACCTCGCCGACCGGTTCCGCGGCGCGGTGTGGGAGGAGGTCATCATCCACCTCCCCGAGCACGTACAGGTCGTGTCCCTGTCGGCCACGGTCAGCAACGCCGAGGAGTTCGGCGACTGGCTCGCGGAGGTCAGGGGCAACCACGAGGTCGTCGTCTCGGAGCACCGGCCGGTCCCGCTCTTCCAGCACATGCTCGTCGGCACGACGATGTTCGACCTGTTCGCGGGCAACCGCGTCAACCCCGACCTGCTCCACGCGATCCGCACGGCGGAGCAACGGGGGCGCTGGGACGACGAGCCACGTCGGGGTGGAGGACGCGGCGGGCCCCAGGGAAGGACCCAGTACGGCGGCTCCCGGGGTGGAAACGGCCGGGGGAGCAACGGCCGGGGCGGCGGTGGTCGAGGTCCGGGTGGCGGGCCGGCCGGCCGTGGTTTCGCGCGCGGTGGGCGGCCGGGTGGGGGAGCGACCCGGGCGGAGGTCATCGAGGAGCTCGACCGCGACGGACTGCTGCCCGCCATCACGTTCATCTTCAGCCGGGTCGGCTGCGAGGCCGCAGTCGGCCAGCTCCTGGCCGCCGGCACCCGCCTGGTGCCGGAGCGGGACGGCCAGCGCATCCGCCGGCACGTCGAGGAGCGGGTCGAGTCGCTGGCGGACGAGGACCTGTCCGTCCTCGGCTACTTCGACTTCGTGGAGGGGCTCTCACGGGGGTTCGCAGCGCACCACGCAGGGATGCTGCCCCTCTTCCGCGAGATCGTCGAGGAGCTCTTCACCGCCGCGCGCATCCGGGCGGTCTTCGCCACGGAGACACTGGCCTTGGGCATCAACATGCCGGCACGCACGGTGGTCCTCGAGAAGCTCGTCAAGTTCAACGGGGAGGCGCACGTCGACGTCACCCCCGCCGAGTACACGCAGCTCACCGGTCGCGCCGGCAGGCGCGGCATCGACATCGAGGGGCACGCCGTCGTCCAGTGGGCACGAGGCGTCGACCCGCTGGCAGTGGGCGGGCTGGCGTCCACCCGCACGTACCCTCTGCGCTCGAGCTTCCGCCCGACGTACAACATGGCGGTCAACCTCGTCGCCCAGGTCGGCCGGGAGGTCGCCCGGGAGATCCTCGAGACGTCCTTCGCCCAGTTCCAGGCGGACCGGGCCGTCGTCGGCATCGCGACCGCCGTCCGCCGCAACGAGGAGGGGATGCAGGGCTACGCCGAGGCGATGCACTGCCATCTCGGTGACTTCCGGGAGTACGCCGCGCTGCGGCGGCAGCTGACCGACGCGGAGAAGGACGGCGTGAGGGAGCGCTCTGCGTCCCGACGAGCCGAGGCCGCCGTGTCCATGGAGGCGCTGCGGATCGGTGACGTCATCCGCATCCCCGCCGGGCGACGCGCCGGATGGGCTGTCGTCGTCCAACCCGCCCGCTCGGCCAAGGGCACGCCCACCGGCCCGGGTGTGGTGACCGAGGACAAGCAGTTCCGCCGGCTCACCCTCGTGGACGTCCCGGAGCCGGTCGAGGCGATCGCCCGCGTGAAGGTTCCACCGCACTTCAACCCCAGGTCGCCCCGCTCGCGGCGGGATCTCGCGACCTCCCTGCGCGTCGCGGTCCCGGCAGGCGCCGAGGACCTCCCGCCCCGGCGGTCCCGCGACGGTGACCCGGGGGAGTCCGAGCGGGTCCAGCAGCTGCGCCACGAGCTCACGACGCATCCGTGCCACCGCTGCCCCGACCGCGAGAGCCACGCCCGCTGGGCCGAGCGGTGGTGGCGACTCAAGCGCGAGACGGTCGGCCTCCAGCGCAAGGTCGAGGGTCGCACGAACACGGTGGCGCGAACCTTCGACCGGATCTGCGAGGCCCTGGAGTCCCGTGGCTACGTTGCCGACGGTGGAACGGTGGTCACCGAGCGAGGGGAGCGGCTCCGCCGCCTGTACACGGAGAAGGACCTCCTCGCTGCGGAGTGCCTCCGCCTCGACGTGTGGGAACGACTGGACCCCCCAGGGCTGGCCGCCGCGGTGTCCGCCCTCGTCCACGAACCGCGTCACGAGGAGGCAGAGGTGTCACCGCGGATGCCCACGGACGAGGTGGCGGAGGCCGTCGTCGCGATGGAGCGGCTCTGGTCCGAGATCGAGGACCTGGAGATGGAGCACGACCTCCCGACGACCTCCATGCCCGACGGCGGGATGGCATGGATGGTGCACCGGTGGGCGTCGGGCGAGCGGCTGGATGCCGTGCTCCGCGGCCAGGACATGGCCGCCGGCGACTTCGTGCGACGGTGCAAGCAGCTGGTCGACCTCCTGGACCAGGTCGCCAAGGCAGCAACCGACCTCGAGCTGCGCCGTACGGCCCGTCGCTCCGTCGACGCCGTCCTGCGTGGCGTGGTGGCGGCCGACCGCCTCGACTGAGGGGTCCGCGCGCCGGGATTTCCGGCCCTCAGAACCGTCAGAACCCTCGGAAGACGCCGTCGCCGGCATCTGCCGTGTCCGCGAACTCGGCGAACTCCATGTTCGCGAGCCGCAGGTTGGTCTCGACGGACCACGCCTCCTCGGGCACCACGCGGAAGGTCCGGCCGAAGGACTCGTCGAAGCCGTCGGCGCACACGACGCACAGGGTCCGTTCGTCCTCGTCGGTCACCGTCTCGTCGTCGGCGAGGAGGAGGGCGACGGTGTCACCGTGGGAGGCGAGCTCGGCGGCGTCCTCGGGCGTCATCCCGTCGTAGCGCGAGTCGTCGACGGGTCTGAGCGCGGCCACCATGCCGTCCTCGGTGCGGGCCGTGGCCCGGGTGAGCGCGTCCACCCACCCGGCGTCGTCGGTGAAGTCCGTGCGGATGAGGAGTGTGTGGTCCTCGTCCAGGCCGGTCAGCGGTGGATGTCCCCGGTCGTCCATCCACCCAATGTGCCACGGCGAGCCGGGCTGAAGACCGCTGTGTGTCAGGGCAGCCCGAGGGCCGTGAGGAGGCGGGTGACCGGGTTCGTGACGCCATAGGTCGCCGCCAGGCGCTCCAGGCGATCGGGCTCGGCGACGGCCGTCGGCAGGGCCAAATCCACGTCCGCGACGGGCGCGTCCCGGGCGACCCGCACGACCGTGGGTGCGACGTCGAGGTATCTGGCGGCCGCTTCGAGGTTGGTGCGGCGCACTCCCTTGAGCGCCGGGTCCCCAGCCTCGACGGCCGCACGGAGTCCCGGAAGCGAGCCGTATGCCGTGATGAGCTGAGCGGCTGTCTTGTCACCGATGCCCTTGACACCCGGGAGGCCGTCACTCATGTCACCGCGGAGGATCGACATGTCGGCATACGCGTCGCCGGTCGGAACGGAATATCGCTCCAGAAGGTACGACTGGGTGACGACGTCGGGCTCCCGGACACCGCCCTTGCCCGTGTAGAGGACCCGGATGCCGTCAGCGTCGTCCACGAGCTGGAGCAGGTCACGGTCACCGGTGACGATGTCCACCGGCATCGTCCCGCGATGGCGCTCGGTGAGCGTGCCGATGACGTCGTCGGCCTCGAAGCCGGCCGCGCCCAGCCGGGTGATGCCGATGGCGCCGAGCGCCTCCCGGATGAGGGGGACCTGGGGCGTGAGGTCGTCCGGGCTCTCCTCGACCACGTCGGACCCCTCGACGAGCCGGTGCGTCTTGTAGGTCGGGATGAGGTCCACCCGGAACTGCGGCCGCCAGTCGTCGTCCCAGCAGGCGACGAGATGGGTCGGCCGGTGGGCCGTCACGAGAGTCGCGATCATGTCGAGGAAACCACGGAGCGCGTTCGTCGGGTGCTCCTCCGGACTGGACCGCTGGTCGGGTACCCCGAAGAACGCCCGGAAGTAGAGCGAGGCGGAGTCGAGCAGGAGCAGCTTCTGCGGGCGGTCCGGGTCCAGAGGCATGCGGCGAGCCTAGGGGATCACCGCCGCCCCACCGTGTGGCCACGGGAACGGCACCGACGGCCCGTTCGGGCTTCCCGCCACGCTGCGAGCCGCTCGGGCCCGTGTCGGCGGGCCGGTCTACCCTGAGCGGGTGGAAGACCTCGACCGTCGCATCGTCGACCTCCTCGCGAAGGACGGCCGGATCAGCTACACGGACCTCGGCCGGGCCCTCGGCATGTCGACGTCGGCGGTGCACCAGCGGGTCCGCCGGCTGGAGCAGCGGGGAGTCGTCAAGGGATACACCGCCAAGGTCGACCACCAGGCGCTCGGGCAGCAGATGACGGCGTTCATCTCGATCACGCCGCTGGATCCGGCGGCCCCCGACGACATCCCGGTGCGGCTGCGGGAGATCGCCCAGATCGAGGAGTGCCACTCCGTCGCCGGCGACGAGAACTACATCCTCAAGGTGCGGGTGGCCACACCCACCGAGCTGGAAGAGCTCATCGCGACCGTCCGGGGGGCCGCCCACGTCTCCACCCGCACGACCGTCGTGCTGTCCACGCCATGGGAGTGACCCTGCCGCCCGGCCTTCCGGCTGACCTCCACCGCTACCTCCAGCAGGGGCGTGACGGGCTGATGCGCTCGCTCGAGGGGCTGTCCGAGCATGATGCGCGCCGACCCATGACACCGACCGGCACGAACATCCTGGGCCTGGTCAAGCACCTGGCCGGCGTGGAGATGGGCTACCTGTCGAGGTCGGTCGGCCGCGACGCCCCGTTGCTGCCGTGGGACGAGGACGGCTCGGTCTGGGAGGGAGCCGACATGTGGGCGCGTCCGGAGGAGAGCCGTGAGTACCTCGTCGGCATCTACCACGAGGCGTGGCGGCTCTCCGACGCGTCGATCGAGGCGCTCCCGCTCGACGCGCCGGCCACCGTGTCGTGGTGGCCCGAGGAGCGTCGGGAGACGACATTCGGGCACCTCATCGTGCGGGTGGTCGCCGAGACCGCCCAGCATGCGGGACACGCCGACATCCTCCGGGAGACGATCGACGGTCAGGCCGGACGCGACCGGGATGCAGTCGGCGGTGACGCCGACTGGGCGGAGTACCTCGCGAGGATCCAGGCGGCGGCCGACCGCTTCCGCTGACGCCCCTGCCCCGTGCTCGTCAGCCGACCGCCGTGAGCTGTCGCTCGACGTCCTCGGACACCAGCTCGGCGTTGACGACCGCACCCACCCTGGTGCCGGCGGCCGCGGCCATGACGACCTGAGCCATGGGGTCGGTGACGTTGCCCGCGACCCACACCCGCGGCACCGTGGTGCGGCCCATCAGGTCCGCTGGCACCGCACGCGCGACCACCGTTCCCATCATCTCGATGTCGGTCATCCCCACGTCCAGCCCCGTCAGGAGCGCCGACCGCGGGTGGACCACGCTCGCGACGACCACGGCGTCGGCGGGCACCACCGCGTCGGCGACCGCCACCCCCACCACTTGGGCCCCCTCGGCCACCAACCGGTGCGCCGGACCGGCGACCACCGGCATCCCGAGCGCCCGGAGGCGCGCCACCTGCTCCTCATCGAGGGCGGACGGGTCGTGGAGGACCACGGTGAGGTCGTCGGTCAGCTGCCGGAAGAGCTGCGCCTGGTGCACGGCCGCCGGGCCCGTCGCGAGGACGACGATCCGGCGGTCCCGGACCTCCCAGCCGTGGCAGTACGGGCAGTGGATCACGCCGTGGCCCCAGTGCTCGCGCAGGCCCGGCACGTCGGGCAGCTCGTCCACGGCACCGGTGGTCACGACGAGGTGCCTTGCCGACCACGTGGCCCCGTCGGCCAGCGTGACCTCGAGGCGGTCACCGACCGGCGTGGCGCTCACCGCGGTCCCGTCGACGAGGTGACCCCCGTAGCGTGCCACCTCGGCACGTCCCCGCCGCAGCAGCTCGGACGGAGGGATTCCGTCGTGTCCGAGGAACGCATGGACCCCCTCGGCCGGGGCGTTGCGTGGTTCGCCGGCGTCGACGACCACCACTCGACGGCGCGAACGGGCAAGGACCGTGGCAGTCGAGAGGCCGGCGGCTCCGCCTCCGACGACGAGGACGTCCGTGTCCTCGGGTGCGAACGGGGGAACGGTGGCTGCGGGCGGTGTCTCGAGGGTGCTCATTCCCCGAGCCTGCCCGCACCTCGCTCGCAACAGCAAGGTATGTTGCCGGAGTGGCAAAGAGCGACCTCAGCCGGGTGGGTCTCCGTCTGCGCGAGCTGCGGTCACGGCGCGCGCTGACCCTGGCCGACGTCGCCCGTGAGACGGCGATCTCGGTGAGCACGCTGTCTCGGCTCGAGTCCGGAAGCCGGAAGGCCACGCTCGAGCTCCTCATCCCGCTCGCGAGCGCATACCGCGTCACCCTGGACGAGCTCGTCGACGCGCCCCAGACGGGTGACCCCAGGGTGCACGCCCGTCCCGTGGAGTGCTGGGGTGCGACGGTCATCCCGCTGACCACCCGCCCCGGTGGCCCGCGCGCCTTCAAGCAGGTGCTGCGTCCGGACCGCCGCAGCACTCCCGACCCCCGGTCCCACGAGGGGTACGACTGGCTCTATGTGCTCGACGGGCGCCTTCGCGTCGTGCTCGGTGAGCACGACTTCGTCATGGGTCCGGGTGAGGCGGCGGAGTTCGACACGCGGGTGCCGCACTGGTTCGGCTGCGCCGACGACCGACCCGTCGAGATGCTCTGCATCGTCGGACCGCAGGGCGAACGGATCCACTTGCGCGCCAAGTCGACCCGCGCCAACGGGTGACCTGCTGACGGTCCGGCACCGTCCACGACGGGCGGATCGGGCGGAGGTTCAGAGGTCCTCGAAGCGGACCCGCTCACCGACCCGTCGGTCCGACTCCGGAAAGGCGATCCGGCCGGCGGCCACCGCCCAACGGGCGACGTCGACGCGGAACCGTCCGGCGCGGACTGCGGGGTCCTGCTCCGCCAGGCGCCGGGCCTCGGCCGGTTCGACGGTGTACACCGACATCCCGCGGAGACTGGCGTCGGACTGGTCCAGGAGCGGGCCGTTGGCCGCGACGATGCCGCGCCGACCGAGGTCCGCGAGATGGGCGAGGTGGGCGAGGTGCAGCGCGGTGGACGCCTCCTCGTCGAGGTCGGGCGGGTCGGTCCCACGTCGCAGGTAGACGACCGTGCGGACGTCGAACGAGGCGGGCGCGCCGGGCGGTCGATCCATGGGTGGTCTCCTCCTCCGGCCGGTCGCGGCTCATCGCGCGCCGCCGGCGCGCCGTTCGTCAGCGCAGGTGGGCGACCGAGGCCGCGTGGCTGGCACCGGCGCCGACGAGAGCCGCCTCGTGCACGGCATCGATGTCGGTCGTCGAGCGCCACCAGTCCTGCCCGGCCTGCGGGAGGGTGTCGATCGGGTCGTAGTAGACGTACTCACGCGAGAGCGCCTGGTCGTCACCCACCTCGAGTGAGGTGCGATAGTGCTTGCGCCAGAAGGACATTCCTCGCTCGGTGTCGTAGCTCTCGACCTGGTGAACCCAGCGCTTGCCCACATAGGGCACGTCACAGACGATCCGTGGTGTGGCGAACCCGGGCAGGTACCCCATGATCGCCTGCTGGAGATCCTGGGCCCGGCTGAGCGGAAGCCGCCAGTGCTCGGAGAACGGGATCATGTCGCACATGTAGAAGTAGTACGGCGTGATCATCGCCTCGTCCTGGAGGGCGAAGCAGAGGTCGAGCAGCGCCTCGGGGGAGTCGTTGACCCCGCGCATGAGCACGCCCTGGTTGCGGACGTCACGGATCCCGGCGTCCAGCATGGCCGCTGAGGCCTGGGCCACCAGGGGTGTCACGGACTGGGCGCTGTTGACGTGGGTGTGGATGGCCAGGGAGACGCCCCGAGACCGGGCCTTGGCCGCCACGCGCCGCACGCCGTCGACGACATCGCGCTGCAACCAGTGCTGCGGGAGACCCATGAGCGCCTTCGTCGCGAGGCGGATGTCGCGGATCGTCTCGACCTCGAGCAGCTTGTCCAGGAAGCCCTCGAGGTTCTTCCAGGGCATGTTGGCGACGTCGCCGCCGGACACGACGACGTCCCGCACGCCCGGGGTGCGGTGCAGGTAGTCGAGCATCGCGGCGTAGCGGTCGACGGGCTTCCCCGCGAGCTTGAGCTTGGTGAACTGTGGCGTCGGATTGCCCACGAGGTCCATGCGCGTGCAGTGCCCGCAGTACTGGGGGCACGTGGGAAGCATCTCGGCCAGCACCTTGGTGGGGTAGCGGTGCGTGAGGCCTTCGACCGCCCACATGTCGTGCTCGTGGAGGCTGTCGCGGGTCGCGAGCGGGTGGCTCGGCCAGTCCGTGCGGCGGTCGGAGAAGACGGGCAACATGTAGCGGCGCACGGGGTCGGCACGGAAGGCGTCGGTGAAGGGCGCGCCAGGGGCCGGCATGCTGCCGCCCGCAGCGGGCACCATCGTGTTGAGCATCTGGGGCGGGAGGAGCATCGACATCGTCGCCCGCTGTGACTGGTCCCGCTCCAGGTCTGCGTAGAACCGGTCGTCGAGGAGGTCGCCCATGACAGCGCGCAGCTGGGCGGCGCTCTTGACGCAGTGTGCCCGCTGCCACTGCGCGTCGGCCCACTCGGCTGCGGTGACGTCGCTCCATCCCCGAAGCCGGGTCCAGTCGGGCTCGGTCAGCTCACGACGCCGGTAGGCGTAGGGCTGGTCGATGTTCGTCGTCATGAGTGGCAGGATACGCAACGGATGACGCCACCGTCACGTTCTCACCGCAAATGCTGCGGTGGCGTGTCGACTGACAGGAGATCTTGTGCGTACGACGCGGTCGTCGGCAGTCGGTCTCCACCGCGTGGTCGAGCCGGCCGGCGAGGCCCTGCCTCAGTCGGCGCTCGTCCTCGACGCCTCGCCGGACCTGTGGCCCGATGAGGTGCGGATCGACGTCGAGACGCTCAACCTCGATGCGGCATCGTTCCGCCAGCTCACCGAGAAGCACGGCGGTGACGGGGCGGCCGTTCGCGAGGAGGTCCTCGAGATCATCGCCGCCCGCGGAAAGATGCAGAACCCGGTCACCGGCTCAGGGGGAATGCTCATCGGCACAGTCGCCGAGGTCGGCCCGGCGTCGCCCCTCGGCGTGGCGGTCGGAGACCGGGTGGCGACCCTCGTGTCGCTCTCGCTCACCCCGCTCGTCATCACCGACGACCTCGCCGGCTGGGACGGACACTCGGAGCGGGTCCCCGCCCGGGGGACCGCCGTGCTCTTCGCCCGGTCCATCGTCGCCCGCCTGCCCGACGACCTCCCGGCGCAGCTCGCGCTCATGGTCATGGACGTCTGTGGGGCGCCGGCCCTCGTGGAACGGGTGGTGGGGGAGTCGGCCGGTCGCGGCGTCGCGCCCACCGTGGCCGTGCTCGGCGCCGCCGGTAAGTCGGGCTGCCTGTCGCTCGCGGCGGCGCGCGCCTCGGGATCGGGGCACCTCATCGGTGTCGTGCCCGTCGAGCAGGAGGCGGAGGTGCTTCGGGCCAGCGGGCTCGCCGACGCCGTCGTGGTCGCCGACGCCCGTTCCCCGCTCGGTCTCGCGGACGCCGTCCGCGGCGCCGGTGGGCCGGCGGACGTCACCGTGGTCTGTGTCGACGTGCCGGGCTGCGAGCAGCCGTCCATCCTCGCGACCGCCCAGGGCGGCACCATCATCTACTTCTCCATGGCGACGAGCTTCTCCGCCGCGGCCCTGGGTGCCGAAGGCCTGGCCGCGGACGTGCGCATGCTCATCGGGAACGGCTATGTGCCCGGGCACGCCGAGCTCGCGCTCGACCTCGTCCGTCGCGACCCGGCTGTACGAGCGCTGTTCGAGGGTCGGCTCACCCGGTAGCCCCGCCCTCGGCCGGCTCCGGGCCTGCGTCGTCTTTCATCCCCTGCGGGTGAAGCAGGCGTCGTTCGACGTCCATAGCGTCGAGTGATCGAGCCGAGCAGAGGATCCATGATGACCCACAGCCTTGCCATCCGAGTCGCGCCTGCCCTCGTTGCCCTCGTCCTCGCCGCCGGGTGCGCGGGGAGCTCCGACGACGACGGCACCGAGGACGCCAGCCCGGGGCAGGGTGGGAACTCGGCCGTGTGCGACGGCTACAGCCAGCTCAAGACGGCGGTCGAGGACCTGCGAGCGACCCCTCTCGACACCACGGGGACGGCGGACGAGGTCCAGGCCCAGCTGGACGAGCTCGGCGACAAGGCCGCGACGGTCAAGGCAGGGCTCGACAAGCTGTCCGCCGTCTCGGACGGCCCCGGTGCAGCTGCGGTCGGTGCGATGAACGAGAAGGCCGACGCCCTGAGGGAGTCCCTCACCGAGGCCAAGGCCGACGCCCAGGAGTCGTTGGGCCCGGAGATCACCGAGGCGCAGACCGAGCTCAACGAGTCGTACGACGAGGTCACCAGCGCATTCGACGAGGAGTGCCCGTCCAGCTGACGGGGCGACCACCACGACCACCGCCCGTCCGAGCGCCGGCGCGGCGTCTCACGATGGCAAGGAGTGCCGATGTCACAGAACAGCCCCGACCATCCCCACGACGTCACCGCGGAGGTGGCCGCACTGAGCGACGGCGCGACGACGCTCTTCGTCGCCGACTTCGATGACACCGAGACGGCCTGGGAGGCCTACCAGGAGCTGCGGGCCGCGGAGGACGGCCGCCACGTGCGCATCGACGGGGTTCTCGTCGTCGAGCGTGGGACCGATGGCACGCTGGAGGTCCAGAAGGCCACCGACCACTCCACCCGCCGAGGACTGACGTGGGGCCTCGTCGGCGGCGCAGCCCTGGGGATCCTCTTCCCGCCGTCGATCCTCGGGAGTGCTGTCCTGGTGGGCGGTGCCGGCGCCGCCATCGGCAAGGCGCGACAGCGCCACCACAGGAGCGAGCTCGCGGAACGGCTGGAGTATGCCGTCCCCCCGGGCCACTCCGCCCTCGTCGTGATGGTGTCCGACCCGGCGGTGCTCGACGTGCGGGCGGCGCTCGGCAAGGCCAACGCGATCGTCGAGTCGGCAGTGGAAGACGTCGTGGCCAAGGACATCAAGGCGGTGGCCGAGGAGGTCCAGACGCCGTGAGCGCTCCCGCCCGGGTGCCCGAGCAGCTCCGCACGATGACCGCTCGGCTCCGAGGTCGCCGACCGCGACCCTAGGGTGGCCGCATGGCGTCCTCCCTCTACCGCCGGGGACGCGTCGTCACGCCCGAGCGCCCGAACGCGACCGCCTTCGTCGTGGGGTCGGACGGGCGGATCGCGTGGGTGGGCGACGAGGCCGGGGCCGACCTGCACGCCGAGGGTGTCGACGCCGTCGTGGACCTGGAGGACGGCCTCGTCCTACCGGCGTTCGTGGACGCCCACGTCCACGTGTCGCACACCGGCCTCGGCCTCCGAGGCGTGGACCTCACGGGTACGACTTCCGTGGCCGAGGCGCTGCGATCCATCGGTGAGGCCGTGCGGCGTCGTCGTGGACGCCCGGTCTTCGCGCTGAACTGGCAGGAGCAGCTCTGGGTGGAGCACCGCGCCATGACCGCGTCGGAGCTCGACCGGGTCAGCTTCGGAGGCGTCGTCTACGCCGCTCGCATCGACGGGCACTCGGCCGTCGTCTCGAGTGCCCTCGCGCGGGCCAGCGGCGCGGACCGGCTCGAGGGCTGGCGGGGTGACGGGTTCGTCACCCGCGACGCGAAGAACGCCGCGCGGGCCGCGTTCGACGCGGCCCGGACACCCGACCAGCGCCGGGGCGACGTCGAGGCCGCCCTCGCCCTGGCCGCGAGCCGCGGCATCGCGGTCCTCCACGAGTGCGGGGGGCCACTCCTCACCTCATCCGACGACTTCGCGGACGTCCTCGAGGCGGGGCGGCGCCCCGACCTCCCGCGCACGGTCGGCTACTGGGCCGAAGCCGTGACCGAGCCGGAGCAGGCGGCGGCCCTCGTGGCGCTCCACGGCGCCGCCGGACTCGGCGGTGACCTCAACATGGACGGCTCGATCGGCTCGCACACCGCCCACCTGCGCGACGGGTACGCCGACGACCCCGGATGCCGCGGCACGGCATACCGCTCCGCGTCCGACGTGCGTGACCACGTCGCGGCGTGCGCCGTCGCCGGCGTGCAGAGCGGCTTCCACGTCATCGGCGACGCCGGGATGGACATCGTCCTGGAGGGCTACGAGGCGGCGGCGCGGCTCATCGGGGACGACCTCGTGCGGGCGACCAGGCCCCGGCTCGAGCACGCCGAGATGGCCGATGCCGACGCGGTGCGTCGGATGGCGCGGCTCGGCATGGTGGCGAGCGTCCAGCCCCGGTTCGACGCCTTCTGGGGAGGCCCGGAGGGGATGTACGCGGAGCGGCTGGGACCCGCACGGGTGCCCGGGACCAACCCGTTGGGGGCCATGCTGCGTGCGGGGGTGCGCCTTGCGCTCGGCTCCGACTCGCCGGTCACGCCGTTCGGCCCGTGGGCCACCGTCAGGGCCGCCGTCCGGCACCACGACCCCGACCAGCGGCTCGACGTGG
>CALCXF010000071.1 GCA_937907685.1 uncultured Nostocoides sp.
CGTCGGCTACGAGGAGGGCGGCCAGCTCACCGAGAAGGTGCGGCGCAAGCCGTTCTCGGTCGTGCTGTTCGACGAGGTCGAGAAGGCCCACCCGGAGATCTTCAACACCCTCCTGCAGGTGCTCGAGGACGGCCGGCTGACCGACTCCCAGGGTCGGGTGGTCGACTTCAAGAACACGGTCATCATCATGACGACCAACCTCGGCACCCGGGACATCTCCAAGGGCACGCTCGGGTTCTCGGCCGGTCCGGACACGCGCTCGGACTACGACCGGATGAAGAACAAGGTCATCGACGAGCTCAAGCAGCACTTCCGGCCCGAGTTCCTCAACCGCGTGGACGACACCATCGTCTTCCCGCAGCTGAGCCAGTCCGAGATCGTGCAGATCGTCGACCTCGAGATCGCCAAGCTCGACAAGCGTCTGAAGGACAAGGACATGGGACTCGTGCTCACGCCCGCGGCCAAGAACCTGCTGGCGACCAAGGGGTACGACCCGGTGCTCGGAGCCCGTCCACTGCGGCGCACGATCCAGCGGGAGATCGAGGACGTGCTCTCCGAGCGCATCCTCTTCGGCGAGCTGAAGTCCGGCGAGATCGTCACCGTCGACGCGACCGGTGAGGGCAAGGACGACACGTTCACCTTCGAGGGCACGCCGCACTCGCAGTCCATCGAGGTGCCGGTGGTCGTCGCGGAGGGCTGAGCCCGGATGCCGTGACGCAGCAGGCGCCCGCGAGGCCCCGACCGACCCGGTCGGGGCCTCGTCGCGTGGGCGCCGGGGCTGGGCGGGTTCTGAGACGATCCCTGCACTTGACGAAAACTTTGACTGCCCTTTACCCAAACGGCCCGCCGACGGGAGCACACTGAGGGGCGCAGGGGCCTCCGGGCGCTTGCGACTGGCGGCCCGCCACCACCCCTGCGGTGGCGGGCCGCTCCCATGTCTGCGAAGGAGTTGCGACCAGCGCACGCAGGTCCGGCCGTGATCCGGGCGGTGCGGAGGCCGCACTACGCTCGGACCGTGTCCGCTGTGCCTCCCGACCCGTCGCCGCACGGCGCCGCCGGTGTCGTCGTTCGGCCGGCCCGGACGAGCGACGTCCGCGCCATCCGGGGTCTCGTCGCCCCGCTGGCCGAGCGACGGGTGCTGCTCGACAAGGAGGCGGTCGCCTACTACGAGTCGGTGACCGACTTCGTCGTGGCCGAGCTCGACGGGGACGTCGTGGGCTGTGGCGCGCTGCACGTCCTCTGGGAGGACCTCGGTGAGATCCGGACCCTCGCCGTTGCCGAGACGGCGCTCGGTCGAGGGGTCGGCTCGGCGGTGCTCCAGCGGCTCGTCGACCGGGCCTGCGCCCTCGGGCTCAGCCGGCTCTTCTGCCTCACCTTCGAGACCGCGTTCTTCACCCGGCACGGGTTCGAGCCGATCGACGGCCAGGCGGTCGACCCGGAGGTCTACGCCGAGCTCCTGCGGTCCTACGACGAGGGCGTCGCCGAGTTCCTCGACCTCGAGCGGGTCAAGCCCAACACGCTCGGCAACACGCGGATGCTGCGCCTGCTCTGACCGATCCGTTCGTCCGCCAGCCGGCGTGCGCTGGTCCTCAGCCGCGGTTCGGTGTGCCGGCACCGGCCTGGTGGTCACCGCCGAGGTCGAGCGCGGTTCGCGGGGCGGGCCCCGGTGGGGCGCCGGGCCTCTGATCGGACGGCAGCGTCAGGGACGGCGGGTACTCCGAGAACGGCGACGAGGTCAACCTGGCCAGTGCCGCCTCGCGCTCCGCCGACAGTGCCGCCCGACGCCGGGCACCCCGCCGCCTCGCCCAGAACACGGAGAGGACGCCGACGACGAGCAGGAGCACGACGACCAGCGGCACGCCCAGCCCGACGAGCAGGGCCTTGTCCGCGCGGCCGGTGGCCTCCTCCGCCGCCGCGGATGCCGCGTCGAGCCGACCGTCCTCGAACGCGTCCAGCGCCTCCTGTGCCCGGTCGTCCACGCCGAGGATCGTCGCGCCCAGCCCACTCACGGGGTCGCGGTCCGAGGCGGTCACCGCCTGGGCACGCCCCACGGCAGTCACCGTCGACGCCGCCTTGGGGAGGGAGGTGCCCAGGGCCGCGTACTGCTCGTCCTGCTCGGCCTGCTCGTACGATGACCGGAGCGCCCCTGGCACCTCCAGCCCCGCCCGCTGGGCGGCGGCCTGGAACCGGGTCGCCGCGCCACCGAGGCCGGCCACCCTGTCCCGCACCGCAGCCGCCCGCTCGAAGTCCCAGGCGGTCATCGCATCGCGCAGCCCTTCAGGCGGCAGCCAGGCGCCGTCCGCCTTGTCGAGCGCCGCATATGCGGTGCGCGCCTCCTCCCGCGGTGCGAGCTGCGCCCGCTCCTCCGCGGTGAGCGCCCAGCGCGCGAACACGTCCGGGGCGGCCTCCACGCCACCGCGGGTCTCCAGGAGGTCGAGCCATCGCTGCCACGACGTCCGGCCACCGTCCGCATCCTTCGTCCCGGGCGGATCGTATGCCCGCTCTCCCCGGATGCCGGCGCCCACCACCTCGGCGAGCTCCTCGTCCTCGAGGTTCTTCAGCAGGGCGCCGGTCGCGGCGTAGGCGGCTGGGTAGGCGTAGGCGTCCACGTCCGCGGAGCGGCTGCCCGCCGACCCGCCCCAGGCGTTGAGGGCCACCGCCCCTGCTGACCGGCGGGACACCGAGGGCTGCTGACGTGGGGTACCGCCCGTCGCGGCGACGGTGCGCTCGGCGAGCACCTGCGCCAGGCCCTCGGACACCCAGCGTTCGTCGAAGCGGTCACCGGACACCCAGGCGTGCGAGAGCTCGTGGAAGAGGAGGTCCTCGTCGAGTGCCTCGCCGATGACGATCTCGTCGTCGGTCGGGTCGAACCACCCGTCGTAGCCGCGCAAGGACGGCGAGGCGTCCTCACGGATGCGCTCGAGCCCTCCCGGCCATGGCGCCCCCACCAGCCGTTCGAGGGCCGGGATGCCCTTGACCACCTGCTCAGCCACGAAGTCGGCCCACTGCGGGTCGTCGGGGAAGCCGCTGAGCAGGAGGGAGGTCCCCGCAACATCGACCGGGCGCTCCTCGACCTTGTCCGGGTCGCGCAGCGAGACGACGGCCCAGAACCCCCCCTCGTCGTCGGTGGCGGTCGCGGTGTGCGTGGTCGTCGAGCCGTCCTCGTCGGCCGTGAAGTCGTCGCTCGTCGCGTCGAACGTCATCGAGGAGGGGGCGACCACCTCGACCGTGCTGTTTCCCGGGTCGCCGACCCCGTAGACCGCGAACGTCGCGTAGCCCGGGCCCACGCGCGTGCTGTCCTCGGAGCGCGGCTTCTCACCCGGCACGTCGAAGGTCAGCTCGATCGTGCGCGACCGGCCGTAGCGCAGGTCCGGGAAGGAGACGCGAGCCAAGCGGGTCGACGGGTCCTCCGTGCGGCGAAGGGACACGTCGAGGGACGAGCTCCCGCTCCTGGCTCGCACGTTCCGAGCCCCGGCGGGCACGGGGACCGTGAATGCGTCGAAGTAGTAGTAGACGTTCCCGTCGTCTGGCGCGACGTTCCGCAGCTGCAGGGTGATGCTCGCCTCGACGGTGGTCCTGCGAGCGTCGAGCACGTAGCGGCTCGTTGCCTGCGTCGACAGACCTTCCTCCGCGAGAGCCGGCTGCCCCATGAGGGCCGCACAGACGACGAGAGCCGCCGCCCACGGCATCCGCCGTGCCCTACCTACCCCCACCGTCACGCCCTTTCCGGCTCCGCCGCGGCCGTCCGTCGGGCACGCTGGGCAGCAGCGTATGCCGGGTGCCGCCTTCCGTCAGCCTGTCGAGGTCTCCTGATCCGGGTCGGAGGCTCCTGGTCGGCGAACGGTCACCGGATCGCCGGGCCGCACCCGGCCGGGGACGACGACCCGGGCGTTCAGCCCGCGGAGCCGACGCCGGGGCCCCTGCCTGTCGTTCACGGCTCGCATCGCCTCGGCACCGAAGCGGTGGACGAACTTCGCGCACCCGCGGGTGTGGCTGGTCGGTCACCTCCACGACCGCGCCACCCCCCGGGCGGTCGCCGATGGTGAGCAGGGAGCCTGCCGGGAGGTTGTCGTGCGAGAGGTCGAGGTCGACGTACAGCTGGTCGCCGGCCAGGGCACGCCGCCCGGGATCACGGGCGAGGAACCCGATCACGGCGGAGCTCATGATGGTGAGCTGCGTGTCGGGGTGGGCGCGACCCGTCCTCGGTGCGCGAGTTCGGGCGGGTCATCCATGAGTCGCCGACCAACCCGACGGCGAGGTCGAGCTCGCCCCTCCTGGAGCACCTCCCGTCCAGCCGGCGCCGGCCGCCGCACGACGAGCTCGAGGGTCCCGACGTCCCGGGGTGCGTTCTGCAGCGTGGGGAGGAAGGCGGTGAGCTCCTCGGCTGTCCGGTGCCACGCAGCCTGAGGATCCTGACGCTGCACGGCGGCCCGTCCTGCGGACGTCGAGGCGGAGGACGCGGGCGTCGGGCCCCTCGCCGCGCCGGCGTGAGTGGTGTGCGTTGTCGTCGACGCGTCAGCGGCACTGCCCGCTGGTGCCGCCGTCATGTCTTGGAGAGTCTGCCCTGACCGGGGCAGGCCCCGTTGGTCAGGCCGGAAGGCGGAACGCGCCGTCCTCAGTGGGTTCGAGCAGGCCGTCCTCGACGAGGGAGGCGATGCACCGGTCGACCTGAGCGCCGTCCGTTCCCTCTCCCCCGAGGGCGCCGCGCGCCACGGGGCCGGCGGCATCGCGCAGCGTCTGCAGCAGCGCCCCCCGGACCTGTCGGTCGGTGCCGTGCCACCTCTGCCCCCGGCGGCGAGGGCCGTCGTACTCGGGCCGTCCGGCGCGGACCCACGCGCAGACGTCGCCCACCGGGCACAGGTCGCACCGCGGCCGACGTGCCGTGCACACCACCGCACCGAGCTCCATGACCGCGACGTTCCAGGTCGCCGACCTCTCGGCGGAGTCCGGGACGAGAGCGGCGGCGAGCGCGGACTCGGCGGTCGAGAGGGCCGGAGCAGCGTGCTCACGGCCCTCCACCGCCCGGACCAGCACTCGCCGGACGTTGGTGTCCACGACGGTCGTGCGGCGGCCGAACGCGAATGCCGTGACAGCGGCGGCCGTGTAGCCGCCGATGCCGGGCAGGGCCCGCAGCTCCGCCTCGTCGTCGGGGACGACGCCGCCATGTCGGTCCGTGATCGCCACCGCCGCCTCACGCAGGCGCAGCGCGCGCCGCGGGTAGCCCAGCCGGCCCCACGACCGCACCACCTCCCCCGGCGACTCCGCGGCGAGCGCCGATGGGGTCGGCCAGCGCCGCATCCACTCGACCCACACCGGTGCGACCCGGGCGACGGGGGTCTGCTGGGCCATGACCTCGGACACGAGGACGCCCCACGGCGTGCACGACGAGGTGCGCCACGGCAGCGGTCGGGCGTGCACGGCATACCACTCGATGACCCGCTCGTGGAGCAGGGCTGCGGCCGGGACGGGAGCGGCGGGCGAGGCACCGCCGAGCTCGCCGCTGAGACCCACGGTGGAAGGGGTCAGACGTAGCGCTCGAGGATGCTGGACTCCGCGAGGCGCGACAGGCCCTCGCGCACCAGGCGGGCCCGGCCCTCACCGACCCCGTCGACATCCATGAGGTCGTCGATGTTGGCGCCCAGGAGCTTCTGGAGGCTGCCGAAGTGCTCCACGAGCCGGTCCACGATGGCACCCGGCAGCCGCGGCACCTTGGAGAGCAGGCGGTGCCCGAGCGGGCTCACCGAGGAGTCGAGCGAGTCACCGATGATCGTGAACCCGATCGCGCGCGCCCCCGCCGCGGGGTCGAGCAGCTCGGTGGAGTCGATCCCCTCGAGGTTGGCGATGGCCTCGGCGAGGCTGAACCCGGCCTTCGCCTCGGGGAGGTAGTCGCGGATGACGAGACCCAGGTCGTCGGACAGGCCGCCGGTCAGCTCCTCGAGCTGGAGGCTGAGGAGGCGGCCGTCGGTGCCGAGCTGCACGACGTACTCGGCGATCTCCTCCTTGATCCGGCGCACCATCTCCAGCCGCTGGAGCACGTTGGCGACATCGCGGACGGTGACGAGGTCCTCGATCTCGAGCGCGGAGAGGGTGCCGGTCACCTCGTCGAGCCGGGACTTGTAGCGCTCGAGCGTCTGCAGGGCCTGGTTGCCCCGCGACAGGATCGCGCTCGAGTCCTCGAGGACGACGCGCCGCCCGAGGACGTAGAGGGCGATGATCCGCATCGACTGGCTCACCGACACCACGGGGAAGCCGGTCTGCTTCGCGACCCGCTCGGCGGTCCGGTGGCGGGTGCCCGACTCGCTCGTCTCGATGCTCGCGTCGGGCACGAGCTGGGTCGCGGCCCGCAGGATGCGCGTCACCTCGCGGTCGCAGACGATGGCACCGTCCATCTTCGCGAGCTCGCGCAGACGCGTCGCGGAGAACTCGACGTCGAGGGGGAACCCACCCGTCGAGACCATCTCGACGAGCCGGTCGTTGCCGAGGACGATGAGCGCACCGGTCCGCCCGCGGAGGATCCGCTCCAGACCGTCGCGCAGCTCCGTGCCGGGAGCAACGGCGGCCATCGTGGCGCGCAGGAGCTCTTCGTCGGACTGCACGGCGCCCACGCTCTCCTCCTCGGCCTGTACTCCCCCTGCCGCGGGGTCCGCGGCGTCTGCGGGCATCCTAGCCGGGTGTACGGTCCGGCCTCGTGTCGTTCTCGTGAAAGCCACGGACCACCGCGTCACCGACCGTCGCGGCCTCCACGACGCGCAGACCACCGGGGACGGGCCCGGCACCGAGGACCCCGGGGGGCACGACCGCCCGGGTGAACCCGAGCCGGGCCGCCTCGGCGAGGCGGCGGTGCGCGCCCGTGACCGGCCGGATCTCGCCGGCGAGCCCCACCTCGCCGAAGGCGATCGTCCCGTGCGGAAGGGGGCGGTCCGTGATGGCACCCGCGAGCGCGAGGCTGACCGCGAGGTCCGCGGCCGGCTCGGACAGGCGTACCCCGCCCACGGTGGACAGGTACGCGTCGCTGCCCGCGATCGGCGCCTCGGCTCGCTTGTCGAGGACAGCCACGATCATGTTGACCCGCGCGGCGTCCAGACCGCTCGTCGCCCGGCGGGGGGTCGCGAGGCTCGAGCGGGTCACGAGTGCCTGGACCTCGGCGACGAGCGGGCGCCTGCCCTCCAGCGTCACCGTCACGCAGGTCCCGGGGACGGCGGCCGTACGGCCCGACAGGAAGAGCCCGCTCGGGTCGGCGAGGCCGACGATGCCGACGTCGGAGAGGTCGAAGCACCCGACCTCGTCGGTCGGGCCGAAGCGGTTCTTGACGGCACGCACGAGGCGCAGGCGGGAGTGCCGTTCCCCCTCGAACTGGACGACGACGTCGACGAGGTGCTCGAGCACGCGTGGCCCGGCGATGGAGCCGTCCTTGGTGACGTGTCCGACCAGCAGCACGGCGATGCCCTTGGACTTCGCCGCCTGGATCAGCGACGCCGCGACCTCACGAACCTGGGTCACGTTGCCGGCGGACCCCTCGACGTCGGCGCTGCTGATGGTCTGGACGGAGTCGACGACGACGAGCTCGGGCTCGAGGGTCTCGATCTGGCCGAGCACGGTGGCCAGGTCGGTCTCGCTCGCCAGGTAGAGGGAGCGGGCCATCGCCTCGATCCGCTCGGCACGGGTCCGGACCTGTGCGGCCGACTCCTCGCCGCTGACGTAGAGGACGCGCCGCTCGCCGTGCAGACCTGAGCGTGCGGCACGGGCGGCGACATCGAGCAGGAGCGTGGACTTCCCGATGCCCGGCTCACCGGCGACGAGGACGACCGCGCCCGGGACGATGCCCCCGCCGAGCACCCGGTCGAACTCCGGCACCCCGGTGGGGCGAGCGACGGCGCGCCGGACGTCCACCTCCCCGATCGGGATGGCGGGTCGCTCAACGGCGGTCGCAGCCGTGGTCCGGGCCGACACCGCGCCGACCTCCGACACGCTGCCCCACGCCTGGCACTCTCCGCACCGACCCGCCCACTTGGCGGCCTGCCAGCCGCACTCCGAGCAGCGGAACGCCGAGGCACCACGTGCGGCGCGGCGAGAGGCGGAGGGAGTCACGCGGCACACCGTATGCCGGCGCACCGACATGCCCGGATGCCCTCGCACCGACACGGCCGCGTGCCGGCGCACCGACACGACACGACACGCCACCGACGCGACGAGGCCCCGGACCCGTGGTCCGGGGCCTCGTGCCGTGCGAGGAGGCGTCGCGAGGGGTGGCCCCCGCTCAGCCGGCGACGACCTCGAGCTCGACCGTCGCCTGCACCTCGGGGTGGAGGCGGACGAGGGCGGAGTGCGTGCCCGTGGTCTTGATCGGGGTCGGCACCTCGATCTTGCGCTTGTCGAGTGCCGGGCCGCCGGCGGCGCGCACCGCAGCAGCGATGTCGGCGGTGGACACGGCGCCGAAGAGGCGGCCGCCGCTGCCGGCGTGCGCCGCGACCGGGATGGCCTTGGACTCGAGGTTGCCCTTGATGGACTTCGCCTCCTCGAGCGACTTCACGGCGCGTACCTCGCGGCCCTTGGCGATCGCGTCGACCTGCTTCTGTCCGCCCTTGGTCCACGCCGTGGCGAGACCTCTGCGGAAGAGGAAGTTGCGGGCGTACCCGTCCTTGACGTCGACGACGTCACCGGCGGTGCCCAGCCCGGTGACCTCATGGGGGAGGATGACCTTCGTGGTGGCTCCTTCTCGGGCGGTCAGCGGGACGAGCTCGAGTACGGCAGCAGTGCCATCTCGCGCGCGTTCTTGACGGCGTTGGCGATGAGGCGCTGCTCCTGGACGCTGACGCCCGTCACCCGGCGCGCGCGGATCTTGCCGCGGTCGGAGATGAACTTGCGCAGGAGCGCGGCGTCCTTGTAGTCGATGTTCTCGACCTTCGCCGCCTTGAGCGGGTTGGCCTTCTTCTTGGGCTTGCGAATGGCGGGCTTGGCCATCGTGGTGCTCTCCTTCTGCCGGGGATGTCCCGGCGGATGAGCCCTGGTCTCCCAGGGATGGTGTCGTTCTCGTGGTGGGACTGGCCGTCACCGTGGTGGGGTCGTCCCGGGATGCCGGGTGGTGCTCAGAAAGGCGGCTCGTCGTAGCCGGGGGCAGAGCCCCAGCCACCCTGCTGACCGCCCTGCGGCTGTGGCTGCTGCGGGGCCTGCTGGCCGCCCCACGAGCCCTGGCCACCCTGCTGGCCACCCTGCTGGCCGGCCGGCGGCGAGCCACCGGTGGCCCACGGATCCTGCTGCGAACCACCTTGTCCGCCGCCGAACCCACCACCGGATCCGCCGCGCTCTGCCTTGGTGACCTTCGCGGAGGCGTATCGCAGCGACGGGCCGACCTCGTCGACGTCGAGCTCGACGACGGTGCGCTTCTCGCCCTCCTTCGTCTCGTACGACCGGGACTTCAGCCGCCCGGTGACGAGAACGCGCGTGCCGCGGTGGAGGGACTCGGCGATGTTCTCCGCCGCGTCACGCCAGACCGAGCAGCGCATGAAGAGGGTCTCGCCGTCCTTCCACTCGTTGGCCTGCCGGTCGAACGTGCGCGGCGTGGACGCCACGGTGAAGTTCGCGACGGCAGCCCCCGAGGGGGTGAACCGGAGCTCGGGATCGGCGGTGAGGTTGCCGACGATCGTGATGGTGGTCTCGCCTGCCATGGGTGAGGGGCTCCTTCTTCAGCCGTGCCGACGTGGTGCGGTGGATGGACCGCTCAGGCGCCTGGGCGCATGAGCTTGGTCCGCATGACCGACTCGTTGAGGCCGAGCTGGCGGTCCAGCTCCTTGGCCGTCGCCGGCTCGGAGGTGAAGTTGACGACGGCGTAGATGCCCTCGGACTTCTTCCTGATCTCGTAGGCGAGGCGACGGCGGCCCCAGATGTCGACGGTGTCGACGGTCCCGCCATCGGTGGTCACGACCTTGAGGAACCGCTCGAGCGACGGCTGGACCGTCCGGTCGTCGAGCTCCGGGTCGAGGATGACCATGAGTTCGTACTGACGCATGCGTTAACCCGCCTCCTCTGGTCTGTGGCGGTCACGGTCCTTCCGTGACAGGAGGGTATGCATTGCCGCCTACACGGCCCGTGGACTTTTCCACAGGGCGTCGTGAGGGCAACCACGCAAGGGTACCGGCCGCCTCGGCATCCACCCAACTCGCGCCGCTCGCTGCGCCGCGCACCTCCTCGCCGGGGGTGCCGCCACGGGGAACGGGGCCTCGTTCGCCTGCCGCCACCCAGGCGCGGCTCGCGACCCAGCCCACCGCGAGGAGCCGCAGGGACAGCGCGAGGGCGTACCACCCGGCGGGCAGACCGTGCTGTGGGTCGGCGGCCGCCGCCAGGTAGGCCGAGAGCGCCACCGCGTGGACCGCCTCCGCCCCGGCCCACACGAGGTGGTCACGCCAGCCCAGGCCGACGAGGGCGAGGAACGGCAGCAGCCAGAGAGCCGACTGCGGCGGCAGAGAAGGGCTGGTGACCAGCACGACCGCCAGGCCGACGACCACCACGGCACCGATGACGGGGCGGGGGCGCCGCCGGACGAGGAC
The DNA here is from genome assembly GCA_937907685.1 of uncultured Nostocoides sp. Taxonomy (GTDB): domain Bacteria; phylum Actinomycetota; class Actinomycetes; order Actinomycetales; family Dermatophilaceae; genus Fodinibacter. Next base: position 10,545 of record CALCXF010000071.1, read on the forward strand.
CACCACGAGGACCGCCGCCGCCACCCATCCGAGGGCCGCTCCGGCGACCACGAGCCTCGCGTCCGCCGGGTGACCGGCGAGCGTGGCGAGGTACCACGGCGACCCCGGGCCGGCGCCACCGGTGAGCCAGGCGGCATACGGCCGGGTGAGCGTGTCGACGTCGAAAAGGGACACCGACGCCGCGAGGCCGGCGACCGTGACCGCCGCTGCGACGAGCAGGCGTCTCACGGCGGGCACAGCGCGCGGCCCGGGGAGCAGGGCCAGCACGGGCAGCACCACGGCCGCGAGCGCGGCGCCGAGCACTGCCAGCCCGATGAGGGCACCGGCCAGGCGGGCCCGGTCGCGGGTCCACGCCCACACCCCGGTCGCGGCGAGCACGATGGGCACCAGGTCGGCCGAGAGCAGGACGGTGAGGGCCACCACCGGGGAGAGCGCCACGACGACGGGGTTCGCCGCCGGGTGCCGTCGAACGGTTCCCACCACGATGACGAGGGCCACGAGCAGCGCCGATGCGAGCAGCATCCACAGGACGAGGAACCAGCGCTGCTCGCCGGTGCCGGCACCCGGCGAGAAGCCGGCGAGGGCCGCGGTGACGGCCCCGGTCAGCACCGGCTCGTCGAGGCGGACGTCCCCCGACAGGTATGCCGTGAGCCCACGCCCCAGGCCTGCCGCCGGCAAGGACTCCACGAGCGGGGAGCCGCACTGGCGCCACAGCGGCGTCCCGCCACGCCAGCCGTCGGCGAGACACCCTGCCTGGCGCAGGGCCGCGAGCGACAACGGCACGGCGAGCAGGAGGACCACCGGGGCCAGCGGGGCCAGCGGCCCGGCATCCGGTCGGCGCAGGCGCCGACCCGCGGGCCCGCCGACCGCTGTCGTCAGGCCCGCGGGCAGCACCGGCTCCGGCGCGTCGTTCCCGCGTCGCACGGACATCTCCCCCGGTCAGCCGCCCGGTGGCGGTGGGCCGCCCTTGGACGAGGTCTCGGTGGGCGTCGCGGTGGGCTCGGAAGTCGGCGGGCCCGGACTCGGGTTGCCGTTGCTCTTCGTCTCCGTCGGCGTCGGCGGGCCCCGCGTCGGCGGCGGCGCCGAGGTCGGCGGCTGCGACGTCGTGGGGGCTTGTGTTGCCGGAGGGCGCGTGGTGGTCGGCGGCGGCGGGTCGGCGTCCTTGTTGATGTTCGCCGGCTTGGGGAACTGCTCGACGTCGGTGCCTTCCAGCGCCTCCTTCATGTATGCCGTCCAGATCCGCGCCGGGAACGTCCCCCCGGTGATGTCGCCGGCATTCGGCAGGTTCTCCATCTGGAGCTCCTCGCCGTCCTTCCCGCTCCGGTAGAGGCCGACGGCCGCCTGGAGCTGCGGCACGTAGCCGTCGAACCACGCCGACCGGAAGCTCTCGGACGTGCCGGTCTTGCCGGCGGCCGGGCGGCCCAGGTTCTCCCCCACGTACCGCGCGGTCCCGCCCTCGACCGGGTACGTCATCGCGTCGATGACGTCGGCCATGAGGTCCTCGTCGAACACCTGCTGGGTCTTCGGTTCGGCGGTGATCGTCGGCACGTTCTCGTCCTGGAACCGGATCTCCTTGACGATGTAGGGGTCGGACCGGACGCCCTGGGCGGCGATCGTGGCGAAGGCGCTGGCCATGTCCATCACGGTGACGTAGTCGGTGCCGAGGACGTTCGCGACGTTGGGCTCGAGCTTCGAGCGGACCCCGGCGTCCTGAGCGGCCTTCATCGTGTTCTGCGGGTCGGCAAGGAGGTTGAGCTCCGCGTAGACGGTGTTGACCGAGCGACCGGTGGCCCGCCGGAGGTCGATCCTGCCGAAGGACTCGTCGCCGAAGTTCTTGACGCGGCCGCGACGGGCCGCGGCGGTGTCCGCCGCCGGGTCGGCGAACTCCTCGAAGTAGCGCGGGCTGGCGCCGTCGAAGCGGGACTTCAGGCTCACGTCGCCGGACTGCAGGGCGGCGATGAGGGTGAAGATCTTGAACGTCGAGCCGGCCTGCATCTTGTCCTGGGTCGCGGCGTTCTGCTGGCGCTTGGCGTAGTCCTCGCCCCCGTAGACCGCGACGATGGCGCCGTCACCGGGCTTGATCGACGCCATGCCGACATGGACCGACGGCGTGTCCTCGGGACGCTCCTCCTTGACGGCATTCTGCATCGCGACCTGCTTCGGGCGTTCCACCGTCGAGACCACGCGCAGCCCGCCTCGGTCGATGTCGGTCGCGGTGAGGTCGTGCTTCGTGACGAGCTCGTTCTTCACCATCTCGACGATGTACCCGGCGGGGCCGCTCTGCTTGCGCTGGGTGTACTTGACGAACGTGTCGGGGAACGTGGCCGCAGCCCGCTCCTCCGAGCTGAGCCAACCGTTCTCGACCATGGCATCGAGGATGAACCCGGACCGCTGCTGGGCGTTCGCCTGCTGCTCCTCGCCCAGACCCGGGTCGTAGAGGGACGGGCCGCGGATGACGGAGGCGAGGAACGCGCTCTCCGCGACGGTGAGCTTCGAGACGTCCTTGTTGAAGTAGGCCTTGGCGGCGGTCTGGATGCCGTACGCGCCGCGGCCGTAGTAGATGGTGTTCAGGTAGTTCTCGAGGATCTCGTCCTTGGACTGCTGCCGGTCGATCTTCACCGCGATGAGGATCTCGCGGGCCTTGCGCTCCAGGGTGCGGTCGGCGGTGAGGAAGTAGTTCTTGACGTACTGCTGGGTGATCGTGGACCCGCCCTGCGTCGCCTGGCCGCCCTTGACCGCCACCCAGACCGCTCGGGCGATCCCCGTCGGCGAGATCCCGTTGTTCTGGTAGAAGTCCTGGTCCTCTCCGGCGAGCATCGCCTTCTGCATGTGGTCGGGCACCGTGTCCAGAGGCACCGACTCGCGGTTGCCCTCGGCGTCCGACAGCCGCGCCATCTCGGTCTTGCCGTCGGCGTAGTAGACGATCGAGGCCTGCGCCGTGGCGATCTCGTTGGGCTCCGGGAGGTCCGTCATCGCGTAGGCCACGCCCACCCCGAGGACGCCGAGCACGAAGAGACCGAGCAGCGTCCACAGGCCCCCACGCAGCCAGCGCCGGCCGCGCGACGGCTCGCCCGGCTCTGCGGGCCCCGAGGTCCCCGGGGCTCCCGACGCTCCGCCCGTTCGGGAGGGGCCGGTCGTGGTGGCCGCCGCGGCCGCGCGAGCGCGCGCTGCCTTGACCTCGGCGCGGGTGAGGGGTTGCGGTGAACTCATACTGCTTCCGGACAGAGGGGGAGGGCGTTCGAGGGCCTGCGTGGCAAGGATGCGCGCGCACGACCGCACTCCAGTATGACCGGCTTCCTTGACGAAACCTGAATGCCGCCGCCGGACGGACGGACATGGCGACCGGCCTCGATGTATCGAACCGATATATCCGTGTTAGCGTCGGCCCTGACAAACACCTCGTTTGTCCGCCCGTCCCAGAGCCAGGAGGTGGTCATGTGGTCAGCCGTCGTGCACGCCTGCTCGAGTTCGCCATCCTCGGGCTCCTCCACGAGGGGGCGACCCACGGCTACGAGCTGCGACGACGCCTCAACACCGCGCTAGGCCCGTTCCGTGCCCTGTCGTACGGCACGCTCTACCCCGCCCTCAAGGGTCTCCTCGACCGCGGCCTCATCGCCGAGACGAGTGACCCCGCCGGGCCGTCGGGCCGACGTCAGCGCGTCGTCTACGAGCTCACCGCCGCCGGCAAGGAGCACTTCGCCGGCCTCGTGGCCCGGGCGGATGCGTCGGCGTGGGACGACGACGGGTTCGACGTCCGCTTCGCCTTCTTCGCCCGCACCGAGCAGGAGGTGAGGCTGCGGATCCTCGAGGGCAGGCGGTCACGGCTTCAGGAGGACCTCGACCGCGTGCGGGAGGCGGCCACCCGCAGCCGCGAGCGGATCGACGCCTACACCTCCGCCCTCCAGCGCCACGGCGAGGAGACCACCGAGCGCGAGGTGCGCTGGCTCAGTGAGCTCATCGACGCCGAGCGCCGCCACCCCACAGACCCCGGCCCCCAGCCGTAGGTGCCGGGCGCGCCGCCCCGGCGTTCCGGCATACCCGTCCACCCACCCCACCCCGACCTCCCAGGAGAAGCACATGGGTTCCATCCGCGTCGCCATCGTCGGCGTCGGCAACTGCGCGTCCTCGCTCGTCCAGGGCGTGCACTACTACCGCGACGCCGACCCCACCACCGTCGTGCCCGGCCTCATGCACGTCAGCTTCGGCGAGTACCACGTCCGGGACGTCGAGTTCGTCGCGGCGTTCGACGTCGACGACAAGAAGGTCGGCAAGGACCTGGCGGAGGCGATCAACGCCTCCGAGAACAACACCATCAAGATCGCCGACGTCCCGACCACGGGCGTCACCGTGCAGCGCGGCACCACCCTCGACGGCCTGGGCAAGTACTACCGCCTGACCATCGACGAGTCGGGCGCCGAGCCGGTCGACGTCGTCGCCGCCCTTCGCGACGCCGAGGTCGACGTCCTCGTCTCCTACCTTCCGGTGGGCTCCGAGCAGGCCGACAAGTTCTACGCGCAGTGCGCCATCGACGCGGGCGTCGCGTTCGTCAACGCGCTGCCGGTGTTCATCGCCTCCGACCCCGAGTGGGCGGCGAAGTTCGAGGAGGCCGGAGTGCCGGTCATCGGTGACGACATCAAGAGCCAGGTCGGCGCCACGATCACCCACCGCGTCCTGGCCAAGCTCTTCGAGGACCGCGGCGTGCAGCTGGACCGCACGTACCAGCTCAACGTCGGCGGCAACATGGACTTCAAGAACATGCTCGAGCGCGAGCGGCTGGAGTCCAAGAAGATCTCCAAGACCCAGGCGGTGACCTCGAACCTCACCGGGTCGCTCGCGGGCAAGACCGAGGACCGCAACGTCCACATCGGCCCGTCCGACTACGTGGCGTGGCTCGACGACCGCAAGTGGGCCTACGTGCGCCTCGAGGGTCGCGCGTTCGGCGACGTTCCCCTCAACCTCGAGTACAAGCTCGAGGTGTGGGACTCCCCCAACTCGGCGGGCATCATCATCGACGCCATCCGCGCGGCGAAGATCGCCAAGGACCGCGGCGTCGGCGGCGCCCTGCTCTCGGCGTCGTCCTACCTCATGAAGTCCCCGCCCGAGCAGCGCCCGGACGACCTGGGTCGTGCCAAGCTCGAGGCCTTCATCCGCGGCGAGGAAGAGCGCTGACCGCGCCCTGACGCGTCACCCGGCGGGCGGCATCCGGACTGTGCGCGGATGCCGTCAGCCGGCGTCGGCCGGTGCGTCGTCGACGGCCACCACGACCACCGAGACGTTGTCGTGCCCGCCGGCGTCCACCGCAGCAGCCACGAGCTGCTCAGCCGCGACCTGCGGGTCGTCGTGCTCGGCCACGAGCCGTTGGATGTCGCGGTCCTCGAGCTCTCCGTTGAGACCATCGCTGCACACGACGAACCGCTCCCCCGCTGTGGGCGGCATCACCCAGACGTCCACCTCGGGCGCGGGATCGGAGCCCAGCGACCGGGTGACGACGTTGCGCAGCGGGTGGTGGGCGACCTCGTGGGGTGCGATCACGCCTGAGTCGAGGAGCGTCTGCACCTCGGAGTGGTCGCGGGTCACCGGGACCAGGCGGCCGTCGGTGAAGCGGTAGACGCGCGAGTCGCCGACGTTGAAGACCAGCCAGTCCGACCGCCCCCCGTCCTCGAGCAGGGTCATTCCGGTCGCGGTGGTGCCCATGCCCCCTTGCTCCGGGTGGCTGGCCTGCGAGTCGAGCATCCGCTGGTTGGCCTCGTGGAGAGCCCCGGCGACGTCCTCCGGGCGTGCGGGCGGCCGCTCGTCCAGCTCGGCGAGGGCATCGGCGACGATGCGGCTCGCCACCTCGCCGGCCGCGTGCCCACCCATGCCGTCCGCCACCGCGAACACCCGGCTGCCCGCCACCATGGAGTCCTCGTTGTGGTCCCGCACCCGGCCGACGTGCGTGGCGGCCCCGCTGCGGACCAGCAGACCGGTGTTGCCCAGGCTCCGGCGCTCGGCGACGCTCATGCGACGCCCCGTCCGACGCGCGCGACCCCACGGTCGGGTCCGGCGTGGGCCTCACGGTCCAGGGCGGCGCGGAGGGCGAGGACCTGCATGGACGAGCTCCCCTCGGACGACGGCTGGGATGCCGAGCCTAGCCCGGACGTCGTCCGCCGACGAGGCGTGTCCTTCGCGTGGTCGGCCGCGGACGCGGGCCGACGTCACGCCCGCTGCGCCGGCCGGCGTCACCCGCGGGACTCGGGCTGATCCGCCCACCACGTGAGGAGCCGCTCGCGGGCGGCGTCCTTGCCCAGTGGCCCATCGTCGAGGCGCACAGCCAGGAGGTGCTTGTAGGCCCGCCCGAGCACCGGCCCGGGACGGATGCCCAGCGTCTCGGCGATCTCGTTCCCATCGAGGTCGGGCCGCACCGCATCCAGCTGCTCCCGTGCCAGCAGGGCCTCGATCCGGGTCTCGAGCTCGTCATAGCTGGCGGCGAGGCGGCGGGCCTTCCGCACGTTGCGGGTGGTGCAGTCGGCGCGGGTCAGGCGGTGCAGCCGCGGCAGGAGGTCACCGGCATCCGTGATGTAGCGACGCACCGCGGAGTCGGTCCACTGGCCGTTCCCGTAGCCGTGGAACCGCAGGTGGAGCTCGACGAGCCGGGCGACCGCCTTCGTCGTCTCCTTGTCGAACCGCAGCTCCTTGAGCCGTCGCGTGGCGAGCTTGGCACCGACGACCTCGTGGTGGTGGAACGAGACCCCCCCGCCCTCCTCGAACCGGCGCGTGGCCGGCTTGCCGATGTCGTGCAGGATCGCGGCGAGCCGCAGGATGAGGTCGGGTCCGGGCACCGACTCCGCGGGCCCACCGGGGTCTCCCTCGAGGTCGATGGCCTGCTCGAGCACGGTCAGGGAGTGCTCGTAGACGTCCTTGTGGCGGTGGTGCTCGTCGACCTCGAGCTGGAGCGCCGGCAGCTCGGGCAGCACATGGGTGGCGAGGCTGGTGGCGCCGAGCAGCTCCAGCCCCGCGCGTGGGTGCGGGGCGAGGAGCAGCTTGACGAGCTCGTCACGCACCCGTTCCGCGGAGACGATCTCGATCGAGCCCGCCATCTGCCTCATCGCGGCATACACCTCGGTGGTCGGCACGAGCCCGAGCTGCGCGACGAACCGTGCGGCTCTCATCATCCGCAGCGGGTCGTCGGCGAAGGAGACCTCCGGGGGCGAGGGCGTGCGCAGGATGCCGGCGTCCAGGTCGCTCAGGCCGCCGTACGGGTCGACGAACTCCAGGTCCGGGAACCGCAGGGCCATCGCGTTGACGGTGAAGTCCCGGCGCACGAGATCGTCGTGCAGCGAGCTCCCGAAGGCGACGACCGGCTTGCGGGTCGCGCCGTCGTAGGCGTCGGCCCGGTAGGTCGTGACCTCGACGACGCGCTCGCCACGGCGTGCACCGATCGTCCCGAACTCCCGTCCCATGTCCCAGGTCGCGCTTCCCCAGGTGGTGAGGACCGCCTCGGTGTCGTCCGGGCGGGCCGATGTGGCGAAGTCCAGATCTGTCGGCGTGCGGCCGAGGAACGCGTCGCGCACCGGCCCGCCGACGAGAGCCAGCTCGTGGCCCGCAGCAGCAAACCGCTCGCCGAGGTCGGTCAGCAGCGGAAGGACAGGCGCGAGGTGGGCGACCGCCTGCCGGAGCAGGGCGGCCGGCGGCTGGCGGGTGGACACGAGGACCAAGGGTATGCCGCTCGCGCAGGTGGGCGTCCCTGTCCGGTCGCACCGCTGGTGCACCGCCGGGTGCGCTCGTCGCAGGGTGAGGTCTCCGCGTCGTCAGGGGCACCGCCAGCCCCACTGGCTACAGTGACGGGATGAGCCACGCCGCCACCGATCCGACCGGGGTGCCACCCCGGCGGCTTCCGGCGGTGGAGGAGCGCAGTGCGGGAGGCGTGGTCGTCGACGTCCACGAGGGCGAGGCACGGATCGCGGTCATCGCCCGGCGCAACCGGGCCGGACGCGTCGAGTGGTGCCTGCCCAAGGGCCACATCGAGGGCGAGGAGACCCTGCCGCAGACGGCTGCGCGCGAGGTGGCGGAGGAGACCGGCATCGAGGGGCGCGTCCTCATCGAGCTGGGGACGATCGACTACTGGTTCGCCGCCGGGGAGCGCCGGATCCACAAGTACGTCCACCACTACCTCCTCGAGGCGGTCGGTGGCACCCTGACGATCGAGAACGACCCCGACCACGAGGCCATCGACGTGGCGTGGCTGCCGTTGCGGGACGCGCACCGGCACCTGACGTTCCCGAACGAGCGCCGGATCGCCCGGGTCGCCTGGCAGCGGCTCGCCGGCGACGCCTGAGCCGCCGCCGCCACCCACCGATGAGTGACACCTCGGCCGCGGGGCCCAGCGACGCCCCGCTCCCCGCCCCCCGCCAGAGCCTCGGTCGGGCCGGCGCGATCATGGCCTCGGGCACCCTCGTGTCCCGCGTGGTCGGTCTGGTCCGGGCGGCGCTGCTCGCCGGCGTCATCGGCACCACGGGGTTCGCCGCCGACGCCTTCACCGCGGCGAACACCCTGCCCAACTCGTTCTACCTGCTCATCGCGGGCGGGACCCTGAACGCCATCCTCGTGCCGCAGATCGTGCGCGCGAAGCTGCGACCGGACGGCGACGAGTTCGTCAACCGCATCATCACGATCTCCCTCGTGATCCTCGCCGTCGCCACCGTGGTCCTCACCGCCCTCGCCCCGGTCATCGTCCCCATCTACTACGACGTCGACAACGCCGAGGCCCTGGGCCTGGCCACCGTGTTCGCCGTCATCTGTCTCCCGCAGATCTTCTTCTACGGCCTCTACACGATCCTCGGCCAGGTGCTCAACGCCCACGGCCGGTTCGCCGGCTACATGTGGGCCCCGGCGCTCGCCAACGTCGTGGCGGTCGCCGGGCTCCTGTGGTTCATGGCGGCCGGCTTCCCCGAGCGCGCCGCACCAGCGGACTGGACCCCGGAGATGGTGATGGTCCTCGCCGGTTCGGCCACCCTGTCCATCGTCGCGCAGGCCCTGTGCCTGGTGGTCCCCCTCCGGCGGATCGGCTTCCGCTACCGACCGGTGTGGGGACTGCGCGGCTACGGTCTCGGGGAGGTCAGCAACGTCGCCAAGTGGACCTTCGCCTCCATCGTCGTGAGCCAGCTCGGGTTCGTCGTCACGTCCCGGGTCCTCACCCGGGCCACGCGCCTCGGCGAGGCGAGCGGGGAGCCCACCGCGGGGCTCGCGGCCTTCAACCCCGCCCTGCTCATCGTCATGCTCCCCCATGGCCTCGTCACCGTCTCCCTGGTCACCGCGCTGTACACCCGTCTCTCGGAGGCGGCCAGCCGCGGGGACCACGGTGAGGTGCTGCGCTACCACGGGCAAGGGCTGCGGATGCCGTCGGTCATCCTCGTGCCCGGCATCGTGCTCATCGGCGTGCTCGCGCCGTACGTCGCCTCCACCTTCTTCTTCACCAACACGCTCGAGGAGACGCGCGCCATCGCGCTGGTGCTCGCCGGCCTGGTCTGGATGGTCCTGCCCATGGCCTGGACGTACCTCAACGACCGGGTGTTCTACGCGCACCAGATGACGTGGATGACCTTCCGCCTCCAGTGCGTGACGACCGGCCTCGCGACGGTCGGGGCGCTGGTGGCCTCCAACCTCGACCCGAACCTCACGGCGTTCGCGCTGAGCCTCGGCCAGTCGACGGCGTTCGTCGTCGCGGCGGCCGTCGGCTTCTGGGTGCTGCACCGCCGGCTCGGCCACCTCGGCCTGCGCGGCGTGGCATCGATGTACCTCAAGCTGCTCGTCCCGTCGGTCCTCACCGCCCTGGCCCTGCTCTGGCTCATCCGTGAGGTGTTCCCCGACCTCGGGGAGACGCGCGGCATCGCCGGGCTCGTGTCCGGAGGGCTCGTGCTGGCGGCCGCAGGCCTCGTGCAGCTCGCCGTCACCTGGTCGGTGGCGACCGCGCTGGGCGTCGGCGAGGTGGCCACCGCCCTGGAGCCGGTGAGGCGTCGACTCGGGCGGCGCTGAGCCCGCAGTGTCTACGATGGGCGCACACCCGGTCGGCTGCGGGTGCCGGCGCTCCTGGGCGCCGCGAGGGACGATCGAGAGGAGCTGCGGTGAGGGGTGTGGGTCCGGGCACCGTCCTCGGCGGCCGGTACACCGTCCACCGTCGGCTCGAGCAGCTGCACGGTGTCGAGCGGTGGTCCGCCGACGACACGACCCTCGGCCGGAGCGTGTCCATCCTCTGCATCCCCGCCGAGGACCACCGGACCCCGGTGATACTCGACGCGGCCCGCCGCGCGGCATCCGTCACCCACGTCGTCTTCGTCCGGATCCTCGACGTCGGCACTGACGACGACGTGGCGTACATCGTCGAGGAGGACCTCGGGGACGCACGGACGCTGGGGTCGCTCGTCATCGACGGCGGCGTGCCGGGTGACGAGGTGCGCCGGATCACGGGCGAGGTCGCCTCGGCCCTGGAGTCCGCCCGACAGCGGGGTATGCACCACCTCGACCTCACCCCGGACGACGTCCTGCGCACCTCCGACGGCGACATCCGACTGCGCGGCCTGGAGACCGCTGCCGTCCGCGCCGGCCAGGACGGTGCCGAGGCGGAGGACGCCGCCCGACGCGACGCGGTGGGAGTCGTCGCTCTCGCGTATGCCGGGCTCACCGGCCTGTGGCCGCTCGGTGCCGGCGGTGCCGGCCTCGGGGCGGCACCACGGGTGCCCGGTGGTGTGGCAGCACCGTCGGAGATCGCGGCCGGGGTCCCCCGAGACCTCGACGCGATCTGCCGGCTGACCCTCAACGACGACCAGGGACCGACCAGCCCCGGCGACTACGCCCGACAGGTGGCCCCCTGGCCGTCGCGCCAGGTCGTCGGCCGTCCCGTCACCCCGACTGCGCGGGCCGCCGCGCCGCCGGTGGTGGCAGCGCGGCTGCCCGAGACCATCGAGCAGCCCGCCTCCGACCGCACGGCAGCCCACCCCATCTGGGCCGGCGCCGAGGCGAGCGGGCGCGCCGACGAGGTGCCTCACGGTGCTGGCGGTGCGTCAACCGGGGCGGGGGCGGGGGCCGCGGCGGCGGCGGCGGCGGCGACGTCGGGGGCGGCCGGGGCCGCCGGACTCTCCGCGATGCGGGACCGGACGGCATCCCCGGACCCGCAGACGGCGGAGACCGACCGGATGACCCGGCCGACCGGTGACCACGGTGCCGTGCCTCCACCACCGGTGGACGTCCCCGGCCGGGAGGCAACCCGCGTCCTCCCCCTGCCCGCCGAGTCGGACTGGCGGCAGGACCCACCTCGCCCCGACGACGCCGTCGTGGAGCCGGTGCACCGAGGCGGCTGGGACGACGTCCGGTGGGACGAGCACCCCAGACACGGGGAGCCGGCCGGTCATGTGGGCACCGCGGACGATGCGGTACCTCGTTCACGCCGCAACGGTGCTGCTGCCGCCGGTGCGGGTGCGGCCGGCGCTGCCGTGGCCGGCGCGTTCAGCGGCGTCGGGGAGCGCGTCGGGGGGATCGCGCGTCGTGCCGTCGACAAGGTGTCGGAGCTCAGCCCGGACTCGGCCGCGGGGCCTGGGGGCAGCGGTCTCGAGTACCCGGCGCCCATGGTGCCGGCGGAGCCACTCACCAAGGACGAGTCACGGCTCGCCCTCGGGATCGTGGCGGGCTTCCTCATCCTGGCCCTCGTCATCGGCATCTGGGGCGTGTCGCGCATCGGCGGCAACGACTTCTCCCTCGGTGGACCGCCCACCCGCGCGGCGAGCGCGCAGCCCTCCCCCAGCGCACCGTCCGCCAGCCCTTCGGCAGGCGCGACGGCCGGCAGTCCCGAGCCGCTCGCCATCCTCAAGGTCCAGGCCTACGACCCCGAGGGTGACGGTGAGGAGAACAACAGGCTCACACCCACGATCTACGACGGGGACCGGGAGACCGGCTGGGTCTCGGAGAACTACCGCAGTGACAAGTTCGGCGGGCTCAAGAAGGGCCTCGGCGTCATCGTCGACCTCGGGCCCAACAAGAAGCCCCAGACGATCGAGCTCGTCATGCCTCAGCAGGCGGACGTCGAGGTGCACGTCGGACCCGACAACCGACTCGAGGGAGCGACGAGGATCGGCGAGAAGAAGGGAGCCGAGGGCACGGTGAAGTTCGACGTGCCGGCCGACGTCAGCGGCCAGTACGTCGTCGTGTGGTTCACCGAGCTCACCGAGGACGACAACGGCAAGCGGCGGGCGCGGCTCAACGAGGTCGTCGTCACCGGCTGATGCCGGGCGGTCGTGATGCCGGATGACCTGAGGTCCCTGAGTGACCGCGACCTCCTGGAGAGGCACGTGGCGGGTGACGGTGGGGCCGCCTTCGGCGAGCTCTTCCGGCGCCACCGGGACCGGATGTACGCCGTCGCCCTGCGCACCACCTCCCAGCCCGAGCTCGCCGCGGATGCCGTGCAGGAGGCGTTCATCTCGGCCTTCCGGCGGGCCGAGGCCTACCGGGGGGACGCCGCCGTCACGACATGGCTGCACCGCGTCGTCGTCAACGCCTGCCTCGACCGCCTCCGTCGCGAGCGGACCTCGGTGCGCCGGGCCGGGGACCTCGGCGAGCTCGACCTGCCCGACCTGCATGACCACCACGGCTCAGCCGAGACGCGCCTCGACGTCCAGGCCGCGCTGGCCCGGCTGCCGGAGGCCCAGCGCCTCGCCCTGGTGCTCGTGGACATGCACGGGCTGTCGGTGACCGAGGCAGCCCAGGTGCTCGACGTGGCCGAGGGCACCGTGAAGTCCCGATGCTTCCGCGGACGCGAGGCGCTGGCCGGCATCCTCGGCCCCCGACCGGACACCTCCGTTCCCGGCCCGGCGGAACCACGGGGGGCGCCGTGACGTCCTACCTACGGCGGGACCCCTGCGTGCCGTCACCAGACGCCCGCTCCCGACGCCCCCAGGGCCCGTCCCGGAGGACCCCGTGACCCAGCCGCACGACGACGGTGTGCCCGTCGAGCACGACCCGACGGGGATGCGTGCCCTGCTCGCCGGGCTTCCCGAACCGGGGCCGATGCCCGACGAGCTCGTCTCCCGGATCACCGCGGCTCTGGCGGCCGAGGCGGACTCCGGTGCTCAGGTCGTGCCCCTTCCTCGTCGGTCCTCCCGGCTCCGCCACCTCGGAGTCGCAGCCGCGGTCGTGGCGGCGGTGGGCTTGGGGACCTACGGTTTCGCGGCGTTGCAGGGCGGCGGGCTGGCGTCCCTCGACGCGGTGGCGGGCAGGGGCGACGACTCCGGAGGGGAGACCTCGGGCGAGTCCATGGCCGGCTCCGGAGACGACTCCGCGGACGCACCGTCCGGCCCGGGAACGGCCCTCCCTGTGGCACCGGCCCCGGGCTCGGGGGATGTCGTGGTCGTCATGAGCGGCACCGAGTACACCGATGAGAGCCTGGTGACGTCGGCCCGGAGCGTCGCCGAGGCAGACCTCGCCCCGTTGGCCGACCTCGCTGCCGAGGCTCCGACGATCGGCCCGATCGGCACCCCGGTGGGAGCACGGTCCTGCGCGGATGCGCTGGGCATCCCCTCGTCGGCCGGGCTTCTCGTCGACCTGGCCCAGGTCGACGGCCGTCCGGCGGCCGTCGTCGTCGCCTTCGAGACCGGCGGGCGCACGGCATACGTCGTCGAGCGCTCCTGCACCATGGGAACCACCGGCCCCATTCGTGGCCCGGTGTCCCTCGACTGAGCCCGCTCGACGTCCGCCAAGGGTGGAGACCGGCGGGGCGAGCTCGGTGCGGGAACACCCCGGCCCTAGGATCGGTTCAACGAAAGCACCGCATCTTGCGGTCGCGCTCAACCTCCACCACTAGGGGATGTGTCTCGTGACGTCCGACGTCCGCAACGTCATCATCATCGGCTCGGGCCCGGCGGGGTGGACGGCCGCCGTCTACGCAGCGCGGGCGAACCTCGAGCCCCTGATGTTCGAGGGCGCCGTGACCGCCGGCGGGGCGCTGATGAACACGACGGAGGTCGAGAACTTCCCCGGGTTCCGCGACGGCATCATGGGCCCCGACCTCATGGAGAACATGAGGGCGCAGGCGGAGCGCTTCGGCACCGAGATCGTCACCGACGACGTGGAGTCCGTGCGCCTGGAAGGCGATGTGAAGGTCGTCACCGACTCCGAGGGCACCGAGCACCGGGCCCGCGCAGTCATCCTCGCGATGGGGTCGGCCTACCGCGAGCTGGGGTTGCCGCACGAGAAGCGACTCTCCGGGCACGGGGTGTCGTGGTGCGCCACGTGCGACGGGTTCTTCTTCCGCGACCAGGACATCGCCGTCGTCGGCGGGGGTGACTCGGCGGTCGAGGAGGCGACCTTCCTCACGAAGTTCGCCCGGTCCGTGACCATCGTGCACCGCCGCCACGAGCTCCGGGCGAGCGCCATCATGGCCGAGCGTGCCCTCTCCAACCCGAAGATCCGCTTCGCGTGGAACAGCGCCGTCGACGCGATCCACGGCGAGGACAAGGTCACCGGTATCACCCTGCGCGACACCGTCACCGGGGTGACCCGCGACCTGCCGGTGACCGGTCTGTTCGTCGCGATCGGGCACGACCCGCGGAACGACCTCATCAAGGGGGTCGTGGAGCTCGACGCCGAGGGGTACGTCCTCGTCGAGGGCAGTTCGACCCGGACGAACATCCCCGGTGTGTTCGCCTGCGGTGACCTCGTCGACCACACCTACCGCCAGGCGATCACCGCGGCCGGCTCCGGCTGCGCCGCGGCCCTCGACGCCGAGCGGTTCCTCGCCCACTGAGGGGGGTGTCGGACCTCTCCGAGACCATCGTCCCCAGACCATCCCCACCCACCCCGTCGAAAGGATCCCGACATGGGAGCCATCTCCGCCACCTCTGACGCCACCTTCGAGGCCGACGTCCTCAAGAGCGACAAGCCCGTCCTCGTCGACTTCTGGGCGCCGTGGTGTGGCCCCTGCCGCGCCGTCGCGCCCGTGCTCGAGGAGATCGCCCGCGACCACGACGAGGTCTCCATCGTCAAGCTCAACACCGACGAGAACCCGTCCATCACCGGCAAGCTCGGCATCACGAGCATCCCCACGATGCACGTCTACCAGAACGGTGAGATCGTCAAGACGATCATCGGCGCCATGCCGAAGCCGAAGCTGCTCCGAGAGCTCGAGCCCTACCTGAGCTGAGCCGGTCAGTCACGACAAAGGGCGCGTAACACGTTCTGGCACACCGTGTTACGCGCCCACTTGTATGCCGTGAGACTGCGCGCTTCTGGACTGCTCGACTGCCCTGCCCGGCGCGGGCCGCTGGTCAGTCGCGGCCGTCCAGGACGGCCGCGTGGGTGCGCAGGTGCATCGTGTCGAGGATCCGGTTGAGGTCCTCGACGGAGGCGAACTCGACGGTGAGGCGTCCCTTGCGCTGCCCGAGGGCGATGCGCACCCGGGTCTCCAACCGGTCCGACAGGTCTGCGGCAAGGTCGTCGAGCTGGGGCCTGCGGGTGCCCGGCCGGGGAGCACGTCGCGCCGGTCGTGACCCGCCGTCGTCGAGCATGACGAGCTCCTCGACGGAGCGGACCGACAGGCCCTCGGCGACGATCCGCTGGGCGAGCCGCTCCATCGCCGCCGCGTCGGGTAGGGCGAGGAGCGCACGGGCGTGACCGGCGCTGAGGACACCGGCGGCCACCCTGCGGGCGACGGGCGGTGGCAGCTTGAGCAGCCGCAGGGTGTTGGAGATCTGCGGCCGAGAACGGCCGATGCGGCGGGCGAGCTCCTCCTGGGTACAGCCGAAGTCGTCGAGGAGCTGCTGGTATGCCGCGGCCTCCTCGAGGGCGTTGAGCTGGCTCCGGTGGAGGTTCTCGAGGAGCGCGTCGCGCAGGAGGTCGTCGTCCTCCGTCGCCTTGATGATCGCCGGGACGGTGTCCTTGCCGGCCTCACGGGAGGCGCGCCACCGCCGCTCCCCCATGATGAGCTCGTAGCGAGGCTCGCCGAGGGGAGCTCCCTCCGGGACCCGGCGGACGACGACGGGCTGCAGGACGCCGATCTCCCGGATGGAGTGCGCCAGCTCGGCGAGCTCGTCGTCGTCGAAGATCCCTCGCGGCTGGCGAGGGTTGGGCCGGATGTCGTCGAGGGCAATCTCGGCGAACTCGGCTCCGGGCACCGGTCGGAGTCCACCGGTGTCGGCCTCCTCGGCCTCCGCCACCGTGGGACCAGGCTCCCCGGCTGTGGCGAGGGCCGCCCCGCCGTCCCGGCCGTTGCCACCGTTGGGCGGCACAGGTGGGCTGTCGTACCCGCCTCCGACCGAGGGCGCGGCCCCGTCGCGATTGACAGCCTCTTGCCGGTCCTTGAAGAGGACGTCGACCGGTCGCTCGGCAGCGCCTGCACCACTCGGAATGAGGGCACCCAGGCCACGGCCCAGCGCCCGACGCTTCTCGGTCATGCGGTCTCCTCGATGACTGGGGGCTCTGCCCCGCGTTCTGCCAGCTCGACGGCCGCCTCCAGATAGGAGAGAGCGCCGCTGCTGTTGGCGTCGTAGGTCATCACGGTCTGGCCGTGGCTGGGTGCCTCCGAGATGCGCACCGAGCGCGGGACGCTGGCACGCAGGGTCTGGTCGGGAAAGTGCTCGCGCACCTCGTCGGCCACCTGCGAGGACAGCCGGGTCCGGCCGTCGTACATCGTCATCAGGATCGTGGAGACGTGGAGCCGAGGGTTGAGGTGGCTCCGGATGAGCTCGATGTTCCGCAGCAGCTGCGACAGGCCCTCGAGGGCGTAGTACTCGCACTGGATGGGGATGAACACCTCGTCCGCCGCGACGAAGGCGTTGACCGTGAGCAGGCCGAGGCTCGGCGGGCAGTCGATGAGCACGTAGTCGAGCGGCTCCCCAGCGGCCTCGCGCTCCTCGATGTATGCCGCGAGCGCGTTGCGAAGTCGGGTCTCCCGGGCCACGAGCGAGACGAGCTCGATCTCCGCGCCGGCGAGGTCGATGGTGGCGGGGATGCACATCAGCCCGTCGATGTCCGGGCACGTCTGCACCACCTCGGAGATCGCGCGGCCCTCGACGAGGACGTCGTAGACACTCGGAACCTCGGCGTGGTGCGCGATCCCGAGCGCCGTGCTCGCGTTGCCCTGAGGGTCGAGGTCGATGACGAGAACCGGACTGCCGGCCTGGGCGAGGGCGGCGGCGATGTTGACCGTCGTCGTCGTCTTGCCCACGCCACCCTTCTGGTTGGCGACCGTGAGGGCGCGGGTCCGGGCCGGCCGCGGCACGGAACGGCCGCTCAGGGTGATCCTCTTCCGAGCGTCGTCGGCCACGGCGCGGGCGAGCGGCGTCTGCTCATCGGCCACCGGAAGAGCTGCGGCGATCTCCGCCCTGTCCTCCGAGTCCCGCCGTGGGAGGTCCTCCGTGACGTCCCCCGTGGTGCCTGCCGCCGTCGACGCCATCTCCCCGTAGTCCCTCTCGCTTGGCTTTCGTTCTGCTGCTCCGTTCGGGCCGGTTTCCTGTGTTCCACGTGAAACGGTGTCGGCACCTGGCCAGCCGAGCGGGCTCGTCGGACGGCCGGTGAGCGCTGGAAAGCCCAGGCCGGCCGCCACGGTGCGGGTCTCGTCTGCGACGACAGAAGTGATCACTTCTCTACTGTCGTCGCTGCAGGGCGCGCGGCGCCAATCCAACCCCACGACACGCCGACACGCCAAAGGGATCGTGCTCGTCAGGGCGCTCGGGTCGTGGCTCGCGCCCGACTCATCGGCCCGGCGAGCCGATCCCCGACCGCCCTGTCAGCGCCCAGCTGAGGTCTGCCGGCCACTCAAGCACGGGACCATCCAGACCATCGCCTCGATCCCCGGCTGGCTCCAGACGACCGTTGTCTTCGTCGCACCGCTTCGACACGTTTCACGTGAAACGGGGTCAGCGTTGCGACGGCCCTCACGGGATCAGGCTCGGCGATCCGCTCGAGGCTCACGACAAAATGGCCGGTGGGCATCGCCCCCTGTGCGTTGTGTCCAGGGGGAGCCTGCAGTCAGCTCGTCGACGGCTGCGCGACCCATCGGGCACCAGCAATCGCTCGGCGGGCCGCCCTCGCCGATGGGCTGGCCGTTGCCTGCTCCCGGCCATGTGCCGCATCCCCAGACGCACCGTGCTCAGGGTGG
>CALCXF010000072.1 GCA_937907685.1 uncultured Nostocoides sp.
CCGAACACTCCGAGCAGCCCTTCGGGCATGAGGTCCACGGGCGACACGACATAGCCAGCCGCGGCGAGCATGAGGACGAGCCTGCCCACCGAGGTGCCCTGGTACTGGCCCGCGGCGGTCGCGCGCACGAGGCGCGGCACGGCCCCGGCGCGCTCACCGAGCGACGGACCACCGGGGCGCACCGCCATCCGGACCGCCCTCACGACGGCACCGACCGAGGCGATACGGGTGAACGTCGACATGCTTCCTCCTGCTCCGAACCCGGGCCGGTCGACCCGGCTCGTCAACGAACGACGTACGCGACCAGATCCCGGCCCCTCAGGCGGATCCCGCCTCGGTCACCACCGGGACCGCCGCCGGGAACTCGCGCCGGGCGCTGGTCGCCACGGTGCGCATCATCCACGCGTCGAGCGCGCCACCGATCGCACCGCCGACGACGGGGATGAGGCGGCCCAGCCGGGAGAAGGTCTTCGTCCCGACCTGGGCGAGGAGCCGGAAGCCGATGCCCTTCTGGACCACCATCATCGCCGGGCCGGGGAGCCGCTGAACGGCGAGGTTGGAGAGCGCACCGGTCGGCACGGCCACCCCCGCCTTGCGGAGCAGGTCGTCGGCGTCGGCTCCCACGAGCGTCAGCAGCACCGCGGTGCGGATCGGCTCCCGGTGGATGTCATGGCCCCGGGCGCGGGCGACCGCCGCGGTCATCCGGGTGGCGATGAGGTAGAAGCCGAGGACGTTGAGCGGCAGTGCCACGGGGACGGTGATGAACCCTCCCAGGCTGGTGACGAAGCCGGAGGCGGCGCCCAGGCGCACGTGGCTGCGGATGATCGACTCCACGGCCGTCTCACGGTCGGAGTGGGTGCGCAACGCCTCGTCGGCCACGTCCGTCGCGGAGTGGAAGAACCCCTTGCCGTCCATGCCGAGGTCGAGGATGTTCTGCACCAGCCGGGTGGAGTGGTGCCCCAGCGCCCCGTCGTCCTGCGGTTTCTGCGCCTGCTCGAGCGCGCTCCGGACGTCCTTGACCGCGTCGCTCGTGCGGTCGCGACTCAACCCCGGAATTCCCACGTCGTCCTCCTCAGAGCGCGTGCCGGCCGGCCAGGACGGCAGGCTGGTCGACTCGTCATCCTGCCACGACGGCGGGCCTCGCCAGCCTCTGCGCGACGAGCCACCGCGGGATGACGGGGGCCGCCCCTACGCTTCTCGACATGGTCCCGGGTGACGTGGCGGCGCTCGTGGTCACCCCTCCAGGGCGCGGTGAGCGGTATGCCGCCCTCCTCCACCGGGGCACCTGCCGCACCGCTCCGCTCGCCGACGTCGTGGCCATGGCGGCGTCCCTGGAGAGGGAGGCGGCGCCCCGCTGGGTGTGGTGGTCGGCCGAGGATGCCGCGGCTCCCCTCGTCGATGCCCGCATCCCCCTTGCTCGGGCCTGGGACGTGGCTGAGGCGCACCGGCTCCTGCACGGGGGGTGGAGTGCAGCGCCCGGCGAGTGCTGGGCGGCGGCGCACGGCATCCCCGTCGAGGACGTGCCGTCCCCGCCGACGGATGACCTCTTCGAGTTCGCCGGCCGCGAGGACGCGCCGGCCGATCCCGACTCCCCGGTCGACGTCCGGGGTCACCTGCGGGGCGACCACGAGGAGTGGCGGACGGACCCGGCGCACCTCGAGGCGTGGGGCCGAGCGGCCCTGGAGACCGCCCACCTGCAGCACGACCGCGCGACCGCCACCGGACCTCGGGTCGCCGGGACGGTCCACTCGGAGTCGGCGGCGGCCGTGCTGTGCCTGGAGCTGCGCAGGGACGGCCTGCCGCTGGATCGCTCCCGGACCGAGGAGCTCGTCGCCGCCTCCGCCGGTCCCCGACCTGAGACCGAGGCCGACGAGCGGCAGACCCGCCGGGCGCGTGACGAGCGCGTCCTGCGGCACGTCCCGGGTCGGGAGTCGACGGACCTGCGGAACCCGGCACAGGTCCGCGAGATGCTCCTCGCCGTGGGCGTCGACGTGCCGAACACCCGCAAGTGGGTCCTCGAGCCCTACCGCACGGTCCACCCCGTCGTCGACGCGCTGCTGGACTGGCGGCGCGACGAGAGGATCGCGACGACGTACGGCTACCGCTGGCTCGACGCGCACGTCGGACCCGACGACCGGCTGCGCGGCCGGTGGACGGCCTGCGACGGTGCCGGGGGGCGGATGACCGCCGAGAACGGCCTGCACAACCTGCCTGCGGCCCTGCGGCCCGGCGTCGCGGCGCACGAGGGTCACGTCCTCGTCCGCGCGGACCTCGGCCAGATCGAGCCGCGGGTGCTCGCCGTGGTCTCGGGGGACGTCGCGTTCGCGGCGGCGACCCGCGCCGACGACCTCTACGCCCCTGTCGCCCAGCGGCTGGGAGTGGACCGGCCGGTGGCCAAGGTGGCTGTGCTGGCGGCGATGTACGGCCAGCGCAGCGGGGCTGCCGGTGAGGCCCTCGCCGGACTGGAGCGGGCCTACCCGGTCGCGATGGCGCTCCTGGACCGTGCCTACGACGCGGGCCGCCGGGGCGAGCCGCTGCGGACGTGGGGCGGCCGGCTCATCCCGACCGGACGCTTCCTCACCTCGAGCCCCGCGGGCGCCGACCCTGCGCTGGATGCCGCGCGCGGACGGTTCGCACGCAACGCCATCATCCAGGGCGCGGCGGCCGAGCTCTTCAAGGCGTGGGCAGCCACCGTACGAGCGACGACGCGCGACCTCGGGGCCGAGGTGGTGCTGTGCCTGCACGACGAGCTCCTCGTGCACGCCCCCATGGAGCACGCGGCGGAGGTCGCCGTCCAGGTGGACCAGGCGCTCGAGGACTCGGCGCGGCGGTGGGCGCCGGGCGCACCCGTGCGCTTCGTGGCAGACACCTCCGTCATCGCCCGGTGGTCGGACGCGAAGGACTGACCCCTGGGCGGCGGCTGCCCCGGCGGTCAGGCCGGGTTCGTGTCGTCGTCGGCGACGGTGCGCAGGAAGTTCTCGAAGTCGGCGCCCAGCTCGTCTGCCGACGGGATCTGGCTCGCCTCGGTGGCGAGCAGGCTGGGCCGCTGCTGGCCCTCGACGAAGGTGTCGTACTGCTGCTCGAGGGCGGTGATCACCGCGCGGGCGTCGTCGTTGCCCTCGACCTCCGCGGCGATGGCCTGCTGGTTGGCGCGCGCCCGCAGGACGAGGTCGTCGTTCGGCAGGTTGAGGCCCGTGACGTCGACCACGGCGTTGAGCGCGGCGAGAGCACCCTCGGCCCACTCGGACCCCGCGAGGTAGTGCGGCACGTGGATCGCGAACCCGACGGCTCGGTGCCCCGACTCGCCGAGCCTCATCTCGAGGAGTGCGCCGATCGACCCCGGCACCTGCACCCGACCGAAGGGCGAGGCGGCGTCGCCGATGAGCGACACGTCCGTGGCGTGAGCGGTCATCCCGACCGGGCGGGAGTGCGGCACTGCCATGGGGATGCCGTGCGTGTGGACGACGAGCGTGATGCCGAGCCGGACGACGAGCTCGCGCACCGCCTCGATGACCCGCTCCCACTGGTAGTCCGGCTCAGGCCCGGTGAGCAGGTAGTAGGTCTGCCCGTCCCGGTCGGTGAGCCGGTGCAGGAGCATGCTCGGGTCGTCGTACTCGACCCACCGGTTGGTGTCGAAGATCATCGCCGGACGGCGGCCGCGGTAGTCGAGGAGCTGGTCGACGTCGAAGGACGCCACGACCTCGGGGTCCCCCGTCTCGAGGAGGTGGCCACCGAGGACGGACTGGATGTGCCCGGCGTCGATGAAGGCTCCGAGGGCGACGACGAGCACACCGGGCCGGGGCACGGTGAGGTCGGCGTCGGTCTCGAAGCGGTAGAGCGCGGAGGGGTTCTGCACGGCACAAGCCTTTCACGGGTGGAGCTCGTACCCAGCAGAACGCACGACCGCCCCCCGACGATTCCCGATCAGTGCCGTGACGAGGCGACGGCCGCGATGGCCGCGCGCACCCGCTTCTCCGAGACCGGGTGTGCCGTCCCGAGCGACTGGGCGAACAGGCTCACGCGCAGCTCCTCGACCATCCAGCCGAGGTCGGTGACGTCGGTGGCGCCCCTCCGGGTGGCGGGCAGCGACTCCAGGAGGTCGGCGAAGTCCTCCTCCACCCGGTCGATGGTCTCCTGGAGCACGGCCTCGCGCGGGTTGGTCGCCGCGCGCTCCAGCCGGTGCTGCGCTGCCCGCAGGTAGCGCTGTACGTCGCGCAGCCGCCGCAGCCCCGTCCGGGCGACGAAGCCAGGTCCGACGAGGCTGTCGAGCTGGGCGCGCACGTCGGCGCGGGTGGCGGCGGTGCGCGCCGACGCGGCGCCCTGCTCGAGAGACTCCAGCGTCCGGCGCACCCGGGCCGCAAGGGCCAGCACCGGCTCGACCGCCTCGACGACGACGAGCACCCGACTGGCCGCATGGCTGCGGACGGCGGCGAGCGCGGCGGCATACGCCTCCTCGGTGCGCACCTCACCCGGCACGTGCTCGGTGACGATGTCGTCGACGGCCGCGTCGAGGCAGTCCTGGAGCAGTGCGGGTACCGAGCCGTGGGGGTTGTCCGCGAGGGCGAGCTTCTGGGCGTTGGAGAGCCGCGCCAGCACCCGCTTCCACGGGGCCGACGTGCCGAGCAGCAGCAGCCGGCGCACCCCCCGGCGGTGAGCCGCCTCCGCGGCACCGCGGTCGGGCAGCACCCGGAGGGACACCGACGTCCCCTCGTCGACGAGCGCGGGGTACCCCTGGACGGTCTGGCCCCCTGCGCGCCCCTCGAACGTCTGCGGGACGGTGCCGACGCTCCACGTGGTGAGGCCGGTGCGCTCGAGGGACGCACCCGCTTCGGCCATCCCCGCACGGACCGCTCCCCCGGCCGCTGGTCGGAGGGCGTCGAGGTCCTTGCCCCGGGCGACCACCCTCCCGCCCGGGGCCTCGACGCTGAAGGTGATCCGCAGGTGGTCGGGCACGCGGCTGAGGTCCCATTCCTCTGGCGGGATGCGAACGCCGGTGCGCTCGTGGAGCACCCGCGCCATCTCGTCGGTCAGGCCCCCCCGGGCGGGGTCTGCCGCCGACAGGGCGGCCATCGCGTGGTCGGGGGTGGGGACGAAGTGCCGGCGGATCGCCTTGGGCAGCGACTTCAGGAGCGCGACGGCGAGGTCGTCACGCAGTCCCGGCACCTGCCAGTCGAACCCTTCGGAGCTGACCCGGTTGAGCACCGCCACGGGGATGTGGACCGTGACGCCGTCGGCCTCCGAACCCGGCGAGAACTGATAGGTCACGTCGAGGTCGAGGTCACCCTGGTGCCACACCCGGGGGTAGTCCTCGGCCGAGATGTCCTCCCCCGCGTCGGAGGTGAGGATCTCCTCCGTGAGGGTGAGGAGGTCGGGCCGACGGCGCCGCTCTCCTCGCCACCAGCGGTCGAAGTGGCGCTCGCTGACGACGTCAGGCGGGATCCGTGAGTCGTAGAAGGTGAAGAGCACCTCGTCGTCGACGACGATGTCGCGTCGACGGGCCCGCTCCTCCAGCTCGGCGACCCGACGGAGGGTGGCGACGTTCAGCCGCCAGAACTCGTGCTGCGGCTCCCAGTCGCCCTCGACGAGCGCGGACCGGATGAAGATCTCCCGCGCCCCCTCGGGGTCGATCCCGGCGTACTGGATCGTCCGGTCGGTGACCAGCGGAACGCCGTAGAGCGTGACCCGCTCCGTCGCGACGGCGGCCCCCGCCTTCCTGCTCCAGCGAGGCTCGCTGACGGTCCGTGCGACGACGTGGGCGCCCGCCTCCTCTGCCCACTCCGGCTCGATCCGCGCATTGACGCGGGCCCACAACCGGGTCGTCTCGACGAGCTCGGCGGCCATGACGTAGTCCGGCTGCCGCCGGAAGAGGGCCGACCCGGGACTGATCCCGAAGCGGGCACCACGCGCACCGGCATACTCCCGCTTGACCTCGTCTCGCACACCGACGTGGGACAGCAGCCCAGCGAGGAGTGCGCGGTGGACGGTGTCCCAGGCCGGCTCGGCGTCGCGTGCGGCGGTCGCCAGGTCGGGGTCGATCCGCACCGACCGACAGGCGGCCCGGAGCTGGGAGTGGAGGTCCTGCCACTCCCGGATGCGCAGGTAGTGGAGGTACTCGCTCTTGCAGGTGCGGCGAAAGGCGCTGTGCGACAGGGCCTTCTGCTGAGCGGTGAGATAGCGCCAGAGGTTGTGGAGGCTGACGAAGTCCGAACGGTCGTCCTTGAACCGGGCGTGCGACTGGTCGGCCTGCGCCTCCTTGTCCACCGGGCGCTCTCGTGGGTCCTGGATCGAGAGAGCCGCGACGAGCACGAGCACTTCGCGCGTGCAGCCCAGCCGACCGGCCTCCACCACCATCCGCGCCAGTCGGGGGTCCAGCGGTAACCGGGCCAACGTCCGCCCGGATGCCGTGAGCCGCCGCCCGCGCCCACGGTGCCGGCCGCGGGCCTGTTCGCCGACCTCGAAGGCATTGAGCTCCTCCAGGAGCCGGACGCCGTCGGCAACCTGGCGAGCGTCGGGCGGGTCCACGAACGGGAACCGGGTGACGTCCCCGAGGCCGAGGGACGTCATCTGGAGGATGACGGAGGCGAGGGAGGTGCGCTGGATCTCCGGCTCCGTGAACTGCGGCCGCGCCTCGAAGTCGTCCTCGGAGTAGAGGCGGATGCAGATCCCTGGCGCGACCCGCCCGCACCGACCGGCGCGCTGCGCCGCGCTCGCCCGGCTCACCGGTTCGATCGGCAGCCGCTGGACCTTCGTCCGCTGGCTGTAGCGGGAGATCCGGGCCGTTCCGGTGTCGACGACGTAGCCGATGCCCGGGACGGTGAGCGACGTCTCGGCGACGTTCGTCGCCAGGATGATCCGCCTCCCCGTCCCGCGGTGGAAGACGCGGTGCTGCTCCGCGGCGGAGAGCCTGGCGAAAAGAGGAAGCACCTCGGTGCCGGGCAGCCCCAGGCCGTTGAGCGCCTCCGCGGCATCGCGGATCTCCCGCTCACCCGAGAAGAACACGAGGATGTCCGTGGCGTCGGGGGTCGGCGGCGCCTCGGTCCAGAGCTCCTCGACCGCCTCGACGACGCCCGTCACCTGGTCGCGCTCCGCGATGACGTGGCGGCCGTCGGGGTGCAGCTCGAGGAGGGGGCGGTAGCGCACCTCGACCGGGTGGGTACGCCCCGACACCTCGATGACGGGCACCTCGCGCACGGCCTCCCCCCGGTCGTTGGTCGCGAAGTGACGCGCGAACCGGAGCGGGTCGATGGTCGCGGACGTCACGACGACCTTGAGCTCGGGCCGACGGGGCAGCAGCTGCTTGAGGTATCCGAGGATGAAGTCGATGTTGAGCGAGCGTTCGTGGGCCTCGTCGAGGATGAGGGTGTCGTAGCGCCGCAGGTCGCGGTCGCGCTGCATCTCGGCCAGCAGGATGCCGTCGGTCATGACCTTGACTCGCGTGGCGTCGCTGCTGTGGTCGGTGAAGCGAACCTGGTAGCCGACGAGGCCACCGAGCTCGACCTCCATCTCCTCGGCGATGCGCTCGGCGACCGAGCGCGCGGCGATCCGGCGGGGTTGCGTGTGACCGACCTGGCCGTGCGACCCGAGCCCCAGCTCGAGGCACATCTTGGGCAGCTGCGTCGTCTTGCCCGAGCCGGTCTCCCCCGCGACGACGACGACCTGGTGGTCGCGGATGGCCACCAGGATGTCGTCGCGCCGCTCGACGACGGGCAGGTGCTCCGGGTACCGCAGCCGAGCAGGGTCGACCGCGTCGACGGGCGGGGCACGCATGGCGCAAGGATAGGTCGGCGGTTCGGCGCCGCCGGTTGTCCTACCGCCCAGCCGGCTCAGCTTCGGTGACCGGTCGAGTGGCCCTCGCCGCCGCGGTCCCGACCTGGAGGCTCGCTCCCCCGGTGTAGAGCCGCTGCGCCGCCGGCCCGTTGGCGGTCGCGAGCCGCCAGTCGTCCCGGAAGGCCCGGTCGAGCTGCGCCGCCACGGCAGCACGACCACGGGCGGCACCCGCGCGGGCCGCGTCGCGGACCCCGGCGGCGAGGCCGGAGGCTGCGACCGGCGCACGGACGGTGCCCACGGCCGGACCCCCGGTCAGGGCGGTGGGTGTCCCCCTCGCCGGAGGGACGTCCAGTGCGGCTCGGACGGCGTCCCGGCTGGCCCGGGCCTCGGCGGCCGCACCCAGCGCGAGGCGCTGCCGGGTCGTGAGGTAGCGCGTGCTCACCGCACCCTGGGCCGTGCGCTCGGCGCCGGCAACGGCACCCCGCCGCAGGACCGCGCCCATCCCGCCCGTCGCCATCAGGGCCGCGCTGCCGCCCAGCTCGGCCCAGTCGCCCTCGCCGTAGGCGACGAGCAGGGCCGTGTCCGCGGCGACACCGGCCGCCTCACCGGCCGCTGCGACGGGCCGGAGCTCGGGGACCGTCGCGGAGACGAGCCCGAGCGTGGCCACATCGTGGCCGACGGTGCTCGCGGCGGCCAGCAACCGGTAGGGCGCCGAGTCCGCCACCTCGTCGACGCTCAGCGAGCGGAGCACCCGGGCGCAGCAGGAGTCCGCCTCCCGGAACCGCTCGGCAGCCGCCCCGTGACGTGCCCTGGCGCCGGCCTGCACGCGCACCTGCTCCTGCTGGAGGTGCCTCACGAGCAGCAGGGCCGGGTCGTCCTCACCCGAGCCGGCGACGACGAGGGCGTAGGCGCGGTCCTCCAGCACGGCATACGCCTGGTCGGCGTCGCTCTCGTCCTGCACCGCGACGGCGATCACCGCCTGCGCCTCCTCGAGGGCATCGGCCAGCGCCCGCAGCGGCGCGACGGCGCCGCCGAGGCGGGCCCCGACGGCATCCAGCACCGGCACGGCGGCGCGCAGGCGAACCCCGAACTCCTCACCGGCGACGCCCTCCCACGTCGCACCGTCGCGCAGCCTGGCGAGGACCCGGCCGAGCGCGTCGAGCCTGCGCGCCGTGGCGTGGAGCCGGTCGGCGACGACTCGTACCCCGCCCGGGTTGCCGGGCATCGGGGGCAGCCCGGTCACCACGACCCACCGAACAGGCTGCCCGACACACCGGCCTCGGTGTCGAGGTAGAGCGCACCGGCACCCACCGCGGCCTCGCCCAGCTCGGAGAGGGAACCGCCCAGCGCGAGCCGGACCCTTCGCCAGCCGCCGAGCAGCTCCTCGAGGGCCGGCCCGCTCTCGCCGGGGCCGAGCGCCCACCGGTCCGCAGCGGGGTCACCCATGAGGAGCAGGTCGGCACCCGTCTCGGCGAGGGCCACGCCCAGCTCGGCGACCTCCGCCGCGTCGACCCGGATCCACGTCATGGCCGCAACGCTAGGCAGGTCAAGCGAGAGCCCCGACCGGTTGTCCACAGCCCCGCCCGATCGACCCGACACCGAGCGCGGCGCCGGTGAGCGGGGCGGAAGGTCGGTCGCCGCTCCTGCCCAGTACGTCAGGCGGTGGTGGCCCCCGCCAGGTCGGCCGGCTGCTCCTCGCCGAGCTCGGTGCCGCTCGTGCCGGCGTCGTCCGACGAGCCGGTCCCTGTGGCGGCCGCGAAGCCCGCGTCGAGGTCGGCGAGGATGTCGTCGATCGACTCGATGCCGACGGCGAGGCGGACGAGCCCCGGAGTCACCCCGGCTGCGAGACGGTCGTCGTCGCCGCCCTGGCTGTGCGTCGTCGAGGCGGGATGGATCGCAAGCGAGCGCACGTCACCGATGTTCGCCACGTGGCTGTGGAGGGACAGGCCCTCGACGAACCGCTGGCCGGCCTCCAGGCCGCCCGCGATCTCGAACGCGAGCACGGCCCCGGCGCCCTGCGGCGCGTACCTGTCGGCGAGCTCCTTGCCGGGCTGGCCGTCCAGTGACGCCCACCGCACCGCCTCGACCTGCGGGTGCTGCTCGAGGTACGCGGCCACCCGGTGGGCGTTCTCGATGTGCCGTTCGACGCGCAGGCTGAGGGTCTCGAGCCCTTGGGCGATGAGGAACGCGTTGAACGGCGAGATCGCCGAGCCGAGGTCGCGCAGCAGCTGCACCCTCGCCTTGAGGATGTAGGCGAGGTTCGCACCGAGGATGCCGCCGACGCCGAGGTCCCGCGCGAACACGAGGCCGTGGTAGCTCTCCTCCGGAGTGTTGTAGTTCGGCCACCGCTCGGGGTCCTTGCCGTAGTCGAACCTCCCACCGTCGACGATGACGCCGGCGATCGACGTGCCGTGCCCTCCGAGGTACTTCGTCGCCGAGTGGATGACCACGTCGGCGCCCCACTCCAGCGGACGGATGAGGTACGGCGTCGCGATGGTGTTGTCGACGACGAGCGGGACGCCCACCTCGTGCGCCACGCCGGCGACGCCCTCGATGTCGAGGACCTCCGCCTTCGGGTTGGCGATCGTCTCGGCGAAGAACGCCTTGGTGTTCGGCCGCACGGCGCCGCGCCATGCCTCGAGGTCGGCCTGGTCCTCGACGAAGGTCACCTCGATGCCCAGCTTCTTGAACGTGTACTTCAGCAGGTTCACGGTGCCGCCGTAGAGCGCGGCGCTCGACACGATGTGGTCCCCGGACTCGGCGATGTTGAGCAGCCCGAGGGTCGTGGCGGCCTGCCCGGACGACACGAGCAGGGCGCCGACCCCGCCCTCGAGAGCGGCGATCCGCTGCTCGACGGCGTCCTGGGTCGGGTTCATGATCCGGGTGTAGATGTTCCCGAACTCCTGGAGCGCGAACAGGCTGGCGGCGTGCGCCGTGTCGTTGAAGACGTAGGACGTCGTCTGGTAGATCGGCAGGGCCCGGGCGCCGGTGGCGCTGTCGGGCACCTGTCCGGCGTGCACCTGCTTGGTCTCGAAGCCCCACTGCGAGGGATCGGTCATCGGAGTCTCCCAACTCTCGGGTGCGCTTCGGGGATGACCCGGGCGCACGGCATACGGTCCACTGCGGGAGCAACCGTCAGGTGTCCCGCGCTTGCGAGCGGCGGGTGCCGCTCGCCAGGTCCTCACCCGGGGCACCCCACCGCGGTGGAGGGTTGCCGGCCAGCGAGCCGGGGCTTCGCGCTGGCGCTCATGACCTGCGTCGAGGATACGGCGACACCCGATGCCGGTCACGCCGCTCCCCGGACGTCTCACTCTCCGGTCGCTCGCGGTGCGACAGGATGAGGGCATGACGTACCGCGTGGACGAGTACAGGGCCGACGCCGGACGCTACGACGCGGGGATGCCGTACCGCCGGGTCGGGCGCTCGGGCCTCGACCTCCCGGCGATCTCGCTCGGGCTGTGGCACAACTTCGGCGACGATGTCCCCATCGAGCGCCAGCAGGCGACACTGCGCCGGGCGTTCGACCGTGGCGTCATTCACGTCGACCTGGCGAACAACTACGGACCGCCCTACGGCTCGGCCGAGCGCAACTTCGGCACCATCTACGGGCCGCCCTACGGCTCGGCCGAGCGCAACTTCGGCACCATCTTCGCTCGTGACTTCCGGCCCTACCGGGACGAGCTGGTCATCTCGTCCAAGGCCGGCTACGACATGTGGCCCGGGCCCTACGGGCAGGGCGGAGGGTCCCGCAAGTACCTCATCGCGTCGTGCGACCAGTCGCTGCAGCGGATGGGTCTGGACTACGTCGACATCTTCTACAGCCACCGCTTCGACGAGACGACGCCGCTCGAGGAGACCCTCGGTGCGCTCGACGCGATCGTGCGGTCGGGCAAGGCCCTGTATGCCGGCATCTCGTCGTACTCCGGCGCCCGGACCCAGGAAGCTGTGGAGATCCTGCTCGAGCTGGGGACGCCGTTGCTCATCCACCAGCCGTCGTACTCGATGCTCAACCGCTGGATCGAGGAAGACCTGCTCGACGTCCTCGGCGACACGGGGGTCGGCTGCATCGCGTTCTCGCCGCTGGCCCAGGGGATGCTGACGGACAAGTACCTGAACGGCATCCCCGAAGGGTCACGGGCCGCGCAGGGCAAGTCGCTCGACCCGTCCCTGCTCAGCGAGTCCGCGCTCACGCACGTCCGTGAGCTGGACCGGATGGCACGTGCACGAGGGCAGTCGCTGGCCCAGATGGCGCTCGCATGGGCGTTGCGGGACCCGCGGGTCACCTCGGTGCTCGTCGGCGCGTCCTCCGTCGCGCAGCTCGACGACAGCCTCGACGCGGTGCAGAACCTGGCGTTCTCCGACGAGGAGGTCGCCGAGATCGACCAGCACGCCGTCGAGGCCGGCATCAACCTCTGGAAGACATCGAGCGACGGGTGAGTTGAGGCACGCATGAGCCTCGGTCGACGCAGCGAGAACGAGTACCTCCCGAGCCCTTCGGGCTGGGTCCGCAAGCAGGTCGAGGCCATCGAGGCGGCCGGGGACACCCGAGCGGTGTCGATCATGCAGCGTCCGGTCGTCCTCCTGACGATGCGCGGGAGGAGGACCGGGGCCATCCGCAAGGTGCCGCTCATGCGCGTCGAGCACGAGGGCGTGTATGCCGCGGTGGCCAGCAAGGGTGGGGCCCACGAACACCCCGAGTGGTACGCCAACCTGCGGGCCGAGCCGCGCATCACGCTGCAGGACGGCACCCGCTCATGGACCTCAGTGGCCCGTGAGCTCGCTGGTCCGGAGAGGGAGGTCTGGTGGGAGCGGTGTGTCGCGGCATACCCGCCCTATGCGGACTACCAGGCAAAGACAGACCGGCTCATCCCCGTGTTCCTCCTCGAGCCGGCGGCGGCTGAGAACGGGGACACCTCGGGCGGACGGGTCGACTCAGCCGAGGGCTGACGGGTCGACTCCGCCGAGGGTTGAGCCCGACGCCCGGGCCTCCGTCGCCGCCGCCAGCCGGTCCACCCGGCGGAACCACAGGAGGCCGAGCACGGGCAGGACGAGCGGCACGTAGCCGTACCCCTGGCCGAAGTGGGACCACACCGTCTGGTCGGGGAACGCGTCCGGAACGAGGTAGCTGGCCGTCCCCACGACGAGCACACCCACGAGCTCGATCGTGCAGGCGACCACCCCGACCCGCACCCAGCGGCCGCCCCTCGCCAGGCACCACGTGGCGAGGAGGTAGACCACGGCGGCGAAGGCGGAGAGGAGGTAGGCCAGCGGCGCCTGCTCGAAGTAGCTGGTGATCTGGAGGATCGACCGCCCCGTCGCCGCCAGAGCGAGCACCGCGTAGACGACCACGAGCACGATGCCCGGGCCGCCGAGTGCTCGGCGAGAGTCCGCCGTGTCGGGGGCATCACCCATAGAGGTTCCAGATCTGCAGGAGGCGCGCGGCCATCACCGCGACCGCGAACGCCCCGACCGCCAGCGAGCCCATCGCCCAGCGCGACTTCTCCTTGATCGTCAGGAGCGCCGCCCCGACCGGGATGACCGGCAGCGTCACGAGATAGGCGACGAAGGTCGCCTTCTCCGTCGGGTCCTCGATGCGCCCCATGCCCAGCAGACCGGTGACGAGCTGGACGAGCAGGCCGAGCTCCAGGAGTGCCGCGACAGCCAACAGCCGGTCGTCGACGAGCTTGTCGCGCACGGCGTAGTAGACCGCGGCGGCGCACAGCACGATGGCGAGGCCCACGACGGCATACGTCAGGGGCGCGATCACGCGATCACCCTAACCGGGCGACGGGGCGTCCCGCGCCGGCCCCTCGCCGTGGTGCGAGACTCACGTCATGACCAGTGCGCAGCTCGGGAAGGTGACGATCGAGTACGAGGTGGACGGCCCGGAGGACGGCGAGCCGATGCTGCTCCTCATGGGCCTGGGTGCCCAGCTGGTGGCATGGCCACGCGACGTCGTCGACGGCCTGACCGAGAGCGGGTTCCAGGTCATCCGGATGGACAACCGGGACATCGGCCTGTCGACGAAGACCGAGGGGCCGGTGCCCAGCCGCGCCGCGTTGTTCAAGGCGTTCGCCCACCGACGGTTCGCGCAGTCCGACTACCTCCTGGCCGACATGGCCAAGGATGCCGTGACGCTGCTCGACCACCTCGACGTGGCCGCCGCGCACGTCGTCGGTGTGTCGATGGGCGGGATGATCGCCCAGCAGCTGACCATCGACCACCCGGAGCGCGTGCTCAGCCTCTGCTCGATCATGTCCAACACGGGCAACCGCCGCCACGGCATCGTGTCCCCGCGCCTCCTGCCCACGATGGCGCTGTCGATGACGACGCCGCGCCCGGAGGACCCCGCAGAGGCCGAGCGCCTCGGCGTCGCAGGCTTCCGGCTCATCGCCGGACCACACTTCGACGCCGACGAGATCGCCGGCATGGTGCGCTCGGCAATCTCTCGCAACGTCAACCCATTGGGCACGATCCGGCAGCTGCTCGCCATCCAGGCCAGCCCGGACCGCACGCCCGCGCTCGCAGAGGTGCGCGTGCCGACCCTGGTGATCCACGGCCTGCGCGACCGACTGGTCCTCCCGAGCGGCGGCATCGCCACCGTACGAGCGGTGCCGGGGGCACGCCTGCTGATGTTCCCCGACATGGCGCACGACCTGCCGGGGCCTCGACGCGCCGAGATCGTCGAGGCGATCACGCGCAACGCGGCGCGGGCCCACGAGAACCAGGCGCCACCGGTGGCCGGGTGGGCAGGTGAGCCCGACCCCGAGGCGGCCGGCGAGCTCGAGAAGGACCTCCTCGACGCGGACGCCCCATAGCGGCCCGGCCACCCTGTGAGGGGGTGGCGGTCTGGAGCGTCAGGGCTTGGCGAGGGCGTCCGCGATGGCGTCGACGAGCAGGCCGACCTCGTCCTCGGTGACGACGATCGGTGGCGCGATGCGGATCGTGGAGCCGTGGGTGTCCTTGGCGAGGATGCCGCGGGACATGAGCCGCTCGGACAGCTCGCGGCCGTTGGGGCCGCCGGGCTCGATGTCGAGGCCCGCCCAGAGGCCACGGACGCGGATCGCCCGCAGGCCAGGTCCTGCGCCGCCACTCCCCCGGACGAGCGGGGACAGGTTCTCCTCGAGGACACCCCCGAGGTGGGCGGCGCGGCGCTGGAACTCCCCCTCGGCGAGCATGGTCACGACCTCGTGACCGATCGCGGCGGCCAGCGGGTTTCCGCCGAAGGTCGAGCCGTGCGAACCCGGGGTGATGACCTCGAGCACCTCACGGTTCGCGGCGATCGCGGAGACGGGGTAGAGGCCACCGCCGAGGGCCTTGCCGAGGACGTAGATGTCCGGGACGACGTCCTCGTGGTCACACGCGAACGTGCGGCCGGTGCGGGCAAGACCGGACTGGATCTCGTCGGCCACCATGAGGATGCCGGCCTCGTCACAGATGGTCCGCACCTCGCGGAGGTAGCCCTCCGGCGGGATGACGACGCCTCCCTCGCCCTGCACCGGCTCGAGGAGGACGGCGACGGTCGTGTCGTCCACGGCCGACCGCAGCGCCTGTGCGTCACCGAAGGTGACGGTTCTGAAGCCGGGCGTGTACGGCCCGTACTCGTCGCGAGCGATCTTGTCGTCGGAGAAGCTCACGATGGTCGTGGTGCGGCCGTGGAAGTTGCCCTCCATGACGACGATCGTTGCCGCACCCTCCGGGACGCCCTTCACCCGGTAGCCCCACTTCCGGGCCACCTTCACCGCGGTCTCGACCGCCTCGGCGCCCGTGTTCATCGGCAGGATCATGTCCTTGCCGGTCAGGTCGGCAAGGGCCTCGACGAACGGGCCCAGCTGGTCGTTGAAGAAGGCGCGGCTCGTCAGGGTGAGCCGACTCAGCTGTTCTCGGGCACGGGCGACGAGACGCGGGTGACCGTGACCGAAGTTCAGCGCTGAGTATCCGGCCAGGCAGTCGAGGTACCGGTTTCCCTCGACATCCGTGACCCAGGCTCCTTCCCCGTGGCAGAGGACGACGGGCAGCGGGTGGTAGTTGTGCGCGGCATACCTCTCGACCTGCTCGATCTGAGCGGTGGTCCGGCCGGTCGCGCGGCGGTGCTCCTGGGACGTCATGGTCGCCTCCTTCTCGCCGAGCGTAGCGACCGCCCGGACGGCGGCTTGCGAGGTCGGGCCAGCGTCGCCGATCGCGAATCGCCGATCGCGGATGCCGGTCAGTCGCCCCAGATGTCCGCGACCCGGTGCGCGATGCGTTGTCCATGCGCACGGGCGGTCTCGAACGTCCCCGCCCCGCGGCGCATGTCGAGCGGGTTCGCCCCCATGGCCCACAGATCCCGGGCGTCCGGGGCCACGAGATAGCTCTTTGCCCGTGGACGAAGCGTGCGGATCTGCACGCGCGGTTGTTCCCTGAGCCGCGAACCGACGGGATACGGCGACAGCGCAAGCACCCGGCGGTGCCCACTCGCGAGGTCGATGTTGGCGACGCTCCGCAGACCACCGTCGACATACCGACGACCACCGACCTCGACAGCGGGGAAGACACCCGGGACTGCACAGCTCGCAGCGACGGCGCGGTCGAGAGGGACGCCGCTGTCGTTGTCGAAGACGACCGAGGTGCCGGTCTCGGCGTCGACGGCGGTGATGAGGAGTCGGCGATCGGGCCAGGGCTTCCCGACGAGGCCGAGCCCGATGGCGTCGAGCCACTCCTCCTCGCTGGACGTCCGAGCGGAGAGGGCGGCGCGGGCCACGACGGCCCGTCCCCGACGGCGATCCAGCGCGAGCTGCGCGCGCAGGTAACGGGCGGCGTCGGGGGGGCCGAGCCGGCCGTAGCTCGCGAGAGGGGCGCCCTGCTGGATGCGTGCGAAGGCGTTCCCCTCGTCGGTGCCGACCCGCAGGTGCGCCGCGACCATGGAACCGGCTGAGGTGCCGATCATCGTGTCGGCGTCGCGGACATCCACTCCCCCGTCACGCAGGCCGATGATGATGCCGGCTTCCCAGGCGATGCCGGTGGCGCCACCACCGGCGAGGACGAAGGCACGGTCGACTTCTTCCTGAGGCGGTGTCCACCGACGCAAGCCGTCGGAAGCAGGGGCCACCGGGCTTGCCTCGACCCCGGTCACGGCTCCGGTCAACACCTGCTCACTCACCCGTCCATTGTCCGGTGACCCGGGGAGTGCGTTGGGCCAGATCCGGCGTGAGGGTGCTCACCCCCTCGGCCACGGTGCGCGGGATTGATCAAGATCCGCGGTGCGCAATGCGGAGGGCACATGAGCGTGGCGGAATGCGCGGCGCGGGATGCGCGGTGCGGGATGGGCGAAGCACGTAGCTCGATCCAGCCGGTGGCCAGGCCACACGGTGCCACGCGGTGCTCCTTCACACCGACCCGTGAGCCTGACGCGCGGCGAACGCCGGGACCAGGCGGACGGCATCCAGGGGCAGGCTCACGAGCTCGTCCTCCAGGCGAACCTGGCACCGCACGGCCCCGACGAGCTCGACCTCGCCGGCGAGTCCGCGCCAGGGACCCGATGAGGTGACCTCGACGAGGTCGCCCACCCGCACCGTCGCGCGCGCACCGTGCGGATCCCGGTGAAAGGAGGACAGCGTGGCGAGCTGCGCGGCGTACGAAGCCGGGAGGGCGGCACGCCGCCCGCAATAGGTCCACGTGAAGAGATGGCGAGGGTCGAACCGCGTGGCGCACTCCCCACAGGACATCAGGCGGGTGGGCGCCCGGTGGCGAGGTTTCTCGTGGCCGGCAGGACAGCGCCCGACCCAGTCACCGGGCACCCGAGGCGCCTCCGAGGGCACGCACCGCTCGCCGCTGCATCCGATCTCCTTGGCCTTGGCGCGCCACACCGCGTCGTGACCGTGCTGCGGCCCCACCATGGCGTGCGCGATCTCGTGGAGGATCGTGTCGAGCACCTCCGCCTCGGAGTGGAGGGCGGTGAGGGGCGCGCTGAGGCCGATCTGCCGACGCCCGAACCGGCACACGCCAGCACGGGTCTTCGCCCGATCCGCGACGATCGTCCAGTCGTCGAGGCCATGGTCACGCAGCAGGCGGCGTCCTTCGGCGAGCGCGCGAGTGACCTCCACTGGTCCTCCTCTCCGTGCCGTGTCCGTGCGACGACCCTAAGCGCGGCGACCGACAGCCGGCGGGAGCGACGGCCCGTGGCGCGAGATCGGTGGACAAGCCGCCGAGGCGGCACCTCTGTGGATGGAGCGCCCCTGACGTGGCTCAGCTCGTGTACAGCCGCGACTTGGCTTCGCGGACCGTGAGGGTCACCTGTGCGCCCGGCAGACCCACCTCGCCCGGGATGTCGAACCACTCGCTGCCGCCGACACGGAACTGGCCCGTGTAGACGATCTCCGCGAACACGTCGTGGGTGCCGGGTTGGCGGTAGGTCGCCCGGATGTCGCCACTGGGATAGGGGCCACCGAGCGACGTGGTCGGGCCGATGACCTGGTCACCGAGGTGGTAGGTGACCGACTTCAGCAGGGGCCGCACCTCGATCCGGTAGCCGAGGAGGCGGCCGGGGTCGGGGGTGTCGACCTCCTCCGGCCCGAAGCCGGCCACCGGGAACACCACCTGGAAGTAGGTCGGCAGATTGACGAGGGTGACGTCGCCCTCGGGCTGGATGTTCAGAGTGGGCACCGAGAAGTCGGTGTCGTGGAACGCCTCGCGGATCATGGCCATGGTGAGTTGGGGCCCGACGCCGGAGACCATGCTTGGCATGCAAGTAGTCCCGATCGTCGCCCATGCTCCCCCCGTTCCCGCCACCGGGCTGCCATCCCTGGCGACTTCTCGACGGTGCACATGCATCGCTGGGCCTGGTCCGATTTCAGGATTGTCCTCGGAGCAGGCGACGAAGGACCGGCCACACAG
This sequence comes from uncultured Nostocoides sp., assembly GCA_937907685.1. Classification (GTDB taxonomy): domain Bacteria; phylum Actinomycetota; class Actinomycetes; order Actinomycetales; family Dermatophilaceae; genus Fodinibacter. The sequence goes on from CALCXF010000072.1 coordinate 18,640, forward strand.
AATGTCGTCACTTGCAGAGCCGGGAAGGCGTTGGCCGCAGACAGACGTGGCAACGTACTCGTGCCAGGGACCCTCATCGCTCAGCTGCTGTGCTCTCCATTCCTCCTGCAACCTCTGCAGATCACTGGTAAATAGAGAGATCTTTACCCCGCTGTCCCGTACCGCTCCGCCCCATGGACCGCCGCCGTGCTCGTCCGCGTCCGCGGTTGGCGAGGTC
>CALCXF010000073.1 GCA_937907685.1 uncultured Nostocoides sp.
GCGACCTCCCCCTGCCCACCTCGAGTCCTCTGACCAGCCCCCCCGCAGGCCCCACGACGACCCCCTCCGCCGGACCCACCGAAAGCGGCGCACCATCGCCCACGAGCACCGCCTCGAGCCCGGCGCCCACTGAGGCCGGGACCCCGGTGGCCCTTCCGGTCTACTACGTGGCGACCATCGACGCGCGCATCGCCCGGCTGTACCGCGAGTGGCTGACCGTCCCGGGCGTGACCCGGCAGGCCGATGATCGGCTCCTGGCTCGAACCGCGATCGAGCTGGCGATGGCCGCGGCGCCCCCCGGGACCGACGGGTACCTGCGCACCTGGGACGGGGTGGAGCTCGTCGACGTCGCCGTCACGGACGCACGGATCACCATCACCCTGTCCGGCCCCGGTGGGACGGCCTTCCCCGAGGACACCGAACGCGTCAGCGTGCAACAGCTCGTGTGGACCGCACAGGCGGCGGTGGGGCGTGGGACGATCCCCGTCCGCTTCGTCCTCGCCGACGGCTCCGAGGCGATCTTCGGCACCCAGCCGGTCGACCGCACGTACAACCGCCCGGCATCGCGCGATCTCTATTACGAGGACCTCGCCCCGATCTGGGTGAACTCCCCCACGCGGGGACAGGAGCTCGACTCCGGACCGGTCACGGTCACCGGCGAGGCGTCGGTCTACGAGGCGACCGTGTCCTGGCAGCTGCTCCGCGGGGGCGACGTCCTCGACGAGGGCTTCGTCACCGCGTCGGACGGCGGCCCCGGCCGCGGCACCTACGAGATCGACCTCGGCACCCTCTCCCCCGGCGCCTACGCCATCAGGGTCTACGAGGAGAGCGCCGAGGACGGGGAGGCCTGGGGCGAGACGACGATGCCCTTCTCGGTGCGGTGAGCCGGGTGCTCAGCGCCAGCGCGCCATCGCACTGAGCACCGCAAGGGCTGCAGGACCGGCGCTCGAGGACCGGAGCACCGTCCCGCCGAGGCGCACCGCCGACGCACCGGCCGACTCCAGGGCGGCGAGCTCCTCGGGTGCCACACCGCCCTCCGGCCCCACGACGAGCACGACGTCACCGGCGGCCGGGAGCGAGACACTCGCCAGCGGCGTCCGTGCGTCCTCGTGGAGCACGTATGCCGCAGCCGCACCTCGCACCCGAGCCGCCAGCTCCGCCGTCGTGGCCGTGGGCGCCAGCACCGGCCGACGGGTGCGGCGTGACTGCTTCGTGGCGGCGACGAGTACGGCATCCCACCTGCGGCGTGCCTTCTCGCCACGCTCACCCCGCCACTGGACGACGCTGCGCGACGCCTGCCAGGGGACGACCTCGTCGACGCCGCACTCCGTGGCCGCCTCGACCGCCTGCTCGTCCCGGTCGTGCTTGGCGAGCGCCTGGACGAGGACGAACCGAGGGTTCGGCAGGGGGTCCGTGGCGACGGAGACGACCTCGAGGTCCAGGGAGCCGGCGTCGACCGCGACGACCCGCGCCTCGACCCGTGCGCCCTCGCCGTCGGTGAGCAGGAGCCGCTCACCCACCCGGGTTCGCCGCACCGTGGCGGCGTGCCGGCCCTCGGGGCCGTCGAGCACGACGACGTCCCCGACACCGCGGCCGGCCAGGGCCTCACCCGTCAGGAGATGGAGCGGCAGGGTCATGGCGGGCTGTCAGCGCGCCTTGAACGCGTCGCGAAGCTTGCCGAACAGCGAGCCCTCCCCCGGGACTCCGATCCGGGCCTCCGGGCGCTCCTCGCCGCGGGCCACCGCGAGTCGCCGGAGCAGGTCCTCCTGGTCGGCGTCCAGGCGGGTCGGGGTCTGGACCATCGTGTGGACCACGATGTCCCCGCGACCGGTGCCCCGCAGGTGCGTGACGCCGAGCCCGCGCAGGGTGATGGTGTCGCCGGACTGGGTGCCGCGCCGGATGTCGAGGTCGCGCGGGCCGTCGAAGGTCTCCATCGCCAGGGTGGCACCGAGTGCGGCGGCGGTCATGGGCACCTCGATCGTCGCGTGGAGGTCGTCGCCGCGTCGCTGGAAGACCGGATGCCGGTTCACGGCGACCTCGACGTAGAGGTCTCCCCGTGGGCCGGCGCCGTGGCCGACCTCGCCCTCGCCGGTGAGCTGGATCCGCGTTCCGGTGTCGACCCCGGACGGCACCTTGAGCGTGAGGGTCCGTCGGGTCCGGACGCGGCCGTCCCCCGAGCACTCGTAACAGGGGTGCGTGATGAGCTGGCCGAACCCCGAACAGGTCATGCAGGGCCGGGTGGTCATGACCTGGCCGAGGAAGCTGCGCTGGATCTGCTGGATCTCCCCACGGCCGCCGCAGACGTCACAGGTGCGGGTCGAGGTGCCGGGCTGCATGCCGTTGCCGTGACAGGTGCCGCACGTGACGGCGGTGTCGATCGTCAGGTCCTTCTCCGCACCGAAGACCGCGTCCCCGAGGTCGATGTCGAGCCGCACCAGGGCGTCCTGGCCGCGGGTGGTGCGCGAGCGCGGCCCCCGCCCGGCGGAGGTTGTCTGCCCGCCGAAGAACGCGTCCATGATGTCGCTGAAGGAGAAGCCCTGGCCGAAGCCCGCCGCACCGGCGGCATAGGGGTCCGCACCCATGTCGTAGGCCTGCTTCTTCTCCGGGTCGGAGAGGACGTCGTAGGCCTGGGAGAGCTTCTTGAACTGCTCCTCGGCCTGGGGTCCGGGGTTGACGTCGGGGTGGAGACGCCGAGCGGCCCTGCGGTAGGCGCGCTTGATCTCCTCCGGGTCGGCGTCGCGGGCGACCCCGAGGTCGGCGTAGTAGTCGTTCACGGGTGGAGGGTCCTTCGGGACGGTGGTGGTCGGTCGGGTTGGGGCTTCGCAGTGGCGGCTTACTGCGCGAGGATCCGCGAGACGTAGGTCGCCACCGCGCGTACGGCCGCCATCGTCGTGGGGTAGTCCATCCGGGTGGGGCCGACGACGCCGAGCCCGGCGACGAGGTCGGTCCCCGCTCCATAGCCGGTCGTGACCATCGAGGTCGTGTGCAGGCCGGCATACGGGTTCTCGTGCCCGATGCGGACCGCCACGCCGCCACCCTCCTCGGCCACGGTGCCGAGGAGCTTGAGGAGGACGACGTGCTCCTCGAGCGCCTCGAGCACCGGTCCCAGGCTCGTCGTGAAGTCCGGTCCCACGCGCGCGAGGTTGGCGGTCCCGGCCAGGACCACGCGTTCCTCCCGCTCCTCGACCAGCGCGTCCTGGAGGGCGGTGCTGATCGCGCGGACGAGGTCGCGCAGCGCCGGGTCGAGTCGCTCGGGGACCCCGGAGAGCTCGGTCGACGCCTCGGCCAGGGTGCGGCCGCTCGTCGCCCGGGTGAGCTCGGCACGCAGCGTCGCCAGGGCCTGCTCGCCGTCGTCGGTGACGAGGTCGGTTCCGACGTCGATGACCCGCTGCTCCACCCGGCCCGTCGTCGTGATGAGGACGACGAGCAGCCGCTCGCCCCCGATCGGCACGAGCTCGACGTGCCGGACGGACGACCGCGACAGGGAGGGGTACTGCACGACGGCGACCTGCCGCGTCAGCGACGACAGGAGGCGCACGGTGCGGTCCACGACGTCGTCGAGGTCGACGGCGCCTTCGAGGAACTGGGAGATGGCGCGCTGCTCGGCGGCGCTCATCGGCTTGATGGCGGACAGCCGGTCGACGAAGAGGCGGTAGCCGGCGTCCGTCGGCACCCGCCCGGCACTCGTGTGGGGTGCGGCGATGAGGCCCTCCTCCTCGAGGGCGGCCATGTCGTTGCGGACGGTCGCCGCGGAGACGCCGAGGTGGTGGCGCTCGAGCAGCGCCTTGGAGCCCACGGGCTCGGAGGTGTGGACGTAGTCCTGGACGATCGCACGCAACACCCTCAGACGGCGGTCCTCGCTCATCGGCTCCTCTTCACCTCCGGACTCGGATCAGGCAGGCTGGCACTCTCGCGCCGGGAGTGCCAATTCTACGGGATGCCCGCCGAACGCCCGCGGCGCGCCGCCCGGAGCCGGTCGTGGCCGCCGGTACCGTCGCGGCGTGAGTGACCGCTATGGGGACGACGTGCTCTCGGAGGACCGGCGCCGGCGCGCGCGGGCGCGTCCGGTGGAGGTGCGGGCCGAGACCGGCACGGTCGTCGAGGACGTCGAGACCGGCTGGTGCGGTGCGGTGGTGCGGGTGGAGAAGGCGGGCGGGGTGCACGTGGTCCACCTCGAGGACCGCCACGGGCGCACTCGGGCCTTCCCCCTCGGACCGGGGTTCCACGTCGACGGTGCACCGGTGACCCTCGCAGCTCCCCGCGCGTCCGCGACGGCCCGGCTGTCCGTCGCGCGCGCTGCCGAGCGACGAACAGCAAGCGGTTCCCGGGCGGTGCACGGCCGGCGAGCCATCGTGGCGAAGGGGGCGCGGATCTTCGTCGAGGGCCGGCACGACGCCGAGCTCGTCGAGAAGGTGTGGGGAGCGGACCTTCGCGTCGAGGGCGTCGTCGTCGAGATGCTCGATGGCCTCGACGACCTCACGGAGGTGGTCCGCCGCTTCGCACCGGACCGCGGTCGGCGTATGGGAGTGCTCGTCGACCACCTCCTGCCGGGGACGAAGGAGTGGCGGGTCGTCGGTTGAGTGCGGGCGGCGACCCGCCGGCTCCGGCCGTGGGCGGACCACGTCCTCGTCGTCGGCCACCCCTATGTCGACGTGTGGCAGTCAGTGAAGCCGCAGCGGCTGGGGATGGACGCCTGGCCGGTCATTCCCCGCGGAACCTCCTGGAAGGCGGGGGTCGCGACGCACCTCGGGTGGCCGCACGCCACGCACACGGATTTGGCGCGGGCCTGGCGGCGGGTGCTGGGCGCCGTCGACAGCTACGCGGACCTCGAGCCGGAGCTGCTGGGCCGGGTCGAGGAGCTGATCGACTTCGTCACCGCCCGCGGCTGACCTCCCTGGCGGCGGACACACCACGCTCGAGCCATCGGCTGAGCGCGAGGTCCTCCTCGAGCACGCGCGGGTCGACGTGCACCCATCCACGGCTCACTCGGCCACCCATGACCATGGGCGCCACGCCGTCCTCCTCGAGGAGCGCGTCCTGGTGTGCGGCACCGACCCTCACGAGCAGGCCCCGCCTGCTCACGGAGCAGGCCAGTTTCCCTGACACCATGAAGCCGGTGCCACCGAACATCTGCCTCTCCTCCGCGGGCGGCAACGCGTCCCGCACCCTGTCGACGAGATCCATGGGTCCAGTCTGACCACGGGCACCGACAGCGGGACCACCTCAGGTCTCGGGGTCCGCCCTGAGCCGACCCTGACGCGGCCCCCGCCTCACCCTTGAACCGCTCGGCTCGGGGGTCGAGCGGGTGTTTGATGGAGGGAGACCGTCCCCATGGAGGAGTAACGATGAGTGACATTCAGCCCCGCCCCGACGAGACGTCGACCGATCCGGCTGCGCAGCAGTCCCAGCCGGTGCAGCCGGCTCAGCCGTCACAGCCGACACCGCCGCCCCCGGCGGCGCAGCCCGGCTACCCCCCGCCCGCAGCGCAGCCGGGCGGCGAGACGCTGCCCTACGCCGGCGGGCCCAAGCCGATGACCGCCCAGGAGGAGCGGACGACCGGCATGGCGGCTCACGGCGTGGCCCTCGGCGCGACCGTCCTCTCGGGCGGTGCGCTCGGCTTCGTCGTCGCCCTCGTCATGTACCTCGTGTTCCGGGACCGCGGGCCGTTCGTGCGGCACCACTCGGCGAACGCGCTCAACGTCCAGATCATCGCCGGCATCGTCATGCTCATCTCCCTCCCGCTGATGATCATCCTCATCGGGTTCGTGACGTTCGCTGCTGCGTGGTTGTTCGCGGTGATCATGCACATCATCGGCGCGGTGAAGGCGAACAACGGCGAGTGGTGGAACCCGCCGATGACGCCGAACTTCGTCAAGTAGCGCGACCGCTCTCAGACGCCGACGAGGCGGCGCACGACCGCGTCCGCGAGGAGCCGCCCACGCAGGGTGAGCACCAGCCGGCCGTCGCGCACTGCCGCCCTGCGGTTCACGAGCCCCTCGGCCACGAGACCGGCGACGGCCTCGTGTCCGAGGGCGTCGATGCGGTCGAGAGGGAGCCCCTCCCGCAACCGCACCCCGAGGAGCACCTCCTCGTCGTGCCGCTGCGCCTCGGTCAGCGTCTCCCGACCGGCCGCCGGTGACGCGCCCGACGCCAGGCGCCCGGCATACGACCTCGGGTGCTTGACGTTCCACCACCGGACGCCGCCGACATGGCTGTGCGCACCGGGCCCGATGCCCCACCATGCGTCGCCACGCCAGTAGCCCTCGTTGTGGCGACAGCGCGCGGTGTCCCCGCGGGCCCAGTTGCTCACCTCGTACCAGTCGAACCCCACGTTCGAGAGCAGCTCGTCGGCGAGCTCGTACTTGTCGGCCTCGTCGTCGCCGTCGGGCAGCGGCAGCTCGCCGCGTCGCACCCGGACGGCCATCCGGGTCCCCTCCTCGACGACCAGCGCGTAGGCCGACACGTGGTCCGGCGCCAGGGCGACGGCCGTCTCCAGGCTCGCCCGCCAGTCGTCCAGCGACTCCCCCGGGGTGCCGTAGATGAGGTCGAGGCTCGTCGCGAGACCCGCCTGCCGCGCGCCGGCCACCGCGCTCACGACCCGAGAGGGATCGTGGGTGCGGTCGAGGGTCGCGAGCACGTGCGGCACGACGGACTGCATGCCGATCGACACCCGGGTGAAGCCTCCTGCGGCGAGCTCCTCCAGGCCGGCTGCGGTGACGGAGTCCGGGTTGGCCTCGGTCGTGACCTCCGCATCGGCCGCGAGCCCGAACCGTGCCCGGATGCCGTCCAGGATCCGCACGAGGTCACCGGGGGGCAGGAGCGTCGGCGTGCCGCCACCGACGAAGACGGTGTCGACGGGGCCGGCGTCCTCGCCGAGGACGCGGACCGCGACGTCGAGCTCGGCGAGCGCCGAGGCGGCGAAGTCCGCCGTGGAGGCGCCGGGCCCCAGCTCGGTCAGCGTGTACGTGTTGAAGTCGCAGTAGCCGCAGCGCACCGCGCAGAACGGCACGTGGACGTAGATCCCGAGCCGGCTGCTGCGCAGCGTGGCGAGCGCCGCGGACGGCAGCTCGCCCGACTCGGGCGCGGGGTCGCCGTCGGGCAGTCGGGGCACGCCGCCATCCTGTCACCGGCTTCGGCGCTCTCCCTGCGCCGACCTAGGATGACCCGGTGACCGACCGCTGGATCGAGCTCGACGGGCTGGTCAACATGCGCGACCTCGGCGGGCTGCCCACGCGTGGGGGCGGCCACACCGCAGCCGGCCGCCTCATCCGCTCCGACAACCTGCAGGACCTCACCGACGCCGACGTGACGCGCCTCGTCGAGGAGCTCGGTGTGACGGACGTCATCGACCTCCGCACGGAGGTGGAGGTGCACCTGGAGGGACCGGGCCCACTGCGCAGGGTCGAGTCGCTGACGCACCACCACCACTCGCTCATCCCGGAACAGCGCACGGAGGACGTCGAGCGCATCGCCGAGAAGGCCCTGGCACTGCCGTGGCGTGACGAGGAGAAGCAGCGGGACGCCCGCTTCTGGGCGGACCACTACCTCGGCTACCTCTCCGCTCGGCCGGACTCGGTGTCCGCAGCGCTGCGCGTCGTCGCGAACGCCCAGGGGGCGGCAGTCGTCCACTGCGCCGCGGGCAAGGACCGCACCGGGACCGTGGTGGCGATGGCACTGGACGTGGCCGGCGTCCCGCACGACGAGATCATCGCCGACTACGTGCTCACCGCCGAGCGGATCGAGGCGATCCTCGACCGGCTGCGGCCGCGCCCCGCCTACGGGGAGGCGCTGGCGAAGCAGCAGATCGGCGAACAGGTGCCTCGGCCCGAGTCGATCGAGACGATCCTCCGTGCGCTCCAGGAGGGGTACGGCGGTGCCGTCGGCTGGCTCCTGGCGCACGGCTGGGACGAGGCCGAGGTGGAGCGCCTCCGGGCGCGGCTCACCGACTGAGGCGCGGCGTGTCGCTGACGTAGATCGTGATGACGCCCTCGACGACCACCGTGCCGTCGGTGCGCACGGCGCGGACCCTGACCGGCACGTCGCCGACGTCGGTCCAGTCGCCCGGGTCGGTGTCTGCCGTGCAGAGCAGGTCCGTCGTCGACTTTGCCAGGTAGGACACGTGCATCCCCTTGGGGATCCATCGCCGTCCCGGAGGGGTCGTGGCCTCCGCGAGGAGTCCCATCGCCGCCTCGAGCCCGTTGCACACCGCGATCGCGTGGACAGTACCGATGTGGTTCTGGACGGCTCGGCGCTTGCGGATGGACAGCTCCGCGTGGTGGGGCCGGACCTCCCGGACCTGCGGACGCACGGTCCAGAAGTAGGGCGCCTTCTGCGCGAAGAGGATCGAGAACGCCCGCCTGCCCCACGGGCGGGAGGCCACGCGGCGGTAGAGCGTGTAGGTGTCGGGCACGTGGCGATGTTACCGGTGGGTATGCCGGTCGCCGCTAGCGTGGCGGGTGTGTCCTCGCCACTCCTTCCCGGGCAGCCGGGCTTCCTGGTGCCCCACCCGGCCGACCGGCCGCGCAGCGACCGGCGGGCGGTCCGGGTCCTCGTCGTGGACGAGGCGGACCGGATGCTGCTGTTCCTCGACTCCGACCTCGGCCTCACCCCCGTCGCGCACTGGTGGGTGACGCCCGGTGGTGGCGTCGACCCGGGTGAGAGCGACCACGAGGCGGCGGTCCGTGAGCTCCGGGAGGAGACCGGCCTCACCATCGGTGCGGACCAGCTCGTCGGCCCGTTCTTCACCCGCACGGTGGTGCACGGCTACAGCGACAAGGTCGTCGACCAGAGGGAGGTGTTCCTCCTCGTGCGGGTGCCGGCCTTCGAGATCGACACGACCGGCCACACCGAGGAGGAGCTGCTCACCGTCGCGGACATCCGCTGGTGGACCCGGGACCAGCTGGCCGCCACGGACGACGACGTATGGCCACGGGACCTCCTCGACCTCTGGGCCCTCGCCCACCGCCCGGAGCTCTGGGCTGCAGGGCCGGTCCAGGGCGATCCCGCGGAGGAGTCGTCGGTACGTGCTCAGCCGAGCTGACCTCGGACCGCCCCGGCCGGGAAGGCGCTCGTGTGGACGTTGACGCAGTAGCTGTCCGCGTCCCTCGGCAGCCGGATGTTCTCGACCGTGAGCGTGAAGCACATCTCCTCCTGACCGGGATTCAGGCTGAGCCTGGCCGTCCCGCTGCCGTCCGGATCACCCGGCCCCGGACGCTCCGCTGCGCCGGTCAAGGCAACAGTGAAGGGACGACCACCGTCGCCGGTGCCCCGACGTCGGGTCGGCCCGACTGGCATGCTGCCGGGATGGACGCGAAGGCCACGACATGGGGCTACCTCCGGGCGCAGCGGGAGGCGGTGCTGTGGAAGGTCGACGGCCTACCCGAACGGGACCAACGGATGCCGCTGACGCCCAGCGGGACGAACCTGCTCGGCGTCGTCAAGCACCTCGCCGGTGTGGAGGCGGAGTACTTCGGGGTGTGTGTGGGTGAACCGTGGCCCGAGCCGATGGCCTTCTGGGAGGACCACGCCGAGCCGAACGCGGACATGTGGGCGACCGAGGACGAGTCGCCGGAGATGATCCTCGGGCTCTACCGTCGAGTCACCGCCTGGGCCGACGAGCGGATCGACCAGCTCCCCCTCGACGCGCGGGCCCAGGTGCCCTGGTGGACCCGACCCGAGACAGATCTCCACCACCTCCTGGTGCACATGGCCGTGGAGACGGCGCGCCACGCCGGCCACCTCGACATCCTGCGGGAGCAGCTCGACGGACGCCGCGGCCTGCTGCCGGCCAACCCGAACCTGCCCGACGCCGACGAGGGCTGGTGGGAGGCCTACGTCACGCGGCTGCGGGCCCTGGCGGAGAATGCCCAGGCCTAGGCAACGCAGAACTCGTTGCCCTCGGGGTCCAGCATGACGACGTGGCCGAGGTCCGGCCCGTAGGACTCCTCCCGCACGATCGTGCCGCCGCCACCGACGAGCTGAGCCACCTTGGTGCGGATCAGTCGCTCTCGCTCGGCCATGTCCCACGGTGGCTCCCCGGCCACCCGCACGTCGATGTGCACCCGGTTCTTGGCGGTCTTCCCCTCCGGCACCCGGAGGAAGCCGATTGCGGGACCACGCCCGTCGGGGTCGACGATCGACGCGCCCTCCGGATCGTCGTAGCCCGGCTCCGCCACGTAGCCCAGCGCCAGGGACCAGAAGCCTGCGAGCCGGTGCGGGTCGCTCGCGTCACAGCCCAGCGTCCAGTGAGTCGCCATCCCCGCAGGCTATCGCCGCCGTGGCTACTTCTTCGTGGCCTGCGCGCCCGCTCCGTCGGAGGTGAGGGCGGCGATGAAGGCCTCCTGGGGCACCTCGACCCGACCCACCATCTTCATCCGCTTCTTCCCCTCCTTCTGCTTCTCGAGGAGCTTGCGCTTGCGGGAGATGTCACCGCCGTAGCACTTGGCCAGAACGTCCTTGCGGATGGCGCGGATGTTCTCGCGGGCGATGACCCGGGCGCCCACGGCCGCCTGGATGGGCACCTCGAACTGCTGCCGCGGGATGAGGTCCTTGAGCTTCCCGGCCATCATCACGCCATAGGAGTAGGCCCGGTCCTTGTGCACGATCGCGGAGAACGCGTCGACCGTCTCGCCCTGGAGCAGGATGTCCACCTTGACGAGGTCGGCGACCTGGTCGCCGTCGGGCTCGTAGTCGAGCGAGGCGTAGCCGCGGGTCCGGGACTTCAGCTGGTCGAAGAAGTCGAAGACGATCTCGGCGAGTGGAAGGGTGTACCGCATCTCGACGCGGTCCTCGGACAGGTAGTCCATCCCGAGCAGGGTGCCCCGCTTGCCCTGGCAGAGCTCCATGATCGCCCCGATGAACTCGCTGGGGGCGAGGATCGTGGCACGCACCTTCGGCTCACGGACCTCGGCGATCTTGCCCCCCGGGAACTCGCTGGGGTTGGTGACGACGATCTCGGTGCCGTCGTCCATGGTCACGTCGTAGACGACGTTGGGCTGCGTGGAGATGAGGTCGAGGTCGAACTCGCGCTCGAGCCGCTCGCGGACGATCTCGAGGTGGAGCAGGCCGAGGAAGCCGCAGCGGAAGCCGAAGCCGAGCGCGACGGACGTCTCAGGCTCGTAGACGAGCGCCGCGTCGTTGAGCTTGAGCTTGTCGAGGGCCTCGCGCAGGTCCGGGTAGTCCGAGCCGTCGAGCGGGTAGAGGCCGGAGAACACCATGGGCTTGGGGTCCCGGTAGCCGCCGAGGGCGGCCGTGGCGGGCTTGCCGGCATTCGTCACGGTGTCGCCGACCCGGCTCTGCCGGACGTCCTTCACGCCGGTGATGAGGTAGCCGACCTCCCCCACCCCGAGCCCCTGTCCGGGAACCGGCTCCGGCGAGATGACGCCGATCTCGAGAAGCTCGTGGGTGGCCCTCGTGGACATCATGACGATCTTCTCGCGGGGGTTGAGGTTGCCGTCGATCACTCGGACGTACGTGACGACGCCGCGGTAGGTGTCGTAGACCGAGTCGAAGATCATCGCGCGGGCCGGCGCGCCGGCGTCACCGGAGGGCGACGGGATCTGCCGGACGATCTCGTCGAGCAGCGGTTGGACCCCCTCACCGGTCTTGCCGGACACCCGGAAGCAGTCCTCCGGCTCGCAGCCGATGAGGCCCGCCAGCTCCTCCGCATACTTCTCCGGCTGGGCAGCAGGGAGGTCGATCTTGTTGAGCACGGGGATGATCGTGAGGTCGTTCTCCATCGCGAGGTAGAGGTTCGCGAGCGTCTGCGCCTCGATGCCCTGGGCCGCGTCGACGAGGAGCACGGCTCCCTCGCACGCGGCCAGGCTCCGGCTCACCTCGTAGGTGAAGTCGACGTGACCCGGGGTGTCGATCATGTTGAGGATGTGGTGGGCGCCGTCGAGGTCCCACGGCATCCGCACGGCCTGGCTCTTGATGGTGATCCCGCGCTCGCGCTCGATGTCCATCCGGTCGAGGTACTGCGCCCGCATGGCGCGGTCGTCGACGACTCCGGTGATCTGCAGCATGCGGTCGGCCAGGGTCGACTTGCCGTGGTCGATGTGGGCGATGATGCAGAAGTTGCGGATCGCCTCCGGCGGCGTCGCGTGCGGTTGCAGCACGGTGCGGGCACGGGGGGACACGAGCGGTGGCGTTCCTTGCGTGGACGACGGTCAGGGACTTGCGCCCAGTCTCCCACGGGAGCGATGGGAGTCTGGACCGGTGCCCCGACTGCCGCCCAGCCAGGTGCCCGAGGTCGACTATCTCGTGACGTCCGTCCGACCGACCTTCGGCGCCCTGCCGGATGCCGTGCGCGCCGAGCTCGGCGCCGTCGCCCGCTCCCCGGTCGCCCGGGCCGCTGCGCCGGTCACGTCGGGCTTCAGCGGGGCGTATGCCGGGCGCCTCCTTCTCGAGGACGGTCGGGAGGTCTTCGCGAAGGCCGGCGGGGCCGGCCTGCCGCACGTCCTCGAAGCCCTCGCGCAGGAGGCGGCCATCCTCCCGCAGCTCTCGGCGCTGCGCTGCCCGACCCGGCTCATGGGGGCTGGTGAGGTGCTCGTCGACGGGGTGCGATGGCGCCTGCTCGTCCTCGACGTCGTGCATGGCCGTCAGCCGGGAGGGCCGTGGACCCAGGCCGATGCCGACGCCACGGTTCGCACCTGCGTGGAGATCGCCAGCACGCCGGCGGAGGTGGTGGAGCGGGTCACGTCCACTCCCCTGGCGCTCGACCTCGCCCTCGAGGGCGGCGCGCACGCCACGCTGGCTGATCTGGCGGTGGGTGGCCGCGCCTGGCCGTCGGGCATCACGCGACCCGCCGGGCACGGCACCCGTGAGCTGGTGGAGCTTGCCGCGCGGGCCGAGCGCGCCTGCCGGGGCGAGGCGCTGGTCCATTGGGACATCCGTCCGGACAACCTCCTCGTCGAGAGCGACGGCACCGTACGGGTGTGCGACTGGAACTGGGTGCGCGTCGGACCACCGTGGGTGGACCTCGTCAGCCTCTGGCCGCGGATGGCCCGACAGGGGATCGACGTCCGCGCCCATCGCAGCGCACCTGTCCTGCAGGGCGCCCGGGACGACGACATCGACGCGTTCCTGGCAGCCCTCGCCGGATTCCTCCTCGAGGACGTCGACGAGCCTCCCCCGCCGGGCTGCACCGTGTCCCTGCGCAAGCACCAGCTGCTCCTCGCGGACGCAACCCTCCGCCTCGTCAGCGAGCGACGGGGATGGAGCATGCTGAGGGGGTGACCGACCCGCTCTCCGACGCGATGCGCGACACCGTCGGCGACCAGCAGGTCGGGCGGCGGCTTCCGCGGGCCCTGACGCCGTTTCGCACCCCGTCGTACCGGTGGCTCGCCCTCTCCCTCACCGCCAGCTCCTTCGCGGGCGGGGTCTGGGTGGTCGCCCTGGTCTGGGAGGTCATCCGCCTGGGGGGCGGACCGGCCGACCTGTCCCTCGTCACGACGGCGGGCGCCGTGGGGGTCCTCCTGCCGGCCCTGGTCGCCGGCGTGGTGGCCGACAGGGTGCCTCAGCGAGTGATCCTCGTGGGTGTCGGTCTCGTCGAGCTGGCCGGCATGTCCCTCGTGGCGCTCCTGTCCGCGGCCGACCTCGACAGCCTGTGGGTCCTCGCCGGGGTGGCGTTCACGACCGGTAGGGCGATGGCCTTCTACTACCCGGCGTACTCCGCGTGGTTGCCCGCCCTCGTGCCGGAGTCGGACCTGCAGGCCGTCAACGGCTTCGAAGGGATGGTGCGGCCCACGATCGGCCAGGCGATCGGCCCGGCCGTGGCCGGAGCCGTCGTCGCCGCGTCCAGCCCGGGGTCCGCGTTCGCGATCGCCGCGGCGACCTCGGTCGTCACGGTGCTCGCCCTGCTCAAGGTTCCTCAGACACCGGTCCGGCGCACGCTCGACCCGGAGCACTCGTCACACCCGGTCCGCTCGGCGATGCACGACATGCGGGAGGGCTTCGTCTACATGGTCCGCACGCCGTGGCTGCTCGCCACCCTGCTCTTCGCCTCGCTGATGATCCTCGTGATGATGGGTCCGCTCGAGGTGCTCATCCCCTTCCTCGTCAAGGACGAGCTCGGAGGCGGCCCGAGCGACCACTCGTACGTGCTCGCAGGGTTCGGCCTCGGCGGCGCGGTGGGGTCGCTCGCCATGGCGTCCGTGCGGATGCCGCGTCGTTACCTCACCCTGATGAACCTGGGGTGGGGTCTCGCCTGCGTTCCCTTCGTGCTCATCGGGGTGACCACCCAGGTGTGGGTGGTCGTCATGTGCGCCTTCGTCATGGGCGCACTGTTCTCGGCGCCCATGGTCATCTGGGGAACCCTGCTCCAGCGACGCGTCCCGCCGGCGCTGCTCGGCCGGGTCGCCTCACTGGACTTCTTCGTGTCCGTGTCGCTCATGCCGGTCTCCATGGCGCTGGCCGGCCCGGTCTCGGAGGCCATCGGCCTCACGACCACCTTCGCGGTGGCCGGCATCGCACCACTGCTGTTCGCCGTCGTCGCCATCCTGTGGGCCCGCCTGCCCCAGGACGAGCTGGCGCATCCCCTCGACGATCCTCAGGTGGGGTAGAAGCGGCCGGGGCCACTGACGCCCACGCGAACCGCTCCACGCTCCGGGATCTCGCCGAGCGTGCGGACCTGGATCTCCAGGGGGCTGTCGTTCCCGTCGATGCGGACCCGCACGAGCGCGTCGTGCCCGAAGTACTCGCCACCCACGACTTCGCCCGTGGTGCCCTCGCCGGTCGTCAGGGGGAGCAGCCGGAGCTGCTCCGGCCGAAGGACGACGACGCCGTGAGCCACGCCGGAGTCCGGCGGAACCGCCTCCACCGGCATCGGTCCGAGCGCAGTCACCGCCACCCCACCGGAGACCGAGGCGGGCAGCTCCACGCACTGACCCACGAAGCGGGCGACACCGAGGCCCGATGGCGACCGGTAGACGGCCTGCGGTGAGTCGTGCATCTGGATCCGGCCGTCGTCGAGGACCGCGACCGAGTCGGCGACGGAGAGGGCCTCGTCCTGGTCGTGCGTGACGACGAGAGCCGTCGCGTGCGACTGCTCGAGGGCCTCACGGACCTGGGTGCGCACCGACTCGCGCAGCGCCGCGTCGAGGGCGGAGAAGGGTTCGTCGAGGAGGACGAGAGAGGGACCCGGCGCGAGCGCCCGAGCCAGCGCCACGCGCTGCTGCTGGCCACCGGAGAGCTCCGCGGGCCGACGGGCGGCGAAGCCGGCCAGGCCGACGAGATCGAGCACCTCGGCCACCCTCGGCGAGCGGCGTCGTTCGCCCCGAGGCAGCCCGAAGGCGACGTTCTGGCCGACGGTGAGGTGGGGGAAGAGCGCCCCCTCCTGGGGTACGAGCGCGATACCTCGACGCTCCGGTGCCAGCTGACGGCCGGCACCCGAGACGAGCACGTCCCCGATCCGGACCTCGCCGGACTCTGGCCTGACGAAGCCGGCGACCGCCCGGAGGAGCGTCGTCTTGCCGCACCCCGAGGGGCCGAGGACCGCCGTGATCGAGCCGCTCGGCACCTCGAGGTCGACTCCACGCAGGACCGCGCGGTCGCCGAGGGTGACGTCGAGGTCACGGATCGACAGCGTGCTCATCGCGGTGTTCCTCGCTCCCGGTCGGTGAGTCTCATGAGCCAGATCGTCGGCAGCACGGCGAGCACCACGAGCGCGAGACCGTAGGGAGCCGCTGCTCCGTAGGCTCCCACACCGGTCTGGGTCCACAGGCTGGTGGCCAGGGTATCGGTGCCCGTGGGACGGAGCAGGAGCGTCGCCGGCAGCTCCTTCATGCAGGTGAGCAGCACGAGGGCCGACCCGGCACCGATGCCGGGAGCCGCCAACGGCAGGGTCACCCGGCGCAGCACGTCGGTCGGTGTGGCGCCGAGCGACCGGGCGACCTCCTCGCCCCGGACAGAGCTCTGGGCCACCGAGCTGCGGACCGCCCCGACCGCGGTCGGCAGGAAGAGCACCACGTAGGCGAGCACGAGCAGCGGGGCCTCCTGGTACACCCACGGAACGACCCGCACACCGAGGAACACGAGGGCCAGGGCGACGACGATCCCCGGGAGCGCGTGCCCGGCATACGTGACCTGCTCGACGACGGTCGTGAACCTGCCGCGGTGACGGGCGGCGAGGATGCCGACCGGCACGGCGCCCAGCGTGCAGGCAACCGCTCCCAGGAGCGCGATCCACGTGGTCGCGACGACGCTCTCGGCGAGGTGGACTCCGTCGATGCCGGCCGACAGGCCGTTGAGGAACCACCAGAGCAACGAGCCGACGGGGAACGCCAGGGCGAGGGCGAGCACGACCCCCGCCGCGCCGCCGAGGGCGAACCGGAGCCCACCCAGCCGCACCGGCTGGGCCGCGCGGGAGACACCTGCACCCACCCGGGCGATGTCGCGGCGCCGGACCCGGGACTCGCCCACGCTGATCGCGACGGTGAGGAGGACGAGGATCAGCGAGAGCACGGCCGCCGTGGAGCGGTCGAAGCTCGACCGGTAGGCCGTGTAGATCACCCGGGTGAACACGTCGTAGCGGAGGATCGAGACGGCTCCGAAGTCGCTCAGGGTGTAGAGCGCGACAAGCAGGCCACCCGCGGCGGCGGCCGGTCGCACCTGACGCAGCGTCACCTCGCGGAACACCTGCGACGGGGAGCGTCCCAGGCTCCGCGCGACCTCCTCGACGCCGGGGTCGGCGCGCCGCAGTGCCGCGAGCACGGGGAGGTAGACATAGGGGTAGCAGCAGAGCGTCAGCACGAGGACCGAGCCGGCGAGCCCGGCGACCTCGGGCACCGCCGAGATCCATGCGAAGGCCGCCACATAGCTCGGGATCGCCAGCGGGAGCGGCGCGAGCCCGGCCAGGACGCGCCGGCCGGGCACGTCGGTGCGGGTCGCCAGGAACGCGAGCGCCACCCCGATGGCGATGCTCAGGGAGGTCACCAGGGCGGCGAGGAGGACGCTGCGGCCGATGAGCAGCACGGTGCGCTCGCGCAGGACGATCTCCGCCACGCGCGACGCACCGGCCTCTGCGGTGCGGACCACGAGGTAGGCGATGGGCAGGAGCGCGATCACGGCGACGACGACCGACGGCGCGCTGAGGAAGAAGGGGACGCGGGAACGCCCCCGGGACGTCGGCGCGGGGGTCGCGTCGTCGGCCCGCGCCTCCGGCGTCGTCATCGTGCTCAGGTGAGTCCCACCTCGTCGAGGAGCGCCAGGGTCTGCTCGAGTGAGTCGAGGGAGTTGAGGTCGACGCTGGAGCGCTCGAGCTCCGCGAGCGGCACGAGGTCGTGCTTCGTCGACGTGATGCCCTCGACCACCGGATACTCGGCGGTCTCGTCGGCGAAGTAGCGCTGGCCCTCCTCCGAGAGGAGGAAGTCGACCGCCTTCACCGCCGCCTCCTTCTGCGGGCTACCGGCGAGGATGCCGACGCCTGCGACGTTGACGAGCGCGCCGGGGTCGTCGGAGTCGAGGAAGTGGATCTTCGCCTTCACGGCGTCGGCTCCCTTCTCCGCGACTCGCTCGTACCAGTAGTAGTGGTTGATCAGTCCCAGGGCGATCTGACCGGAGTCGACCGCGTCCAGGACGAGGATGTTGTTGTCGTACGCCTTCGGCTCGTTCGCCGCGAACTCCTCGAGCCACTCCTTGGCCCCGTCCTCGCCCTTGGTCACGCGCAGGGCGGTGACGAAGGACTGGAAGGATGCGTTCGTCGGCGCGAAGCCGATCTTGCCCTTGTACTTCGGGTCGAGGACGGCGTCGACGGTCGTCATCTCGGTGACCTCCGGCGCCTGGGCGGGGTCGTAGGCGATGACGCGCGCCCGGGCGGAGGTGGCGACCCAGTGACCGTTGGGGTCGGCGAAGCCTTCCTGGACCTCTGCGAGGGTGGCCTCGGGGAGGGTCTCGAGCCGGTCCGCCTTGGCGAGAGCCCCCAGCGCGCCGGCGTCCTGGGAGAAGAAGAGGTCGGCCTTGGTGCCTTCGCCCTCCTCGAGGAGCTGCGCGGCGAGCTCGCTGGACCCGGCATAGCGGACCTGGACGTCGATGCCCGTCTCGTCCTCGAGCTTCTCGAGCAGCGGTCCGACGAGGTTCTCGTTGCGCCCCGAGTAGATGACGAGCGCGTCGTCGGACAGGGGCTCCTCCCCGCCGTCCTCACCGCAGGCGGTCATGGTGAGGGCGAGCAGGGCGGCGGCGCTCGCGGCGACCGCTCGTCGGACGGACTTCACGTGGGGCTCCTCGGGGCAGATCTCGGGCAGACGCCGTCGCAGTATTAGGTAAGCCTAACCTGTAACACACCCGGTCCCCGAATGCCTACTTCCCACCCACCACTGGCTCCGGCCATGCCGTCGGCCCCGAGGACCAGCCCCTCCCTGCTCACCCGGCTGCGCGCCTGGCTCGTGCGGCGTCGTGCTGTCGAGCCGGGCTACCCCGGGGACTTCACCGGCCGGCTCAGCCCCGAGTACTCACCACGGCCCGACGGTCGACCGGACCCCGGCGAGGTGGTCTGGACGTGGGTGCCGTTCGAGGAGGACCACACCCGCGGAAAGGACCGCCCGGTGCTTCTCGTCGGTCGCGACGGTCCCTGGCTCCTCGCCCTTCAGCTGACGAGCAAGGACCATGACGGCCATCCCGCCAGCGGCCGTGGACGAGGGCCCCGCTGGGTCGACGTCGGCACGGGAGCGTGGGACCGCCAGCGGCGTCCGAGCGAGGTACGGGTCGACCGGGTCGTCCGGGTCGACCCTCGGACGATCCGCCGTGAGGGTGCCGTCCTGTCGCCCGACCGCTTCGCCGCAGTGGCGGAGGTCGTGGCGCGGCGCGGCGCCTGAGAGGGCTAGGCCTGACGGCGCGATGCGCAGTGCTGCGCCTCGCTCAGAGGCCGGCCACCTTGCGGGCCATCGAGGACTTCTTGTTCGCAGCCTGGTTCTGGTGGATGACGCCCTTGCTCACGGCCTTGTCGAGCTTGGTCGACGCGACGGCCAGGGCTTGCTTGGCCTCGTCGGCGTTACCGGCGTCGGCGGCCTCGCGGAACTTGCGGATCGCCGTCTTGAACTCGGACTTGATCGCCTTGTTGCGCTCGGTCGCCAGGCGGTTCGTCTTGATCCGCTTGAGCTGGGACTTGATGTTCGCCACTGGTTCGT
Source organism: uncultured Nostocoides sp. (assembly GCA_937907685.1). GTDB lineage: Bacteria > Actinomycetota > Actinomycetes > Actinomycetales > Dermatophilaceae > Fodinibacter. The sequence continues at coordinate 19,122 of CALCXF010000073.1, forward strand.
GTGCTTTCTGTGGGGTCGGTATGCCGTAGAGGGCGGCAGTCGCGGGCCGGGACCGGGCGTGGGGACACCCCTGGACGCCGGACGCTGGATGGTTCTTCGTGCGCGCACGACCTCAAGCGCGCACGCAAGGACCAAACTTACCAGTGGTGGACGCTCGCGGCCAAAACGCTCAGGTGCGGTTCCGAGCGTGCTGCCCGGTGATCGTCAGGACGCAGCGCTCGACGGCGTAGACGGGATCCCGCCCGCCGCCCTTCACCTCGAAGTCCGCCGCCGCTACGGCGTGCACGCAGGTCGCGAGTGCGTCGGCGGTCCAGCCGCCGAGCGCGCGGCGCGCCCTGTCGACCTGCCATGGGGCCAGGCCGAGGTCGCGGGCGACGTCGACCGAGCGGCCCCGGCCCGCGGACCCCACCGCGATGAGCTGCCGGGCCTGCTGGGCCAGGACGGCGACGATGGGGACAGGGTCGACGCCGACGGCGATCGCGTGCCGAAGCAGGCGGAGCGCCTCGCCCGTGTCACCCGCCATGGCGGCATCGGCCACCCGGAAGCCCGTCGCCTCGACCTTTCCGCCGTGGTAGGTGAGCACGACCTGCTCGTCGATGACGCCGGCGGTGTCGTCGATGAGCTGCTGGCAGGCCGCAGCAAGCTCACGGACGTCCTTGCCGACAGCCTCGACGAGCGCGTGGACCGCCTCACCCGTCGCCTTGCGGCGGGCCC
>CALCXF010000074.1 GCA_937907685.1 uncultured Nostocoides sp.
GGTTCGAGCCGCTGGACGACGTCGCGTTTCCTGCCGTCGAGCTGGCACGCGAGGCCGGCGGCCGCGGGAGCACCGCGCCGGCGGTCTACAACGCCGCCAACGAGGTGTGCGTCGATGCCTTCCACGAGGGCAGGCTCCCGTTCCCGGGGATCGTTGACGTCATCGGCACCGTGCTCGCCGACCACGACGTACCCTCGGGGGAGCAGCTCACGCTCGACGACGTCCTCGCCGCCGACGCGTGGGCGCGCGAAGCCGCCGCCCGTACCATCGCCATCGACCTGAGGACCCGACGACAACGATGACCGCCGTCCTGCTCTACACCCTCGGGGTGCTCGTCTTCGTGGTCGCGATCCTGGTCTCGATCGGCCTCCACGAGCTCGGCCACATGATCCCGGCGAAGAAGTTCGGCGGGAAGGTCACGCAGTACTTCATCGGCTTCGGGCCGACGGTGTGGAGCAAGCAGGCCGGCGAGACGGAGTACGGCGTCAAGGCGATCCCGCTCGGTGGCTACGTCAAGATCGTCGGGATGCTGCCCCCGGGTGCGGAGAAGCTGGCTGACGAGGTCACCTACGACGCGGACGGGCGTCAGGTCACCCGTGTGCGAAAGTCCAACACCGGAATGTTCACGCAGCTGATCTCCGATGCTCGCGCCGCCGAGTGGGAGCTGGTCGGTCCCGACGACGCCGACCGGCTGTTCTACAAGATGGCTTCCTGGAAGAAGGTCGTCGTGATGGCCGGCGGGCCGACGGTCAACCTCCTCATCGCGTTCGGCATCTTCGCCGCGGTCTTCGCCACCTGGGGCAACGCCGCCGACCAGGTGGCCAACACCACGGTCGACGAGGTGCAGGCGTGCGTCGTCCCGGCCGAGGAGTCCGGCCGGGTCTGCACCGAGGAGGAGATCCGTGACCAGCCCACGCCGGCCTACCAGGCCGGCATCGAGACCGGCGACCGGATCGTCTCGTTCAACGGCGTCGAGGCGGACAGCTGGGAGCAGGTCCAGCAGCTGATCCGCGACAACGGCGACGGCCGCGCCCAGATCGTCGTCGAGCGCGACGGCGAGCTGGTCGTGATCGACACCAAGACCACCGTGACGCCGCGGTTCCTCAGCATGGACGCGACGGAGCCGGAGCCGGTCGGGTTCCTCGGCGTGCGCCCGGAGACCTATGCGACCACCGGGGGTCCTCTCTACACGCTGGACCAGATGGGTGACATGACCGTCGACGTGGTCAAGGCACTGGCCACCCTCCCGATGAAGGTGTTCGACGTCGGCCAGGCGATCTTCGGGCTGGAGGAGCGCGACCCGACGGGGCCGGTGAGCATCGTGGGCGGCGGCCGGCTGGCAGGCGAGACGGCCGCACACGAGCAGATCCAGGTCAACGAGAAGGTGGTCTCGCTGCTGATGCTGATCGCCGGCTTCAACTTCTTCATCGGCATGTTCAACTTCGTGCCGCTGCTGCCGCTCGACGGCGGCCACATCGCGAGCGCGCTCTGGGAGGGGCTGCGTCGCGGCTTGGCACGGCTGCGCGGTCGCCCCGACCCCGGCTACGTCGACGCGGCGAAGCTGTTGCCGGTGGCCTATGTCGTCGCGTCGGCGATGCTGGTCATGGGCATGGTGCTGATCGTGGGCGACTTCGTCGTGCCCGTGCACCTCGAGTCCTGAGCTTCCACGCGTCCGCGGCGGAGCGCGCTCAGGCTGATCGATGGCCGGCCACCGGCTGGAAGTAACCTGATCCCATGACTGTCATCGGCCTCGGTATGCCCGCCGCACCACCGCCGGTGCTGGCTCCTCGCCGGAAGACCCGGCAGATCCAGGTGGGCAAGGTAGGCGTCGGCAGCGACCACCCCATCTCGGTCCAGTCGATGACGACGACACTGACCGCCGACGTCAACAGCACGCTCCAACAGATCGCCGAGCTGACGGCGTCCGGCTGCGACATCGTCAGGGTCGCGTGCCCGAGCCAGGACGATGCAGCCGCGCTCCCCGAGATCGCCCAGCACAGCCAGATTCCGGTCATCGCCGACATCCACTTCCAGCCGAAGTACGTCTTCGCCGCGATCGATGCCGGTTGTGCCGCCGTCCGGGTCAACCCCGGCAACATCAAGAAGTTCGACGACCAGGTCAAGGAGATCGCGCGCGCCGCGAAGGATCGCGGCACCAGCATCCGGATCGGCGTCAATGCGGGGTCGCTCGACAAGCGGCTGCTCGAGAAATACGGCAAGGCGACCCCGGAGGCTCTCGTCGAGTCAGCGGTGTGGGAGGCGAGCCTCTTCGAGGAGCACGACTTCCACGACTTCAAGATCTCGGTCAAGCACAACGACCCCGTCGTCATGGTGCGGGCCTACCAGATGCTCGCCGAGCGCGGCGACTGGCCGCTCCACCTCGGCGTCACCGAGGCCGGCCCCGCGTTCCAGGGGACGATCAAGTCCGCGACGGCCTTCGGCGCCCTGCTCAGCCAAGGAATCGGCGACACGATCCGCGTGTCGCTCTCGGCCCCGCCGGTCGAGGAGGTCAAGGTCGGCATCCAGATCCTCCAGTCACTCAACCTGCGGCCCCGCAAGCTGGAGATCGTCTCCTGTCCCTCGTGCGGCCGGGCGCAGGTCGACGTCTACACCCTGGCCGACGAGGTGACCGCCGGCCTCGAGGGGATGACCGTGCCACTGCGGGTCGCCGTCATGGGCTGCGTCGTCAACGGACCCGGTGAGGCTCGCGAGGCCGACCTCGGGGTCGCCTCCGGCAACGGCAAGGGCCAGATCTTCGTCCGTGGCGAGGTCATCAAGACCGTGCCGGAGAGCCAGATCGTCGAGACGCTCATCGAGGAGGCCATGCGGATCGCCGAGGAGATGGGCGAACCCGTGGACGAGGCGTCGGTGGGCGCTCCGTCGGTCACCGTCGGCTGACCGCCTCGACCGGATGCCGTCCGCACCCCTCGACGGCGTCGTCCCACCCCCGCCGACCGGACGCGGCGTCCGCCGACCCGGCACCCGAGGGGAACGCCCGCTACGTCGGCGGCCAGCGCCTCTACCGTGCCGACGACGAGCCCGCCACGCACGCAATGTGGGTGCTCGACAACGCCGACCTCGGCGCCCCCGTGCTCACCAGTCCGATGGTGACGGGTGGTGCTCCGTCTGGGAGGCCGACAGCTTCCGGTTGAGCGAGAACAAGCGGCCGAGCACCGGCATGAGCACGAGGTTGAGCCCGTGCAGGATGCCGATGACGAGCAGGATGCCGCCGATGCGCATCACCGACTCCTGCACCTGCTGGGCGGTGACGAGCCCGGTGGTCAAGTCCCAGTCGTCCTGGGGCGCGAAGTTCGCGGTCATGAGGATGTACGCCGCGAAGATCAGGTAGTAGACGATGTCGGTGAGCACGAGGAAGCTCTTGCCGGTGAGCGGGTTGTCGTGGAAGACGTCCGCGGCGTAGGCCCGCCCGAAGCGTTTGATGAAGGGCCCCAGCCACAGCGCGATGGCGACGAGGACGAGGGTCGTGCCGAGTTCGACGATCCACCAGGGCATGGTGAGCGCTCCGTTCTTCGTGCGGGGGGTGAGGGCCAGGACGGCGATGGCGGTGGCGGCAGCGGTGACCAGCCCGCCGGCGAGGACGATGAGACCGTGGCGACGCCGCTGCCGGTCGGCCTCGATGCTCTCGACGACGCGGTCGTACAGGTCGGGCGACGGCGTGGTCGGCTCCGTGCGCAGGGCATGGGCGATCCGGTCTTCCAGGTGGGTCATCGGTCTGCCTCCAAGGTGGTGGCTAGCGTGTCGAGCCCACGCTGCAGGTGCGTCTTGACGGTGTTCGCCGACAGTCCGAGCGTCGTCGCGATCTCGGCGACGGGCATGTCGTAGTAGTAGCGCAGGGTGACGCAGTCCCGCTGACGGCGGGGGAGGGCGCGGAGGGCGTCGACGACGGCCGCGCGCTCGGCCCGCTCCTCGGCCGTCTCGGCGGCCGACGGGGCGTCCGGCTGTGCGGGAGGCCGATGACGCCAGGAGACGAGGCCACGGCGGTTGTGGTCCCGCGCGAGGTTGATGACGATCGAGCGCAGGTACGACGCCGCCTTGGACCGGTCCCGGATCCTCCCGGAGCTGCGGGCAAACCGGATGAAGGCCTCCTGCACGAGGTCCTCGGCCGCGGTCTTGTCGTCGACGTAGAACCGGGCGAGCCGGGTCAGCGACGCGGCCTCGAGGTCGAAGATCAGCGCGACGTCGAGCGGCCCGGCATCCGAGACGACCGGGGAGCCGTCCACGCCGAGCGACGCCACCTCCATCACGGGAGCAGACGCACGAGCCGGACGTTCGGGTGACACGTCGAGGTGACGAGATCCGGGCCACCGGTTCGTCGAGGTCTGTGGGTCGTCGGCGTCACCCGCGGCGGCAGCGCCGGACGTCTTGCTGGTGTCCGCACTTCCGCGGCCACGACCCGAGAGGAACCCCAATGCCCAACACCTCCCGCCAGCTCGTGCCGATCGCCGCCATCGTGGCACTGTGCGCCCTTCCCGTGCCGGCCCTCGCGGGGGACCGTGGTCCGGTCGTGCGAGCCTCAGGCGCACTCTCCGACCTCCAGACCGGCGCCGTGGGTCCGTTCGACGGGGCCACCGCCGAGGTGCAGATCGTCTCGTCGGGCGCCTCCTCCCACGCCGTCCTGCGCGTGCGGGGGATCGACGGCGCGGAGGGCGACACCTTCGGGGCGCACCTCCACGTCGGCCCCTGCGTCACCGGCAACGGGGCTGCGGCGCTCGGCCACTACAACACCGACGTGCTGGCCGGGGTCACGCCCACGGAGATCAGCGAGGACACCGAGGTCTGGCTCGACATCACCGTCGACGACGGCGCGGGCACGGCGACGGCGTCCGTGCCGTTCGTGCCGCTCGCCGGCAACCGTTCTGTCGTCATCCACGCGCTGGCGACCGACCACCACACCGGTGCCGCCGGCGCGCGCCTGGCCTGCCTTCCGGTGGTCTGGTGATGCGGCTGCTGCGCGCCGCTGCGCTCGGGTTCACGGCGGGCGTCGTGTGGGGCGCCGTCGCCCGGCTCTTCATGCGGCTGCTCACCACCTCGCCCGAGTTCTCGTGGTCGGGGACACTGTTCATCCTCGGCGTCGGGGCCGTGACGGGCACCTGCGTCGGGGTGGTCCACGCGGCCCGGGTCTCCGGACGATCGGCGTGGTGGCGCCTCGCGGGGCTCCCCGCCCTCATCCTCTTCGCCGGTCAGGGAATGGTGCTGCTGCCGGCCGCGGTCGGCATGGCCGCTGTCCTGCGCGGCGGGGCCGTGGCGCGGACGCTGGGCGCGGTGGTGGTCGCAGGGTCGCCGCTCGTCGTGGTCGTCTCTGACGAGTCCCTGGGCGTGACGGGGACCCAGGTCGTGGGTCTCGCCCTCATGGTGCTGTCGGCCGTCCCGCTCGGCTGGGGGATCGGCGAGGTTGTGGGCCGTTGGCGGCCACGAGGCCAGGGCGCGATGGCCCCTGCGGTACGGCCCGCACCCGTCGTCGAGTCGGTGGCTCACGCCTGACGGTGAACGGTGGACCCTGCCGACGCGAGCAGGGTCCACCGGAGCGCGTGGCCCTAGGCTGGCTCCGTGCTGCGCACGCGCTCCGCAGCTCGTCCTCTGTCGCTCGCCGACCGGGACGAGGCCCTCGACGTGTGTGCCCGCGACCTGCCGAGCGGCGTGTTCGTCGCGGCCCGCATCCTCGAGGGTGCGCGTGCCGGGTCCCTCTCGAGCGTCCTGGGTCACCGCACCGAAGGTGAGCTGACGTCCCTGTGCTGGGCGAGTGCCAACGTCGTGCCGGTGGCGACCACCGAGGAGAGCCGGGGGGCGTTCGCCGACCGGGTCCGGCGGTGGCGTGGCCGGTGCGCCTCGGTGTTCGGCCCCCGCGCCGAGGTCGAGGACCTGTGGCGGCACCTCGAGCCCTCCTGGGGGCCTGCTCGGGCTGTCCGCGAGCACCAGCCTCTCCTCGTCGCGGACGACCTCCCCTCGAGGCGCGGCGTGCCGCTCGACCGCAGGGTTCGACCTGCCCGACCCGCCGAGGTCGACCTGGTGCTGCCCGCGGCGGAGCACATGTTCACCGCGGAGATCGGCTACCCGCCGTACCGGGGTAGTGACCGTGGCTACCGGTCCTCGCTCGTCTCGCTCGCCGCTCGTGGCCACACCTACGTCGTCATCGAGGGCGGCGAGGTGGTGTTCAAGACCGACATCGGGAGCCTGGCTCTCGGCTGCGCCCAGCTGCAGGGTGTCTGGGTGGCACCGCGGCTGCGGGGGAGAGGGCTCGCCGTCCCGATGCTGGCGAGCGTCGTCGAGCAGGTCATGGTGGGGCCGGCGCCACTCGTGACGCTCTACGTCAACGACTACAACACCGCTGCTCGAGCCACCTACGAGCACATCGGGTTCCGCGAGGTAGGGGACTTCTCGACCGTGCTGCTCTGACGAGGTGGCCGGATGGTTGGATGGACCATGGCCCTCGGCACGGCCGGTACACCCGGCAGGCTCCGCACGCTCGGCGCCCCGGCACCGCTCTCCGACGTCGCTGGACTCTCGGCGCTGCTCGCGGCACACCGCTGAGGTCCTCGTGTCCACCCTGGTGTGGCAGCGGCTCTCGGAGGCAGACCTTCCGGCGCTGCGTGGCCTCGCCAGCCGGTGCCTCGCGACCGACGGCGGGCTCCCGCTGCTCGCGGAGGAGGCGACGCTGCGGCGCTTCTTCCTGTCGGGCAGCGGGATTGGAGGCAGAGACGAGACCGGTGACCTCGTCGCGGCGGCGTCCGTGTTCCTCGACGGTTCGGGGAAACGCACCGCGACCGGCCTGATCCATCCCTCGTCACGATGGCAGGGGATCGGCGAGCAGCTCGTCAGGTGGTGCCGGGAGCACTCAGGGGGCTCACTGCTACGGGTGATCGCCGAGTCGACGTCGGCGGACTCGGACCGGTTCTTCGCCGAGATCGGGCTACGGCGTACCTTCGCCGAGCACGTCATGCGCCACACCCTCGTGGACGTTCCCAGGGTCAAGCGCCCCGAGGGTTTGCGGTCCGAGCGCTGGACCAGCGAGACGGCGGCGCTGTTCCACACGGCATACCGGCTGTCGTTCGCCGAGCGTCCGGGCTTCCCGGACACCGCGCTCGACGTGTGGGTCAGCGACCTCGAGGCCGAGGCGGGGTTCCGCCCGGGGGAGTCCCGCGTCGTGCTGGACGAGCTCGCGGCACCCGTCGGCTTCGTCACGCTGAGCGACGACTGGATCGACCAGGTGGGTGTCGTGCCGGGGTGGCGCGGGCGCGGCCTCGGCGCGCACCTCGTCGCGCGCTCGCTGCGGGCGCTGCGCAAGGCCGGGTGCGCGGAGGCGTGGCTCGCGGTCAACGTCGACAACCCCGCACACGACCTCTACCTGCGGCTGGGCTTCGAGGACTTCGGCACGCGCGCGCGCTACGAGGAGACCCAGCGCTAGCTGAGCGCCCAGGAACGCCCGTGAACGGCACCCCGCCTGCTCGTTATCCTTGGCGAGCCCGCCCCACGACCCAGGAGCTGTCCCGTGGCCATGCGCATGTCGTCCCTGTTCCTGCGAACCCTTCGCGAGAACCCTGCGGACGCCGAGGTCCCGAGCCACCAGCTGCTCGTCCGGGCCGGGTACATCCGGCGGGTGAGCCCCGGCATGTACACCTGGCTGCCGCTGGGCCTGAAGGTGCTCCGCAGGGTCGAGACCATCGTGCGCGAGGAGATGGACGCCATCGGCGCGCAGGAGCTGCTCTTCCCGGCCCTGCTGCCCCGCGAGCCCTACGAGGCGAGTGGGCGCTGGGACGAGTACGGCGACAACGTCTTCCGGCTCAAGGACCGAAAGGGCAACGACTACCTCCTCGGGCCGACCCACGAGGAGATGTTCACCCTCGCGGTCAAGGACATGTTCAGCTCCTACAAGGACCTGCCTCTCTCGCTCTACCAGATCCAGGTCAAGTACCGCGACGAGGCGCGGCCGCGCGCCGGCGTGCTCCGCGGGCGCGAGTTCGTCATGAAGGACAGCTACTCGTTCGACATCGACGACGCGGGGCTCGACAAGAGCTACCAGCTGCACCGCGACGCCTACGTGCGCATCTTCGACCGGCTCGGGTTCCACTACGTCATCGTCCAGGCGATGGCGGGGGCGATGGGCGGCTCGAAGTCGGAGGAGTTCCTCGCGACCGCCGAGAACGGCGAGGACACCTACGTGCGCTGCACCAACTGCGGGTACGCCGCGAACGTCGAGGCGGTGCGGGTGCCGGTGCCGGATGCCGTGGACGCCTCACACGTCCCCGCCGCCCACGTCGAGGACACCCCGGACACCCCCACCATCGACACCCTCGTCGACCACCTCAACGAGGCGTTCCCCCGCGGCGACAACCGCCCGTGGACGGCTGCCGACACCCTGAAGAACGTGCTCGTCATGCTCGTCCACCCGGACGGGACCCGTGAGCCGCTCGCGGTCGGCCTGCCCGGTGACCGCGACGTCGACGAGAAGCGGCTCGGCGCGCAGGTGGAGCCGGCCGCCGTGGAGGCCTTCGACGAGAAGGACTTCGCGGCCCGGGCCGTCCTGGCCAAGGGCTACATCGGGCCAGGGGTGCTGGGAGCCGGACGCCCTTCCGGCATCCGCTACCTGCTGGACCCCCGGGTCAGCGAGGGGACGGTGTGGGTGACCGGGGCCGACGAGCCCGGACACCACGTCCTCGACCTGGTGGCAGGCCGCGACTTCACCGGCGACGGCACGATCGAGGCGGCCGACGTCCGCGACGGCGACGCCTGCCCGTCCTGTGGCCACGGCCTGGAGTCGGCGCGCGGCATCGAGATGGGCCACATCTTCCAGCTCGGCACGAAGTACGCCGAGGCGCTCGACCTCAGGGTCCTCGACGAGTTCGGCAGGCTCCGGACGGTGATCATGGGGTCCTACGGGGTGGGCGTCTCCCGTGCCGTCGCGTGCGTCGCCGAGGGCAACCACGACGAGCTGGGCCTCGTCTGGCCACGAGCCATCGCCCCCGCCGACGTCCACGTCGTCGCGACCGGCAAGGACGAGTCGGTCCTCGCGTATGCCGAGGAGCTCACCCGCGAACTCGAGGGCCAGGGGGTCGAGGTGCTGCTCGACGACCGGCGCCAGGCCAGCCCGGGCGTCAAGTTCAAGGACGCCGAGCTCATCGGCGTCCCGACGATCGTCGTCGTCGGTCGCGGCCTCGCCGACGGGACGGTCGAGGTCAAGGACCGGCGCTCGGGAGAGCGCCGGGAGGTGGCCGTCGCCTCGGCCGTGCCAGAGATCCTCGCCGAGGTCGGGCGCGCGTGACCCAGCCCGTCGAGGCGGTCGTCTTCGACTGGGGCGGCACGCTGACGCCCTGGCACCGGGTCGACATGCCGGAACAGTGGCGGGTCTTCGCCCGGGAGGTCCACGGCATACCGGTCGACTCACCGGACGTGCCCCAGGCCGACCTCGACGAGGCCCATCGCCTCGCCGACCGGATCCTCGCCGCGGAGGAGCAGGCCTGGCGCCGCGGCCGGGAGGAGCACTCCTCGGCGGCGCTCGCCGACATCCTCGAGTCGGCCGGGGTCGACGCCGCCCACGACCGGCACCACCTGGCGCTCGCGGCCTACCGCGGCTTCTGGGAGCCGCACACCCACACCGACCCGCAGGTGCGTCCGCTGTGGGAAGGGCTGCGTGCGCGTGGCATCCGCGTGGGCGTGCTCTCCAACACCATCTGGAGCCGGGACTACCACCGGGGCATCTTCGAGCGCGACGGGGTGCTCGACCTCCTCGACGCCGACCTGTACTCCAGCGAGCTCGACCACGTGAAGCCCCACCCGGAGGCCTTCCGGGCCATCTGTCGTGAGCTGGCTGTCGAACCGCGGCGGGCGGTCTATGTCGGGGACCGGATCTTCGAGGACGTGCACGGCCCCCAGCAGGTCGGCATGCGGGCGGTGTGGATCCCGCACTCCGACATCCCGCACGGACAGCGGGTCGAGGTGACCGCGATGCCCGACGCCCATGCCCACGAGCTCCTCGACATCCTCGGCATCGTGGACCGCTGGTCGGCCGGGCAGTGACCGACCCGGGCCTCGAGGTCGTCGCGCTGCTCGGCCTCGCGGGCTTCCTCGCGGGGTGGATCGACGCGGTGGTCGGCGGGGGAGGGCTCATCCAGCTTCCCGCGCTGCTCCTCGGCGTGCCCGGCGCCACCCCCGCCCAGGTGCTCGCGACGAACAAGTTCGGCTCGATCTGGGGCACCGCCACCTCGTCGGTGACCTACTACCGCCGGGTCCGCCCAGACCTGCGCACGGCCCTGCCGATGGCCGGCGTCGCCTACGTCGGTGCCGTGGTGGGGGCGCTCATCGGCCTGCACATCCCCAAGACGGCGTTCTACCCGATCATCCTCGTCATGCTCATCTCGGTCGGTGCCTACACGCTGTTCACGCCCTCGCTCGGCGAGGCCACGGTGCTGCGCTTCTCGGGGCACCGCCACACCGTCTTCGCGATGCTCACCGGGTTCGTCATCGGCGTGTACGACGGCGCGCTCGGCCCGGGGACGGGGTCGTTCCTGGTGTTCGCGCTCGTGGGGCTCATGGGGTACGCGTTCCTCGAGGCCAGCGCCAAGGCCAAGATCGCGAACTTCGCCACCAATCTCGGGGCCCTGACCGTCTTCATCCCCGGCGGCCACGTCATGTGGGGCATCGGGGCCGTCATGGCGACGACGAACCTCCTCGGCGGCTATGTCGGGGCCCGGACAGCGGTGGCGCAGGGCAGCAGGTTCATCCGCATCGTGTTCGTCGTCGTCGTCGGCGCGTTCATCGTCCGCATCGGCGGCGACCTCCTCGGCTGGTGGTGAGCCAGTCCGGATGCCGGCCACCCGGCATCCGGGCTCTGGTCCACGCGCCGGGGTGGCGGTGATCCGCGGGGATGGCGCTGCCACAGCGCCACCATCCCCGCGGACCGTCATGAACCGGGCGAACAGACCAGAGCCAGTGCGTCTCCGGGCGCCCACTGGTCAAGGGGGAGCACCCGGAGGCGGGCGACCGTCGGTCAGGGGCCGTCGGTGGTGAGCCAGAGAACGGCATACGGCGGCAGCCAGACGTTGCCGTCGCCCCCCCACGGGAGCGGCTCACCCGTGATCTCGTCCTCGGCGTCGGCCACCCCGAGGTCGTGGACGCGCCGGCCGGGCCAGCAGCGCCACTCCGGCGTCACGTTGTGCACGCCGACGAAGCGTCCGACAGGGTGCTCTCGCAGCGTCACGAGCACGCCCGGGTCGTCGACAGGCCCGATCCGGGTCTCGACCGACCCGTGGAGGTGGGGCAACCGGGTGCGCGCTCGCACGAGCTCGACGAGGTCGGTGAACACCCTCCCGGGGACCGTCGTGCGGTCGTGCCGCTGTTCGGCTCGCACCCAGTCGAGCCGCGGCCGGTGCGCCCAGCGGTTGTCGTCCTCGTGGCCCGGCTCGGCGGCCCAGTCCGGGTCGTTCGGCTGGCCGAGCTCGTCACCGCTCCAGAGGACGGGGATGCCGCCCCAGCCGAGCACCATCGCGTGGGCGAGACGGAGTGCGGATGCCGCACGGTCCACGTCCTCCGGGGTTGCCGCGGACTCCAACCCCACGAGCGAGGCGGCGGTCCCGCTCGTGCGCCGGTCGTCGGTGTCACGGTTGTGCTGGAACACCAGACCGCGGGCCGGCGACCCCGGGACCTCACCGGCATACCACCGGGCCAGGAAGCTCCGGTGCGCGTGCCCACCGAGGCCGACGACGGCGGCATCGTCGTCCATGACGGCCCAGCCGATGTCGTCGTGGCAGCGAAGGTACGTCAGCCACGTGGCAGACGGCGGCTTCGGTGGCAGCCCGTTGAGGGCCCGCTCGGCGAGCCGCACGTCGCGTGACGCCAACATCGACCAGACCTGCACCATGAGGCTGTTGTGGTACGCGAGGTCGCTCACCTTGCCGGAGTACGAGCCGCTGCCCAGGTAGTCGAGCAGCTTGGTGGGCGCGACGATCGCCTCGGCGAGGAAGGCCACCGAAGGACACGCGATCCGGGTCACTGCTCGCAGCACCTGGGTGATGGCGTGCACCTCCGGCTGGCCCTGGCAGTCGGTGCCCAGGCGCTTCCACATGAACGCGATCGCGTCGAGGCGGAGCACGTCGACCCCGCGGTTCGCGAGGTCCAGGATGATCGACGCGTACTCCCGCAGCACCGCAGGGTTGCCCCAGTTGACGTCCCACTGGAACTCGTTGAAGGTCGTCCACACCCATCCCTCGAGGGCGTCGTCCCATGTGAAGTTGCCCGGGGCGAAGTCGGGGAACACCTCCGGCAGCGTGCGCTCGTAGGCGTCCGGACCGCTCCGGTCGGGGAACACGTGGAAGTAGGTCCGGTATGCCGGGTCACCGTCCCGGGCGCGTCGCGCCCACTCGTGCTCTCGGGCGACGTGGTTGAGGACGAGGTCGAGCACCAGGCTCATGCCGGCGTCGTGGACCCGCGTGGCGAGAACCTCGAGGTCGTTCATCGTTCCGAGGTCCTCGCGCACCGCGCGGTAGTCCACCACCGCGTACCCGCCGTCGTTGTCGCCGTGTCTCGGGCGCAGCAGGGGCATGAGGTGGAGGTAGGTGACCCCCAGCTCACGCAGGTAGGGGAGGTGGTCGGCGACTCTGCGAAGGTGACCGGCGAACCGCTCGGTGTAGGCGGCATACCCGACCATCTCCGGGTCCTGCAGCCAGTCCGGACGCAGCATCCGCTCGAGGTCCCGGACGTGGAGCCGGTCCGGACGGGCGGCATACGCCGCGCTGGCCAGGCCGACGAGGTCCGCCGCGAGCATCGGGGCGCGCTGGGCGCCGTAGAGCGGGGTGAGGCCGGCAAGGAGGTCGGGCCACCAGCGCTCGACGCGTGCCCGAAGCATCACCCGCCGCTCCTCGCTCATGCCGGCCGGCAGGGGAGGTGCGGGAGGGGGCACCGGTGCTTTCACCCGCCGCATTCTCGCGGATGTGCGCAAACGTTTCCACCACGCGTGCGCAGGGCGGCCGCCCGTCGAGCGGGATGGCGTGAGCACGCCCGCGGCCCGGAGGCGAGCTCGGACGCCGTCAGGACCTCAGGGCAGCGAGCAGGTCCTCCGGCGTGGTGACGGGCCGGTCGCACACGAACCCACGGCAGACGTAGGCGGCCGGGCCCCCGTCGACGAGCGGGCGGTCGGCGAGCAGCGGGATGCCGGGCGCGTCCGGCATCCCGTGGACGACGACGAGCCCGGGTGAGCTGGACGCTCGGACCACTCGCACGAGCTCGTCCGCGACAGGTCCCTCGCCGACGACCGCGACCTGGAGTGGCCCGGCGAGCGCCGCCTCCGCCACGGCGAGCGACCACCCCGCGAAGCGGGGGTCCTGCGCCGCAACCGCACCGCACGCGGCGAGCACCTCCGTCGCCGCAGTGCGGTGTCGGGTCGATCCGGTGAGCGCGGATGCCGTGAGCAGGGCCCCGGCGAGCGCGGCGGCGCCTGACGGCTCGGCGTTGTCCGACCTGCCGGCGGGGCGGGAGAAGAGGGCTGGGGCGTCGTTCGCCGTGTCGTGCACGACCCCGTCCGCATCGACGAACCGCTCGAGAGAGCGGTCCAGGAGCGTGTCGGCGGCCTCGGACCAGCGGGCGTCGCCCGTCGCCTCGTGCAACGCCAGGAGCCCTTCGGCGAGATCACCGTGGTCCTCGAGCACCGCCGGGGACGCACCCACGACGCCGCCCCGGGAGGTGCGGCGCAACGTGCCCTCGACGTCATGGGTGCCGAGGACGAAGGCGGCGGTCATGGCCGCCGCCTCGACGAGGTCGGCACGCTGCAGGAGCGCACCCGCATCCGCGAGGGCCGCGACGGCCAGGCCGTTCCACGCGGTGACGACCTTGTCGTCGCGACTCGGCTGTGGACGCTCCTCGCGGGCCGCCAGGAGGCGCCCGCGCACGACGCCCCACCACTGGGGATCGTCGGGGTCGCGGCGCAGCTGAAGGGTCGACGAGCCGTGCTCGAAGGTGCCCTCGTCGGTGACGTCCAGCAGCGCCGCCGCTCGGGAGCCGTCCTCCGGGCCGAGAACCTCGTCGAGCTGGGCCGGGGTCCAGGCATAGGTCAGGCCCTCGTGGGAGTGGCCGTCGACGACGGTGTCCGCGTCGAGCGCCGAGGCGAAGCCGCCCTCATGCGTACGCAGGTCGCGGAGGAGGAAGTCGGCTGTCTCCTCCGCGACCCGCCGCGCGAGGGCGTCGCCCGTGGTCCGCCAGAGATGGGCGTAGACCCGCAGCAGCAGCGCGTTGTCGTAGAGCATCTTCTCGAAGTGCGGCACCACCCAGTCGGCGTCGACGGAGTACCGGGCGAAGCCACCGCCGAGCTGGTCGTACATGCCGCCGCGGGCCATCGCCTCGCACGTCCCCCGCACCATGGCCAGGGCATCGGACGAGCCGGTGCGGGCGTGGTGGCGGAGCAGGAACTCCAGCACCATGGATGGCGGGAACTTCGGCGCCGCGCCGAAGCCGCCGCGCGCCTCGTCGTACGCGGCGCGGAGGCGTCGAGCGGCGGTGTCGCAGGCAGCGGCATCCACGGCGGCCGGCGCAGGGGGGCCGGTGACCTCCCGGAGCCGTGCGGCGACGTGCGCGCCCGACTCCAGCACCCGTTCCCGCTGGGTGCGCCACACCTCGGAAGCCGAGTCGAGGAGCGAGAGGAGCTGCGCCTTGGGGAGGTAGGTGCCCGCGAAGAACGGGTCACCGTCCGGGGTGAGCAGGCAGGTCATCGGCCAGCCGCCGTGGCCCGTCAGGGCAGTCGTTGCCGCCATGTAGACCGCGTCGACGTCCGGCCGCTCCTCCCGGTCGACCTTGACGGCGACGTACCGGGGGTTCACCGCCGCCGCGACCTCCTCGTCCTCGAACGACTCGTGCGCCATGACGTGGCACCAGTGGCACGCGGCGTAGCCGACGGACAGCAGCACCGGCACGTCCCGACGGCGCGCTTCCTCGAACGCCCCGTCACCCCACTCCCACCAGTCGACGGGGTTGTCGGCGTGCTGGAGCAGGTAGGGGCTGAGGGAGTCCGCGAGCCGGTTCGCCATCGTTCCACCGTATGCCGGGACGTTCCCTGGGGCGGTCCGGGCTGCCGCAGGAGAGAGGGGAGGTTGCTCGCGAGTGGGCGCCGGTCCACCGCCTCAGTCGTCCAAGGCCTTGGCGAGGGTGATGCTGAAGGACACCTCCTCCGGGTTGTCGTCGTCGAGCGCCCAGACGGCCTCGATGCCGCACCGGACGATCGTCCAGAGCCGGGCCAGGTCGACGTCCGTACCGGCCGCCTCGCAGACCAGCTCCACGCGTCGTCGGACAGACCAGCGGAAGGCCGGTCCCGTACCCAGCTCCTCCTTGCGGTTGCGCAGCACGGCGTGCAGCTCGAACCCCGGGTGGCCCGCGATGGGCTGGGGGTCGATGGCCAGCCACGGCTCACGTTCTCCCGCAAGGACGTTCTCGAAGTGGAGGTCCCCATGGAGCAGGGCCGCCTCACGGTCCGGCAGCGACATCAGCTCACGGTGCAGCCCGACAGCGCGGGAGACGAAACGACGCGGCAGTGACTCCCTCCGCTGCAGCTCGTCCATCCACCCCTCGGACCACGGTCCCAGCCGTCGGAGGGCGGGCGGCGCCGGCCGGTGGAGCCTGCCCAGCAGCGTGCCGATGACCGTGCAGGCCTCGTCGATGTCCACGCCCAGAAGGTCCCGGGAGGCGTCGAGCCGCTCGAGGAGCAGGGCGCCGCGGGACGGTTCGGCGGCGACGAGCCGAACCGCGCCGTTCCCTGCCCAGTGCCGGAGCGCCAACGGCTCCGCATCGGTGTCCACGCACGGCCAGACGAGCTTGAGCACCAGCCGTTCCCCGTCCCGAACCACGGGAGCCACCACCGCGGTCCACCCGGTGCGAAGCGGACCATCGGGCTCGAGGTGCCACCGGGCGAACTGCTCACCCATCAGTCGCTGGGCCCGGCCGGCCCATTCTGCGCCGGACGGCCCCCCTTCCGGTGGAAGGCGCGACATGAGGGCCAGCCACTCGGCCGGGATCACCGGGATGTCCGGCACGCCTACTCCAGACCCGGGAACGGCCGGAGGCCGAGGCCCCACCGGTGCGCCTCGACCTCCACGGTCCCAAGCCATCGGGTCAGCGCCGCCATCCCGTCGGCGCCGCTCTCGGTCACGACGGGCTCGAGGCGCGCGCCATATCCCGCCCTCAGCGCCTCGAGCACCTGGCGGGCGAGCCGCGCGGTGTCGGCGGCGGTCCGAACCTCGAAGGGGAGGGGGTGGCCGAGCGCGTCCTCAGGCCGTGACCCACCCGCCACCTGGTCGGTGAGCAGACCCTGCAGCGCCCGAAGAGTGGTGTCCGAGCGCGTCCGCTGCCCTCCGCGCGACCGGGCGCTGACCACCTCGAACATCCAGATCGCGGCAGCGGTCTCCGCGGCGAGCGCGCGCACCGGCTCCCCGCTCACCGCATCGTGGGGGACGGTCGGCGGGCGGCCCGACAGCACGGTGGCCGCGGCATACCGTTGGGCGTGCAGGGCCGCGATCGTGCCCCGCAGGTCCTGCCCGACCCCGGCGAGGTCGCCGGCCGATGCCGCGGCGGCGCCCTCGGCGGCGGCCAGGGCCGCTCTTCCGTCGGTCGTCGGTGGAGCCGTGCCCGACGGTCCCGGAGGAGCCGTCGTCGCCGCTGGTGTCAGCCCCGTTGGACCCGTCGTCGGCGGCGCAGCCGTGGTCGTCGGCGGGGCCGCCAACGCATCCATGGGCACCTGCTGACCCACGAGCGTGGTTGTCAGGACCGTGTCCTGGCGACGGTGCAGCGTCGCCAGGGTGTTGCCGAGGGTGCCGCCGAGCGTCGCGGCTGCCTCGGCCAGCGCGGCCGTGTCCTGGGTGAGGGCCACGAGTTCCGCCTCGGCAGGAACTGGCGTGCGGGTCGGCACCAGGGGCAGCCGCGGCGCGTCGTCCTCGAGCCGGATGCCGCACCCGGCACTGGGGAGCGCCAAGGCGCCCAGAGCGGTCCAGAGGACGGTGCGTCGAGCGACCGTCCCGCCTGGTCCCAGCGCCATCCGCGCATCATTCCACGCGCGCCACGTGCGTCCAGAGGTGTCCTACAGTGGTGGTCGGCGGCCACCGGCCGGCGGCTAACTGCAGAGAGGGAGGGCCAGATGACCACCGCAGAGCACATCACGCCCGACCTCGAGCAGGCCCTCGCAGGCGCCGGTCTGGTCATCGAGGACGTCACCGTCACCCCGGCCGGCAAGCGTCGCATCGTCAAGGTGCTCCTCGACCGTGAGCTCGGTGACGTCGAGTCGGCCACCGAACGCATCGAGCCGCTCTCTCTCGACGAGGTCGCCGACGCCGCCCGCCTGGTCGGCGAGGCGCTCGACCGCTCGGACGCACTGGGGGAGCAGCCCTACACCTTGGAGGTCTCCTCACCCGGAGTCGGTCGGCCCCTCACCGAGCCTCGCCACTTCCGCCGCAACGTCGGCCGGCTCGTCACAGCCCGCCACGACGGCGTCGACGTCACCGGCCGGGTCACCGCTGCGGACGCGACCACGGTGACGCTTGACCTGCCGGCCACCCGCGCGACTCCCGCTCGCAGGGAGACGCTGCCGTATGCCGGCATCGAGCGTGCGGTGGTGGAGGTCGAGTTCGCCCGTCCCGACGAGAGCAGGGAGAGCTGACCATGGACATCGACCTCGCCGCCCTCCGCGCCCTCGAACGTGAGCGCGGGATCTCGCTGGACGTGCTCATCCCCGCCATCGAGCAGGCGCTCCTTCTCGCGTACCAGCGCAGCGAGGGCCACTACCGTCACGCCCGCGCGGAGCTGGACCGCAAGACGGGGCACGTCGTCGTGTGGGCCCGCGAGGAGCTCGAGGTGCCGGCGCTCGAGGGGGAGCTGGACGAGGAGGGCAACCCTGCGCGCGCACGGCGGGAGCTGGGCCCGGAGTTCGACGACACCCCCACCGGGTTCGGCCGGGTGGCTGCGGCCACGGCTCGACAGGTCATCGTCCAGCGACTGCGGGACATCGAGGACGAGGCGATACTCGGGGACTTCAAGGGTCGAGAGGGCGACATCGTCGCCGGGATCATCCAGCAGAGCCCCGACCCCCGGCACGTGACCGTCGACTTCGGGAGCGTCGAGGGGATCCTTCCGCTTGCCGAGCAGGTGCCGGGGGAGTCCTACGTGCACGGCCAGCGCCTTCGCTGTTTCGTCGTGTCCGTCAAGAGAGGCCTGCGCGGCCCGCAGATCGGGCTGTCCCGCACCCACCCGAACCTCGTCCGCAAGCTGTTCGCGCTCGAGGTGCCCGAGATCGCCGACGGCAGCGTGGAGATCGCGGCGCTCGCTCGAGAGGCCGGGCACCGCACGAAGATCGCCGTGCACTCGACCGTTCCGGGGCTCAACGCCAAGGGGGCCTGCATCGGCCCGATGGGCGCCAGGGTGCGGGCCGTCATGAGCGAGCTGCACGGCGAGAAGATCGACATCGTCGACTGGTCCGAGGATCCTGCGACGTTCGTCGCGGCGGCGCTGTCACCCGCGCGGGTGTCCTCGGTCGAGATCGTCGACCGTCAGCTGCGGTCCGCGCGAGTCGTCGTCCCCGACTACCAGCTGTCGCTCGCCATCGGGCGCGAGGGGCAGAACGCCCGCCTCGCCGCCAAGCTCACCGGGTGGCGCATCGACATCCGACCCGACACCGGCGGGGCGGTCCCGGCGGGGCAGCGCACTGGTGACGCGCCCGACCGCGGGTAGGCGGTAGAGTGGTGCGGACCGACCGGACTGGACTCCGGCCCGGCCACCCGGTGCGCACCTGCATCGGGTGTCGTGGGGCGGATAGCCGGTCGGCACTCCTGCGAGTGGTCCTCGGGCCCGGTGCGGACGGCATCCCCGTCGTCGTCCCGGACCCCGAGCGCCGTCGTCCGGGGCGTGGCGCATGGCTGCACCCGGTCGTCTCGTGCCTCGACCTGGCCGTCCGCCGTCGGGCGTTCGGGCGCGCGCTGCGCAGCAGCACGCCACCGGACCACACAGCGGTCGACGACTGGGTCAGGGTCCACACGCAGGGCCAACCGTCCGAGAGCAAGAACCGAGAGCGGGTTTGACGCTGATGAGCACCCGATGAGTACTCAGCGATGAGCACCCCCCAGCTGTAACGACGGTCCGTGCGCAGTGCCCGGACCTGGACAGGAGAAACGTGTCTAAAGTCCGTGTGAGCGCACTTGCCAAGGAGCTCGGAGTGACCAGCAAGGTCCTCCTCGAGCGCCTCAACGGCATGGGCGAGTACGTCAAGAGCGCCAGCTCGACCATCGAGCCCCCCGTGGTGCGGCGCTACCGGGAGAAGTTCCCGGAAGCCGCACCCAAGGCCGCTGCCCCCGCGAAGAAGACCGCCGGCGCGGCCCCGGCCAAGGCAGCGGCTGCTCCAGCCGCTGCCGAGTCCGCACCATCGGCGCCGGCATCCCCCGCACCGGCGGCGGTTCCTGCGGCGGCAGCCTCGCCGGCCCCGGCGACCAGTTCACCGGCTCCCGGTCCGGCCCCGGCGTCTCGCCCAGCCGCGCCGGCGGCGCCGGCGGCATCAGCGCCATCCTCGCCCTCAACGCCGGCTCCCGCCGAGACGGCTCCTGCCGCGCCGGCCCCCTCAGGGCCTGCCCCGGCAGCGCCGGTGGCGCCCGCCGCCCGTGAGGCCGGCCAGAGTGCTCCCCGTCCGGCACCCCGCCCGGGCAG
>CALCXF010000075.1 GCA_937907685.1 uncultured Nostocoides sp.
GCGCTCGCCGTGGCACTGCTTGTCTACGCGAGTGTCGCGGTCGCCCTCCTGACCGTGCTCGGCCCCGACGGCACCGCCATGACCACCGCGCCGGTCGCGGCCGCCGCGGCCGCTGCCGGGACCGGCTGGCTCGAGCCACTGGTGCGGCTCGCCGCGGTCGTGGCCGCACTCGGCTCCCTGCTCTCACTCCTCCTCGGCGTCTCACGGACGACGCTCGCCATGGCACGGGACGGCCACCTTCCGCACAGCCTCGCTGCCGTCCACCCCCGCTTCCGCGGACCACACCACGCGGAGATCACCGTCGGAGCGGTGGTTCTCGTCGTCGTGCTCCTCGTCGACGTCCGGTCCGCAATCGGGTTCTCGTCACTGGCCGTGCTCGTGTACTACGCCATCGCCAATGCCTCGGCGCTCACGCTGAGGGGCTCGACGTGGTCGACTGCTCTCGCCGTGTTCGGGCTCGGCGGATGTCTCGCCCTTGCGGCGACTCTTCCGCTGCCCTCCGTCGTGGCCGGGATCGCCGTGCTCACCCTGGGAGCGGTCGTCTTCGGTGCCCGCCGCACGGCTCGCACGACGTCGTGAGGTCAGAAACCGCCGAAGTCACCTCCGCCGCCGAAGTCGCCACCACCACCGCCCCAGTCGCCACCGCCACCGCCCCAGTCGCCACCACCGGCGCCACCGGTGTCCGACGCGAAGCTCCCGTCACCGGTGTCGCCCCCGGTGTCGCCGCCGGTGTCGCCGCCCCCGGTGTCTCCCTCGCCGGTGCCGGTGTCCCCGGCCTCCTGCGCCTCGGGGCTCTGGTCGTAGCCGCCGAAGAGCGAGTTCGCGATGGCGGATCCGACGACCACACCGGCAATGGTGCCCATCATCGACCCGGCGACCATCCCGCCCATGCCCATGCCGGCGCCGCCGAAGGAACCACGCGAGAACGTGTTCTGCAAGGTGCCGGGAGACCGCATCTCGGCGCGGGTCGCCGCCCGAGCGAGGTCGGCCGGCTCGGCTGACGAACCGGCCTCCTCCGGAGCGACGGCGGAGAGGTCGCGCAGCAGCTGCTGGCGCTGCTCAGGAGTCAGCTTGGCGAACGCCTCTGCGTGGATCGCCTCGAGCTGCTCAGGTGGTGCCGTGCGCAGGAGGTAGCGGTACCGGGCGACGGCCCGTTCGTCCTCGCTGCCACCGGGTCGGGGTGCGGTTCCGTATGCCGGGCCGGCGCCGCTCGGGGAACCTGGGTACTGGCCCTGCGGGGTGGGGGTGCGGCCCAGCAGCTTGTCGAGAAAGCCCATCGTGTCGATCCCTCGTCTCAGCGGGCACGGTCATCGGGCCCGTCACTCCTCCAACGGTGACACGGCGCCCCGGGTTTCCCGGCCGAGAACAGTCCCCGAAATTCATCGCGGCGTGCCGCTGCACCCACGACCACTTGACATGCGTCGGGAACACGATGCAAAGTTGAGTCGTTGCCACTCATATACATCACGGGGCAGGTGCCCCCAACACCACAGGGAGGAACACCATGGCAACCACCACCTTCGACCCGTTCCGCGACCTCGACCGCATGCTCTCCGGTGCCCTGCGCACCCCGGCCTCGGCGGCGATGCCGATGGACCTCTACCGCACGGGTGACCGCTTCGTCGCCAAGGTCGACCTGCCAGGCGTCGACCCCTCGACGATCGATGTGGACGTGGAGGACCGCACCCTCACGATTCGCGCCGAGCGCCGCGAGCAGACCGACGGAGACGTCCAGTGGCTGTCGCACGAGCGCCCGGCGGGCACCTTCGCCCGGCAGCTCACCCTCGGCTACGGCGTGGCCTCGGACCAGATCCAGGCCGACTACTCCGATGGCGTGCTGTCACTCACCATCCCCGTGGCCGAGGAGGCGAAGCCGCGCAAGATCTCGGTGAGCCACACCGGCGGCCAGCAGGTGATCGAGGGCAACACCACGCAGCAGGAGCGCGTGGCCAGCTGACACCCGCACCACGACGGCGCCCGCGGCTCCTCGCGGGCGCCGTCACGTCTGTCGGGCAGGCGCGCGTAGCCCGGCATACGCGAGACTCTCGGGCATGACGGATGATCGTGACACCCTCATCGCCGAGCTCGTCGACGCCGGACGGCACGTCGTCGACCGCGGCCTGGTGCAAGCCAGCGGCGGGAACCTCTCCGTCCGCCTGCCCGACAGCCACCGGTTTCTCGTCACCGGCTCGGGAACCTGGCTGGACCGGCTCACTCCGCAGGACTTCGCGGAGATGACCCTGGACGGGGAGCAGCGGGCAGGGGTGGACCGCCCGTCCGTCGAGTGGAGGCTTCACCAGAGGACGTATGCCGTGCGACCGGACGTCCGGGCGATCGTGCACCTGCATCCGCAGTACGTCCTGCTGGTCGACATGCTCGGCGTCCCGATCAGGTTCACCACGCTGGACCACCAGTACTACCTCGGCAGCGCTGGGTGGGTGCCGTTCCTGCCGTCCGGTTCCCATGACGTGGCGGATGCGGCCGCCGAGGCCGCACGGGACCATGACGCCGTCGTCCTCGCCCACCACGGGTGTTCCGCGCTGGGCGACAGCGTCTCCATGGCGCTGCGTCGTGCGCTCAACCTCGAGGAGGCGGCGACGATGACCTATCGCCTCCATGTCGCCGGCAACACGAGGGCCGACTTCCCCCAGGAGTGGAAGGGCAACATCCTCAGCGTGTGAGGGCCAGGCTTCCCAGGGCGAGGAGCCACGAGACGAAGGATCCGACGAGGAAGTACTCCGTCACCTCGTCGATGCCGACGCCCTCCACCGTCGTGCGCTCGTCCCGCTTGGACTGCAGCTCCGGGAAACGGATCAGCCCCTTGGCCGCGATGACGAGTCCGGCGGCCGTGAGCTGACCGGACAGGCCCAGGCCCAGGATGAGGAGGCGCTCCATCGGCCCGAGCAGCCTGCCTCCGCGCAGCTGGTCGGACGGCTGGGGCTCGGTGCCATTCCCGATCCTGTGGACCGGTCTCATCGCGCCCACGCTGACGAGGACGAGCCGGACGAGAACGTTTGCGGTGGACAGGTTCACGAGCAGCAGCCCGAGGACGAGGAGCACTCGTGCCGTGGACGTGCCTTCACCGACGACGGGAAGGTCGGCCCACTCCAGCCACTGCTCGAGCAGCCCGCCCGCTCGGGATCCCCACCCCGAGAAGGCGACGAGCCAGACAGTACCGGCCGCGAGGGCGGCCAGAGCCGGCCAGTGGCCCGCACCCGTGGTCACCGCCTGGGCAGAGAACCGGATCCACAGGGTGAGGGGGACGATGGAGGCGGCGAGGGCGACGAGGTCGGCGGGAGCGGTGAGCCCGGCGAGAACGGCGACCACCGCGATCACGCCGGCACCGACGAGAACCGAGCCGAGCACGACCGAGCCCCGCAGGACGAGAGGCCTTCCTCCGGCTCGCGCGAGGTCGGCCGCGGCGACGCCGATGAGCCAGACCGCGAGCCAGGTCACGGGAGCCCCCGCAGCAGCTCCTGGGCGGCGAGCACGGCGCCGATGCCGTCGGCACGCACGCGCTGGGACACGGCAGAAGCGCTGATGCCCTCGCTCTGCGCCAGCTCGCTCTGGGTCGTGTCAGGTTCCATGAGCCCCCTCAACAGTCGGACCGACCGGTCCGAGAAGGAGCCAACCAGATGGTCCCGACAGAGCAGTGTGGCGTTGACCGCTGCCGCGACCGAGGAGGCGGAGCCCAGCCCCGCACGGCCCTCGGAAGAGATCCGGTAGGCCGTTCGGAGGTGCCGCGTCGCGGGGCGGCCCGCCGCCTGCTCGACCTCCTCGATGGCCGCGCGGGCTGCCCACCAGGCGGGGCCGTCCTCGATCCCGCGCTCCGGGTCCAGGATCGTGACGGCACCACGACCGATGCCCACCCGGGTGTCGATCGCCGGCAGCAGCAGAAGCCGAAGGTGCAGCGCGGCCTCGACTGCGGCCCCCAGCCTGGTGTACGCCCCCTGGAACTCGTCACCGACGGTCACGCGCAGCTCGGTGACTGCCGGTACCCGGGCGTTGACGACGCCGAGGGCTCCCTCGACCGCTCGATGGAGGTCCCGACGGTCGGCGGCCGCACGTGAGCCGACGACATCACCGAGCAGAACACATCGTGAAGCTGAGTCCTTCAGTGTACGCATATGAAGATGATATCTTCATTTGGCCAACGTGAAGGCTTGTCCTTCAGAGCGAGGCGGCGGCTTCCAGTGCGAGCGCTCGGACCTCCGCCAAGTCACGCCCCGACCTCGGCTCTGCGACCCCGTGCTCGGTCGCCACGGCGTCGACGAGGCGAGCCGGCGTGACGTCGAAGGCGGGGTTGAAGCCGCGGGTCCCCTCCGGTGCCAGGCGGATACCGGCGAGCTCGGTGACCTCCTCGCCAGGGCGCTCCTCGATCTCGATGCCCGAGCCGTCCGGCATGGAGAGATCCACCGTGGACCATGGAGCAGCGACCATGAAGGGGATGCCGGCGTCGCGGCAGGCGAGCGCGACACCGACCGTGCCGATCTTGTTCGCCGTGTCCCCGTTCGCGGCGACCCGGTCGGCACCGACCACGGCGAGGTCGACGAGTCCCCGCAGGACCGTCGACGACGCTGCACCGTCCACCTGGACGACGTGGGGGACTCCCTCTGCCGCCAGCTCGAAGGCTGTGAGGCGTGAGCCCTGCAGCAGAGGTCGGGTCTCGTCGGCGTAGACGAGCTCGAGCCGGTTCCGGTCGTGCAGCTCGCGGATGACCCCCAGCGCGGTGCCCCATGCCGAGGTCGCCAGGGCGCCGGTGTTGCAGTGGGTGAGCACGCGCAGCCGGCGCCGGTCCAGGCGGTCCAGCAACCAGTCGGCGCCGAGCCGGGACAGCTGCCGGTTGGCCTCCTCGTCCTCACGGGCGACCCGACGAGCCGCTGCCAGGACGGCATCCCGTCCCCCGGGCATCAACGGACGCACCTGGTCCACCCCCCAGGCGAGGTTGACCGCTGTCGGGCGGGCATGCCTCACCCGGTCGACCGCCGCGCTGACGTCGGACTCCCCCCAGCCCTCCCGGAGGCCCTCGTCCATCGCCAGGACGACCCCCATCGCCCCCGCGACGCCGAGTGCCGGGGCGCCGCGCACCGCGAGCTCCGCGATGGCGGCCACGAGGTCGTCGACGCAATCGATCACGCGGTATGCCGTCGTGACGGGCAACAGGGTCTGGTCGAGCAGCCGCACGGCCCCGTGGCCGTCGCGACCAGCGGTGTCGTCCCACTCGATGGCAAGCACAGTCATGCACCACAGCGTAAGCCGGAGCGCGCCCAGCCCGGAGGCCGACCTCCAGAGATCCGGATGCCCGAGAGCTCGGCATCCGGGGTTGGACGCCCGTCGGCCGGGATCCGGGGCATGATCGCCCCATGACCGCACCCGAGATCCACCGTGAGGAGTTCATCCACCTCGTGGACCTGACGCACGAGCGTGCGCTCGTGGCATGGGGCGCGTTCTTCTTCGAGCGCCAGCCGTCGGGGCGGTGGGAGATCGTCGACGACGACCGGCTCCCCGAGCTCGTCGGTCGGACGACCTGCATCGGCGAGGGGGCCGAGCCGTTCGGCACCGCGACGGTGCAGCTGCTCGACCTCGACGGTGCGGTGGCCGCCGAGGCCTCCACGGACGACCGCGCCTGGGTGTGGGTGGACGGTCTTCGCCCCGACACGGACTACCGGTACCGCGTCCTCGTGGACGGGCAGGAATGGGCCGGCGGCGAGCTGTGGGACTGGGTGCCGTCGGAACGAGGAGGGGCTGACCTCCAGGCAGCGGGCCGCCGGTACGACCTGCGGGTCCGCACCTGGCCCCACCCCGACACCCCGACGCCCCCCGTGCGTTTCGCCGCGATCGGCGACTACGGCGTCGGCATCCGCGCCGATTCCGAGTCGAGCCGGAGGCAGCGGCGCATCGCCGACGTCGTCGAGACGCTCGTGGCCCAGCACGACGTGCGGTTCGTCCTCTCCCTCGGCGACAACGTCTACCAGGGAGAGGATGGCCGGGTGGACCAGGAGGGCGGCGGGGAGGACGACGACTGGTACTCGAGCTTCTTCCAGCCATACCGCCTCGCGATCGCCAGGGTCCCCGTCTTCCCCGCGATCGGCAACCACGACAGCGCGGACGCCGAAGGGAGCGACGACCGGGCCCAGATGGAGGACAACTTCCACATCCGTGAGCGATTCCACCAGGGCTTGGAGACGGCCTCGGTCTCGCCCGGGCTCTTCTACCGGCTGCGGTACGGCGCCGACCTGGTGCTGGCCTGCCTGGACACCTCCCTCGACACCGAGGACGAACGGATCCACCGCTACTTCCAGGCACCGGAGCACCAGGACTGGCTCGCGGCGACGTTCGCGCCCCCGGGACGTCGCTGGGTGATCCCGTTCTCGCACCATCCGCTCTACACGGCCGGGCCGGACCATGAGCCCGACGCCGAGATGCAGGACGCGTTGCTGCCACTGTTCGCGCGGGCCGGTGTGCGGCTGGTCCTCTCGGGCCACGAGCACAACTTCCAGGTCAGCGAGGCCGACGGACGCTGCTACGTCGTCTCCGGTGCCTCGGGACAGCTGGACGAGAAGGTGCCCAGGGGGTTCGAGGAGGCACACACCACCGCGTGGGGCGCCCAGGCGCACCTGTTGCTCGTCGAGGTCGACGGACCGCAGGCCAGTGTCACGCCGGTCTCCGGGCTGCTCCCCGGCGGGTTCATTCACCGCATGACCGCCCTCACCCCCCGCAACGAGATCGTCGAACCGCCCATCGTCGTCCGGAACGACTGAGCCTGCCGGCCCCAGGGCGGGAAGCGGTCATCGTCGGTCGACGTCGACTCCTCCCGGCGCGGCTCCGCCCTTGCGTCCGCACGCCGGTCGTGCCACGGTCGGACTGGTGGGGACACCGACCCCACGACGGCGGACGACGTCACCGAGCGGCACCTGGTGAGGGCCCGTCGCCAGGCAGCACTGGATCGGAGCTACCCGTATGCGTGGGCCCAGAGTCGTCGTCGGGGTGGACGGATCCCCACTCTCCATGGCCGGCGTGAGGCGCGGCGCCCGGGTCGCCAGCGCCCGTGGGATGACGCTCCATCTGCTGCACGCCTTCGCTCCCGACCTTCCGATGCTCGGTTTCGGTGCGCTGGCCGACGACTCGGTCGTGACGACCCACACGCAGCGACTGCTCACCGAGGCCACGGCGCACGCGCATGCGGTCGACCCGGCCCTTCCGGTGACGACGGCATCCAGGGACGGTTATGCCAGCCAGGCTCTCGTCGACGCCTCCCGGACCGCGGCCCTGGTCGTCGTCGGCGCCATGGGCTACGGGGTGCTGAGCAGGGCCAGCGTCGGCGCCGTGGCGATGCAGGTCGTCACCCACGCGCGTTGCCCCGTGCTCGTCGTCGGCCACGAGGGGGCCGACGAACCAGGCCTGGACCGGATCGTCGTCGGCGTCGACGGCTCCAAGCCCTCCCTGCGAGCCCTCGCGGTCGCCTTCGACGAGGCGGTCCTCACGGACGCGTCGCTCGACGTCGTCCACGCCTGGGAGCCCCGGAGTGCCAGCGATCCGACCCTCGCCAGCGACTCGAGCTGGAGCGCCTACGAGTCCGACCTCGAACACCGGGTCGAGGCAGCGCTCGCCGGACGGCGCGCCGAGCACCCCGAGGTCAAGGTCGACTACGAGGTGGTTCGGGAGGAACCGGTGCGTGCCCTCGTCGAGCGCAGTCGTGGTGCGGCGCTCACCGTGGTCGGCAGCCGGGGGGCCGGCGGGTTCCACGGACTGCACGTCGGCTCCACGGCGCTGCGCGTCATGGGCCGCAGCCAGAGTCCCATCCTCTTCACCCGCTGACCGCGGAGGTCCACGCGGCGGTCACCGACCGTCGATGCGCTCGGTGGCGCCGAGCTGGTCGAGGACGAAGGCCCACTCCCACGCGATCTGCTCCCACGCGGCATACCGACCGCTGCGGCCGCCGTGGCCGGCGGCCATCTCGGTGCGAAGGAGAACCGGTCTGGTGTCGGGGTCGTTCGTCACGGTCTCACGGAGCCGGGCAACCCACTTCGCAGGCTCCGTGACGTAGACGCGGGTGTCGTGGAGGCTCGACGTGGCGAGCACCGCGGGGTACTCCGCCGCGCGGACGTTCTCGTACGGAGCGTAGGCGCGCATCACGGCATACGCCTCGGCGTCTGCGAGCGGGTTGCCCCACTCCTCCCACTCGCCGGCGGTCAAGGGGAGGTCGGGTTGGAGCATCGTCGTCAGGGCGTCGACGAAGGGCACGGCGGCGTGGGCCACCCGGAAGCGCTCGGGCGCGAGGTTGAGCACCGCGCCGACGAGCAGCCCGCCGGCCGACCCACCCTCGAGTCCGAGGCGGTCGCGGGCCACCCAACCGGTCTCCACGAGGTGGTCGACCGCCGCCACGGTGTCCGTGAACGTCGCGGGCTTGGCGTGGAGCTTGCCCTCGTCGTACCACCGGCGACCCATCTCCCCTCCCCCACGGACGTGCGCCACGGCGTGAACGACGCCACGGTCGAGCAGGCTGAGCCGGGCGACGGAGAAGTACGGGTCCGACGAGATCTCGTACGCGCCGTATGCCGTGACGAGACCGGGGTTGGTGCCGTCCGCCTCGACGCTCGTGTGGTGGACGACGGACACCGGCACGAGGGTCCCGTCTGCGCTGGTGGCCCACTCGCGCCGCTCGGTGTAGTCGGCGAGGTCGACCCCGCCCAGGACCGGCTGGCGTTTGAGCAGCGTGCTGTCCCCCGTGTCGAGGTCGACGTCGAGCACCGTGCGCGGCGTCACCCACGACTCCACGACGACCTGGATCGCGTCCTGGTCGGGCTCGGGGTTGTCGCCGAGGCCGATGGAGTGGACGGGCTGCTCGACCGGCACGTCCCAGGGGTCCCCGTATCCGCTCGGCGAGGTCGGATCCCGCGGCAGCACGCGGAGCGCCGTCAGGCCGCCGGAGCGCAACGACAGCACGGCAGCGCGGTCGAAGGCGTCGACGGAGACGAAGCGCTCACCCTCGCCGGAGCGCAACCAGGGCACCCACTGCTCGGCACTCGTCGCGTCGATCGGCGCCCAGGCGAGGTCGGCGTCGGCGGTGTCGGTGTTGTGCACGATGAGAAGTCGGTCACCGGCGGGCTCGACGTCGTACTCGACGCCCTCCCGTCGGGGGGCCACGACGCGCCAGTCGCCCTCGGGGTCGTCGGCATCCAGAAGGTGGACCTCCGAGGTCGTCTTCGACCCCAGCCCGATGAGCAGCCACCGCTCGTCCCGGCTCGACGACACACCCATCCAGAACCGGTCGTCGGCTTCCTCGTGGACGAGCACGTCCTGGGACGGGTCCGCCCCGACGCGGTGCCGCCAGAGCTGGTACGGGCGCCAGGCGTCGTCGAGGCGCGTATAGAAGAGGAACCGGCCATCGCGGCTGAACTCGCAGCCGTAGCCGATGCCGGTGAGCGAGGTGTCGAGGACCTGTCCGGTCTCCACGACCCGGACGGTGGCGTCGAAGCGCTCGTCGCCGGAGGTGTCGACGGCGAAGGCGACGAACCGGTGGTCGGCGCTGACGGTCAGGGCACCGATGGAGAAGAACTCGCTCTCCCCCGCCTCGACGTTGCCGTCGAGCACGACCTGCTCACCGGGGACGGCGTCCGCCTCCGGGTCAGGGCGCACCGCCTTGTCGACCAGTGGTGCGCGGACGTGCGAGGGGTACTGGCGGCCCTCGACCGTCCGGGCGTAGTACCACCAGGGGCCGCTCATGACCGGGACCGACAGGTCGGTCTCCTTCACCCGCGAGCGGATCTCCTCGTAGATCTTCCTGCGCAGCGGAGCCAGGTGCGCGGTGTGGGCCTCGGCGTAGGCGTTCTCCGCCTCGAGGTGGGCGCGGAACGCCGGGTCCTCGGTGTCTCGCATCCAGGCGTAGGGGTCCTCGAACCGGTGGCCGTGGTGCTCGCGGACGTGGGGTCGGCGCTCGGCCGTCGGCAGGCGGTGGCTCGGCATGGGCGTCACTGTATGCGGCACGCGCCGCGCTCGCCCACGGGGCCCGGGACGTGCGCGGGTCAGGTGAGGCAGCGGGGCCCGAGGAGCACCTTGAGGTCGCCGAAGAGACCCTCCGTGGCGTTCACGCGGTAGGCGGTGTCGAGCCGGACCTCCACGACCCGGCCGGGCTTGACGAGGCGCAGGTGGACCTCCGTGGTGCCCGGGTGGTTCGTCAGCACCACCTTCAGCTCCTCGACGCGCTGGGCCGTGGCCCTGGAGGTCTCCATCGTCACGACCACCGGCCCGCGTGGACCGTCGCTGACGTCGGGCAGGGTGAGCTCCTGGGCGTAGATCGACACGGCGTCGTCGCGCCGGTTCACCTTCCCCCGCACGACCGCCACGGTGTCCTGCTGGAGCAGCGGCCCCATGGTCATGTACGCGGTGGGGAAGAAGAGGCACTCGATCGCGCCGGCGAGGTCCTCGACGGTCGCGATCGCCCAGAGGTCCCCCTTCTTGGTGCGCTTGACCTGGAGCCCCGTGATGAGCCCGGCGACCGTCACCGTGGACCCCTCCGGCTTCCCGGCGTCGTCGCTCGTGAGGGCGGCGATGGGGGTGTCCGCGTGCGCCGTGAGCACGTGCTCCAGTCCGAGGAGGGGGTGGTCCGAGACGTAGAGGCCGAGCATCTCCCGCTCGAAGGTGAGCAGGGTCGACTTGTCCCACTCGACCCCCGGCACCGGGGCGAGGCCCATGAGGTCGGCACCGCTGGCAGCACCGCCGTCGTCCCCGAACGCCCCGAAGAGGCTGTCCTGACCGATCGCCTCCTGCCGCTTGACGGCGACGAACGCGTCCACGTACTCCTCGTGGACCCGCAGGAGGCCCATCCGTGTCTCGGCGAGGCCGTCGAACGCCCCACCCTTGATGAGGGACTCGATGGTCCGCTTGTTGCAGACCCCCACCGGGACCTTCGACATGAAGTCGCGGAACGAGGTGAAGCGGCCGTTCTCCGCCCGGGCCCGCACGATGTCCTCGACGACCTGGTGACCGACGTTTCGGATCGCCGAGAGGCCGAAGCGGATGTCGGTGCCCACCGCCGCGAACTGCCCGATCGAGTCGTTCACGTCCGGCGGGAGCACCTTGATGCCCATCCGGCGGCACTCCCCGAGGTACAACGCCGACTTGTCCTTGTCGTCGCCGACCGAGGTCAGCAGGGCCGCCATGTACTCGGCCGGGTAGTTGGCCTTGAGGTATGCCGTCCAGTACGACACGAGCCCGTACGCGGCGGTGTGCGCCTTGTTGAACGCGTAGTCCGAGAACGGGACGAGGACGCCCCAGAGGGCGGCGATGGACTGCTCGGTGAAGCCCTTGGCCTTCATCCCCTCGGAGAAGGGGACGTACTCGGCATCCAGGACTGACTTCTTCTTCTTCCCCATCGCCCGGCGGAGCAGGTCGGCGCTGCCGAGGGTGTAGCCGGCGAGCTTCTGCGCGATCTCCATGACCTGTTCCTGGTAGATCACCAGGCCGTGGGTGGTGCCGAGGATCGGGTCGAGAGCCTCGACCATCTCGGGTTGGAGCTTGCCCTTGAGCTGTGGGTCGAGCGGGACGACTTCCTGCTTGCCGTTCTTGCGCAGGGCGAAGTTCGTGTGGGCGTTGACCCCCATCGGCCCCGGCCGGTAGAGGGCGAGCGCCGCCGAGATGTCCTCGAAGCTGTCGGGCTGCATGAGCTTGAGCAACGTGCGCATGCCGCCGCCGTCGAGCTGGAACACCCCGAGGGTGTCGCCGCGCGAGAGCAGCTCGTAGGTCGGCTTGTCGTCGAGGGTCCTGGACAGCTCGTCGAGGTCGATGTCCTGCCCGCGGTTGGCCTTCACGTTGGCGATGGCGTCGTCGAGGATCGTGAGGTTGCGCAGGCCGAGGAAGTCCATCTTCACCAGGCCGAGGGCCTCGCAGCTCGGGTAGTCGAACTGGGTGATGACCTGGCCGTCCTGGAGGCGCCGCATGATGGGGATGACGTCGATGAGCGGCTCGCTGCTCATGATGACACCCGCCGCGTGGACGCCCCACTGCCGCTTGAGGCCCTCGAGGCCCTTGGCCGTCTCGACGACCTCCGAGAGGTGGGCCTCGGTGGCGACGAGCTCGCGGAACTCCTTGCCCTCGCCGTAGCGCGCGTACTGCGGGTCGTAGATCCCGGACAGCGGCACGCCCTTGCCCATGACGTCGGGCGGCATGGCCTTGGTGAGCTGCTCCCCCACCGCGAACGGGTGGCCCATGACCCGCGCGGCGTCCTTGACCGCCTGCTTCGCCTTGATCGTCCCGTAGGTGACGATCTGGGCGACGCGCTCGCTGCCGTACTTGTCGGTGACGTAGCGGATGACCTCGCCGCGCCGGCGCTCGTCGAAGTCGACGTCGAAGTCAGGGAGGGACGGCCGCTCGGGGTTGAGGAACCGCTCGAAGATGAGGCCGTGCGGGATCGGGTCGAGGTCGGTGATCTTCATCGCGTACGCGCACATCGACCCTGCACCGGAACCGCGGCCCGGGCCCACCCGGATGCCGTGGTCCTTGGCCCAGGTGATGAAGTCGGCGACGACGAGGAAGTACCCGGCATACCCCTTGGAGACGATGACGTCGGTCTCGAACTCCGCCTGCCGCTGCGCGTAGTCCGGGACGCCCCCGGGGAAGCGCTCGGCGAGGCCACGCTGGACCTCCTTGACGAACCAGCTCTCCTCGTTCTCCCCGGGCGGGCAGGGGAACTGCGGCATGTAACGGCCCTCGTCCTCGGTGAACGAGATGTCGCACATCTCGGCGATGAGGAGGGTGTTGTCGCAGGCCTCGGGGAGCTCGCGCCAGGTGTGGCGCATCTCGGCAGGGCTCTTGAGGTAGAAGTCGTCGGTGTCGAACTTGAACCGGCTCGGGTCCATCATCGTGGACCCGGACTGGACGCAGAGCAGCGCCGAGTGGGCCTTGGCGTCCTCCGGGCTCGTGTAGTGGAGGTCGTTGGTCGCGACGAGCGGCAGCCCCAGCTCGCGGGCGAGTCGGAGCAGGTCGCGCTGCACGCGACGCTCGATGTCGAGCCCGTGGTCCATGAGCTCGCAGAAGAAGTTCTCGGGCCCGAACAGGTCGCGCAGGTCTGAGGCCGCCTGCCTCGCGAGGTCGTACTGCCCCAGCCGCAGGCGGGTCTGGATCTCTCCGGAGGGGCAGCCGGTCGTCGCGATGAGCCCGCGCCCGTACTGTTCGATCAGCTCCCGGTCGACCCGCGGCCACTTGGCGTAGACCTGGTCGAGCGAGGCCTGCGAGTCCATCCGGAAGAGGTTGTGCAGGCCGGTGTTGTCACGGGCGAGCAGCGTCATGTGGGTGTAGGCGCCCGAGCCGGAGACGTCGTCCCCGGGGCTGGTGCGCTCGTCACCCCACCTGACCCGGGTCTTGTCGGTGCGGTGGGTGCCCGGCGTCAGGTAGGCCTCGACGCCGATGATCGGCTTGACGCCCGTACCCTGCGCCTTCTTCCAGAACTCGTAGGCCCCGAAGACGTACCCGTGGTCGGTCGTCGCGAGCGCCGGCATCCCCATCTCCGCCGCCCGCGTGAAGAGGTCCCCGATGCGGGCCGCGCCATCGAGCATGGAGTACTCGGTGTGGACGTGGAGGTGGACGAACGAGTCGGAGCCCTTCGGCGTGCTGGTCGTTCCGCGCGTCGAGGTGGTGGCGGGTGGGCTCGTGGCGTTCGGGGAGGACATCGCCGCCATCCTAGGTCGGCTCGGGGACACTGCCCGGCGTGTCGGGGCCGTGTCGCCGACCCGATCCTGCGCCTCCCCGACCTCGTCTGTGAGGATGCCGCGACACGCCGAATGGTGCGGCGAGTTCCGACAATCCGACAGACGACGTCGGGGAGGTCAGAGGCGGTCGAGGGCGTCCTGGAGGTCCTGCGGGTAGCCGCTCTCGAAGGTGACCCACTCCCCCGAGCCGGGGTGCTCGAAGCCCAGGCCCACGGCGTGCAGCCACTGGCGCTCCAGGCCGAGCCGCCGGGCCAGCACCGGGTCGGCGCCGTAGGTCACGTCTCCGACGCAGGGATGCCGGATGGCGGCCATGTGCACCCGGATCTGGTGGGTGCGGCCCGTCTCCAGTCGGACCTCGAGAAGTGAGGCGTGGCGGAACGCCTCGAGGAGCTCGTAGTGGGTCACGGCAGGCTTTCCGGAGTCCATCACCGCGAACCGGTAGTCATGGCCCGGATGCCGGGCGATCGGGGCGTCGATCGTCCCGACGAGTGGGTCCGGCAGGCCCTGGACGAGGGTGTGGTAGGTCTTGTCGACCCGTCGATCCCGGAAGGCGCGCTTGAGGACCGAGTACGCGCGCTCGCTCGTGCAGACGACCATGAGGCCCGAGGTGCCGACGTCGAGTCGCGAGACGATGCCCCGGCGCTCGCTCGCACCGCTCGTGGAGATGCGGTAGCCCGCTGCCTTGAGGCCGGCGAGGACGTTGGGGCCGGTCCACCCGACGCTCGGGTGCGCAGCGACGCCGACCGGCTTGTCGACGACGATGATGTCGTCGTCCTCGTGCACGACGGTCAGGCCGGGCACCGGCTCGGCGACGACCTCGAGGGCGACGTCGGACCGCGACGCGGGCAGAAGCACCTCGAGCATGTCTCCGGCGCTCACGCGGTGGCTCTTGCCCACGCTGGAGGCGTTGACGCTCACCCCGCCGGTCGTGGCGAGGTCGGCGGCCCGGGTGCGAGAGAGGCCGAAGAGCCGGGCGATGGCCGCGTCGACGCGCTCACCCTCGAGCCCGTCGGGAACGAGCACCGTACGGGCGTCACCCATCTGCATGCCCGGGGCGGTGCACCGGCCCGGCGAGCGAGGTGCCCCGGAAGGTGAGCACCATGATGAG
Organism: uncultured Nostocoides sp.; assembly: GCA_937907685.1. Lineage (GTDB taxonomy): Bacteria > Actinomycetota > Actinomycetes > Actinomycetales > Dermatophilaceae > Fodinibacter. The sequence continues at coordinate 14,815 of CALCXF010000075.1, forward strand.
ACCCGCGGCCACGACGATTGCGATGTCCGCGACGTTGCCCACGAACAACCCGAAGTAGTCGATGAAGTCGACGACGTGCCCTCGACCGGGACCCGGCGCGCGGAGGAAACGGTCGACCAGGTTTCCCAGTGCGCCGCCGAGGAGCAGGCCGAGGGCGACGGCCCACGGGAGGTTGCCGACCTTGCGTGCGCTGACCCCGACGAAGACGAGGATGGTGACCGAGATCACGGTGAGGATCCACGTGGAGCCGTCTCCGAGGGAGAACGCCGCACCGGGGTTGCGGATGAGGTTCAGCCGGAGCGCGGACCCCACGAGGTCGACCGCCTCGCCCGGGGTCAGCGAGGCCAGCGCCCACGCCTTGGTCGCCTGGTCGAGCACGAGGGTCGCCGCGGCGAGGCCCAGCAACACGGCATACAGCCGCCGCCGGCCTCCGGTGGGCACCGGGGCCGGCGTGGACGGCGTGGGGTCGGCCGCGGTCAGCGGCGCTCCTGCTTGATCTTGCATGGCAGACATAGGGTCGCACGAGGAGCCGCCTGGAGACGAAGCTTGCCGATCGGGCTTCCGCAGGACTCACAGATGCCGTAGGTGCCGTTGTCCAGCCGCTCGAGGGCGTGCTCGGTCTGTTCGAGCATCTCGCGCGCATTGTTGGCGAGCGAGATCTCCTGCTCGCGCTCGTAGGTCTTGGCCCCGGCGTCGGCCTGGTCGTCGCCCGCGCCGTCGCCGGAGTCCCGCATGAGGTGGACGAGGTCGCTCTCGGCGTTCGCGAGCTCCCTGCGGAGCAGCTCGATGTCGCTCTGGAGCTCGGCACGCACCTCGCGAAGCTCCTTGGCGGTCCACGGCGACTCGTCCTCGCGGACCGCCGGAACCGCCTTCTTCGCCGCCGCTCTCGGCGCCGGTGGCGTGGTCGCTGGAGCCGTCGCTCGGCTCGAGGGTGTCGTCACGGATGCCGCCTTCGTGGACGTCGGGGTGGTGGTGCCGGCCCGACCCGTCGTGGTCGCCACCTTCTTCGGTGCCGCCTTCTTCGCGGGGGCCTTCTTCGGTGGGGTGTTCTTGGCTGGGGCGTTCTTCGGTGCGGAGCTCCTCGGTGAGGGCTTCTTCGCCGCTGCCTTCTTCGGAGCTGCCTTGGTCGGAGCTGCCTTCGTCGGTGCGGCCTTCTTCGCTGCGGCCTTCGTCGGTGCCGCCGCCCTCGCCGCCCCGGCCTTGACCGGGACCGTCTTCGGGGTGTTCGCCGACCGCGCCGGCGCCTTGGCGGCTGCCTTCTTCGTGGCGGAGGCCTTCTTCACCGCAGCGGTCTTCGGCCCGGATCTCGTGGTTGCCACCTTCTTCGCCGGCACGGCCTTTGCGGGAACGGCCTTTGCGGGAACGGCCTTCGACGCGCCCGCGCTCTTCCGGCGAGCGGGGGTCCCCTCCGCTGCCCGAACCCCCTTCGCAGGATCCTTCGGCGACGACGACCTGCCCCCCACGGCCTTGCGGGCGGAGGCAGCGGCAGCAGCGCCCACCTGCCTGGCGGCGGACAGCGCGCCCTTGACCATGGTTTTCCCACTCCCGGGTGTGCGGCAGGCCCCTTCGGCCCGACCGGTGCGCCGAGGATACGGCCTGCACCTGCCTCTCTCAACGACGAAACGCAGAACGACGCCGACTCATCGGCTCGTCACACGACGAAGGGCCCGGCACGCGGCCGGGCCCTTCGTGTGTTGACCGTCAGCCCTGACGCTCGGGCTGCGGCTGCGCCGTCTGCTGGTCACTCGTGGCCTCGAGGTCGCCGACACCGTCCACGGTTCGCTTCAGCTCGGCGAGCTGACCCTGGATGTAGGTGTGCAGCCGCGACCGGTAGTCACGCTCGAAGCCGCGCAGCTCCTCGATCTTGCGCTCGAGCAGACCCCGTTCCCGGCCGAGCTCCTCGAGGATGGCCGCCTTCTTCTGCTGAGCCTCGGCGACCATGCCCGTCGAGCGCTCGCGCGCCTCGGTGAGCATCTCCTCGCGCTGCGCCGCAGCGGTGGACAACATCTCGTCACGGTCGGAGGTCGCGGAGTTCACGAGCTCGTCGTGCTGTGACTGTGCCGTGCCCACCAGCTCGTCGTGGCGACGCTGCGCGGCGCCGATGAGCTCGTCGTGGCGACGCTGTCCCTCGGCGACCAGCTCGTCGCGGCGCGCCTCGCCCGCCGTGACGTGCTCGTCGTGCAGTCGCTGGGCGAGGGCGATGACCCCAGCGGCGCTGGCACCGCCGCCGGCACCGGCGAGCGCTGCCGCGCCCAGCGGGCCGTCCAGGTCGCCCTGGCGCTGTCCCGCGGCACTGACCTGCTGCTCGGCGTCACGCTCGGCCTGCTGCGCGCGCTGCTGCGCCGCCGCGATGCGGGCCTGCGCGTCGCGCTCGGCCTCCTCGATGCGCGCGCGGAGCGTCGCGACCTGCTCGTCGACGTCGGCTCCGGCGCGGTCGCGGGCGGCCGCCCGGGCACGCTCCTCCTCCTGGAGGCGGGCCTGATCACGCTCCCGCTCGGCCTGGAGCGACGAGAGCTGGGTGCGGCTGTCCCCGAGCTGAGCCTCGAGCTCGCGGACGCGGGCCTCGAGCTGGGGGCCCCGCTGCTCGAGCTGACCGGCACGCTGCTCGAGCTGACCCGAGCGCGTCTCGAGCTCGGCGTTGCGGGTCTCGAGCGCCTGAGCACGCGCCTGGGCCTCCTGCAGCAGGGCCTGGGCCTCCTGGGTCTGCGCCTCGAGCTCGGCGTTGCGGTGCTCCAGCTGGCCGACGCGGCCCTGGAGCTCGGCGTTGCGCACCTCGATGTCTCCGCGCTTGCCCTCGAACTCCCCGAGGCGGGCGGTCAGCTCGCTGCGCGTGCCCTCGAGCTCGGAGACCTTCGCCGCGAGATCGCCACGGGTGCCCTCGAGCTCGGAGACCCGGGCCGCCAGGGTGGCGTTCTTGGAGCGCAGGTCGTCGAGGTCGCGTGCCGATGTGTCCGGCACCTGGTGCGCCACGACCGGAGCCATGCCCTTGCCCTCACGGCAGTCGTTGAGGTCTCCCCGAAGGTCCTCGGACTCCTTGGTCATCCGGCGCATCTCGGCGACGATGTCGTCGAGGAAGTCGTCGACCTCGCGCTCGTCGTACCCCCGACGGAACTGGGTCTGGGTGAACGTCTTGTTGAGGACGTCCTCTGGCGTGAGAGCCATGTTCAACTCCTGTGGGTGGCCAACGGGTCACTGTCACCGGCCCCGGTGCGCACGCGGGAAGGGGCGCGACACAGAGGTTCCGGAGCCGTCAGCCTACGCGATCACGCGTCACGCGTGACACGTGATGCGTGAGGTGGGCCGCTCGCGCCGTGTCTCGGGACGTCACAGCAGGATGTAGAGGAGGTAGACGGCGAAGAACAGCACCATGAAGGACAGGTCGATCGAGACTCCGCCGAGGCGCAGCGGCGGAATGACCTTTCGAAGTGCCCGCAAGGGTGGCTCGGTCAGCGTGTACACCGGCTCCGCCACGAGCAGCGCGGGCCCCCGCGGCCGCCACTCCCTCGCGAAGATCCGAATCCAGTCGAAGACGACCCGTCCGATGAGCACCAGCAGGTAGAGGAAGACGACGAACTGCAGGATGTCGCTGACGGCATTCATGGCAGGAAGTGTGACCCACGCGGCTCGGCGCGCGGACGGTGCCCCGTCAGCTCTGGTTGAAGACGGCCCTGCCGGCCGCCGCGGGGTTCTCCTCGACGTTGACCTCGACGGTCTCAGGCGAGAGCAGGAACACCTTGGAGGTGACCCTCTCGATGGACCCGCGCAGCCCGAAGACGAGGCCGGCCGCGAAGTCGACGAGGCGCTTGGCGTCCGCGTCGTTCATGTCGGTGAGGTTCATGATGACCGGGATGCCGTCGCGGAAGTTCTCGCCGATCGTCTTGGCCTCGTTGTACGTGCGGGGGTGGATCGTCGTGATCCGCGTGATGCCACCCCCCTCCTGTGGCCGAACGACGTGGGCCACCGCATGGCGGGTCGGCAGATGGGTCACCTCGGCGCCCCGGTGCTCGGGTGCGTCGTCGGCATCGCGGTGGTCGTCGTAGTCCTCGTCGTACTCGTCGTCGTAGCGACCCTGGTCCTCGGCGAGGCCAAGGTAGACCATCGTCTTGCGCAGCGCGCCAGCCATGAAGTACTCCTCGGTCGTCGGCCCCGCCTCATCGGCGCCGTGCGTCGTGACCGAAGTTACCGGTGTGACGCACGAGAACCGAGGATTGCCGATCCGACACGCAGGTGTGTCGCCCCCTCGGCGATGGCGGCCTCGAGGTCGCCGCTCATTCCGGCGGAGATCCACGTCGCCTCCGGGTGGTCGCGTCGGATGCCGTCACCGACCTCCCGCAGGCGGGCGAACGCAGCCCGCGCATCTCCGTCCAGGGGGGCCACGGCCATGACGCCGCGCAGCCTGAGGGCCGGCGCCCCCGCCACGAGGTCGGCGAGCGCCCGGGCGTCCTCGGGCGCCACCCCGCCACGGCCTTCGTCGGGGTCGAGCGACACCTGGACCGTGACGTCCAGCCGGCGTCCAGCCGCCCCCGCGGCACCCTCGAGGGCCCCCACGAGCTTGGGCCGGTCCACCGACTGGACCACGTCGGCATAGCGGGCCACCGAGGGGGCCTTGTTGCTCTGGAGCTGACCGATGAAGTGGACGGTGAGCCGGTTCCGGTGCGCCAGCTCAGCCACCTTCCGTGATGCCTCCTGGTCGCGGTTCTCGCCCACTGCCTCCACGCCGAGCTCGGCGAGGAGATCCAGGTCGGATGCCGGGAAGAGCTTGGTGACGACCACGAGACCCACCTCGTCGTCTCGTCCGGCAGCGTCCCGGGCGGCGTCGATCCGGTGCCGCACCTCGGCCAGCCGTCCCGCGAGCTGCTGTCGCC
>CALCXF010000076.1 GCA_937907685.1 uncultured Nostocoides sp.
CTCACAACCCCACACCAGCACTTCGGACAAGCCACTTCCCCGACCCGCCATGACCAAGCCTACGACCAACATCCTCAACGCGTCTTGACACAGAAGGGAGCCATGTGCGGACGTGGCGGTGGGACCGACCAGATCGGCGCTGGCGTTTCGCTACCCGAGACATGATCCTTGCCCCACAATCGGCGCATGTCCGCGTTAGCGCAGGTCAGTGGACTGCTCGAGGTCAGATGTCGAAGTACATCTCGAACTCGTGCGGGTGCGGGCGGAACCGGATGGGGTCGACCTCGTTCTTGCGCTTCCACTCGATCCACGTGGCGATGAGGTCCTCGGTGAAGACGTCACCGGCGAGGAGGAACTCGTGGTCTGCCTCGAGCGCCGCGAGCACCTCGGGGAGGCTGCCGGGCACCTGGGCGATGGCCTCGTGCTCCTCGGGGGGCAGCTCGTAGAGGTCCTTGTCCACCGGCTCCGGCGGCTCGATGCGGTTCTTGATGCCGTCCAGGCCCGCCATGAGCTGCGCCGCGAAGCTGAGGTAGGGGTTGCTCGACGGGTCGGGGATGCGGAACTCGATGCGCTTGGCCTTGGGGCTGTCTCCGGCGATCGGGATGCGGACGCATGCCGATCTGTTGCGCGCCGAGTACACGAGGTTCACGGGTGCCTCGTACCCGGGGACCAGCCGGTGGTACGAGTTCACGGTCGGGTTCGTGAAGGCGAGCAGCGCCGGGGCGTGCGTGAGAAGTCCGCCGATGTACCAGCGAGCGATGTCGGACAGGCCGCCGTAGCCGCGCTCGTCGTAGAAGAGCGGCTCGCCGTCCTTCCAGAGCGACTGGTGCGTGTGCATCCCTGAACCGTTGTCACCGAAGATCGGCTTGGGCATGAAGGTGGCGGTCTTGCCCTGCGCCCAGACGGTGTTCTTGACGACGTACTTGAACTTCATCATGTCGTCGCCGGACTGGAGCAGCGTGTTGAAGCGGTAGTTGATCTCCTGCTGGCCCGCGGTGCCGACCTCGTGGTGGCTGCGCTCCACCGTGATGCCGACCTCGGCGAGGTTGAGACAGATCTTGTCCCGCGTGTCGGCGAAGTGGTCCACCGGGGGGACGGGGAAGTAGCCGCCCTTGTAGCGGGTCTTGTACCCGCGGTTGCCGCCCTCCTCCGCACGCCCGGTGTTCCAGGCGGCCTCGACCGAGTCGATGTAGTAGTAGGAGGCGTTCGCCTTGGTCTCGAAGCGCACGTCGTCGAAGACGTAGAACTCCGCCTCTGCACCGAAGTAGGCGGTGTCGGCGATGCCGGTCGACGAGAGGTACGCCTCGGCCTTCGCCGCGATGTTGCGGGGGTCGCGGCTGTAGGGCTCTCCCGTGAAGGGGTCGACGATCGAGAAGTTCATGATGAGCGTCTTCTCGAGGCGGAAGGGGTCGACGTAGGCCGTCGTCGGGTCGGGCACGAGCTTCATGTCGGACTCATGGATGGCCTGGAACCCGCGGATCGAGGACCCGTCGAACATCTGACCGTTCGTGAAGAAGTCCTTGTCGAGAGTCTGTGCCGGCACGTTGAAGTGCTGCATGACGCCGGGCAGGTCGCAGAAGCGGACGTCGACGAACCGCACGTCCTCGGCCTTGATGAACTCGAGGACCTCGTCGGCAGAGCTGAACACTGTGAACCTCCTGGTTCGGGCGGGAGGGCTCGGAACGGCCCTGGGCGTTGTGAGGACAGTACGAAGGAGGCGTTTCCCGACCGTGACCCTCGTGTTTCCGCGGTGTAACGCAGCACGACCATCCAATCACTGAGATGAATCGCCCGCCTTCCAGACCGCGCCTCGCTGCACCTGCCGGCGGCAGACTGCTGCCGCACGCCCGCGGCATACAGTGTCGTGGTGCCGAAACCCGGAGAACCAGGTATGCCGTCCGCGTCCGGTTCGTCCGCGGGTCTGCCCGAGGCGGCCTCGTCGGCGACGCTCCCGCGGCGGGTCGGCGCCTGGCTGATCGACTGGGTGCTGTGCGGACTTGTGGTCTTCGGGCTCCTGCCGTACGACCTCGTCGTCGAGCCGGGGTCACAGCCGCCCCTGTTCCTCGGTGTGCCGGAGAGCTCGTGGGTGATCCTCGGCGTCTTCGTCGCCGAGAACCTCCTGCTCGTCTCCCTCACGGGGTCCACCGTCGGTCACCGTCTGCTCGGCCTCCAGGTGTGGCAGGTCCGTCCCGGCGCGTTCCCGTTGCAGGTGGCAGTGCGCACTGTCGTCCTCTGCCTCGTCCTGCCCGCCCTCATCCCCTCGAAGGACGGACGGGCGTACCACGACGTGGCGGCGGGGACGCGGATCGTGCGGCCCTAGCCCGAGCCACCATCACGGCACGAACGCCCCTGTGACGCAGGAGACAACGTCCTGGCTTGCTCTACTACTACGCAGCGTAGGAGAATCATGGTGTCGGCAGAGAGATCCCGACATCACCACTAGGGCAGGAGCGGACATGAGCAACACGACCACCAACAGGCCGGCAGCAGACGCTGCGGGCATCAGCAGCGGCCTCGGCTTCGTCAAGATCTCGGGTCTCATCGTCGCGATCATCGGCGCCATCATGTTCGTCGGCGGCGCGGCAACGTGGGTGCTCGTTCAGTCCGAGCTGGCCGGCGAGAACATCACCGTGTCGGAGGACGCGGCCAGCAACGCGGGCAAGGCGGTCAACGGCCCGCTCACTGCGTACTCGGAGGCGCAGATCATCGAGCAGCACGCGCTCGAGGCCTCCGGCGGCAAGACCTACGCCGAGCTCGACCGTGAGGACCCGGTCCGCGCGACGGTGATGAACGGCTCGTTCCTTCGCGCCTCCCTCTTCACCTCGGTCCTCGCCTTCGGTGTGAGCGCGATGGCCATGGCGCTGGGCCTGGTCCAGGTCCTCCTGGGGGTCTCGATGCGCAAGCTCGCGGGCGAGCGCTTCTGACCCGTCCACCACTGCGGCCCCGGCTCTCGAGCCGGGGCCGTTCGTCACTTCCCGCGCATGGCCTTGCGGTCGACGCGGGCGCGGGTGGGGTCGATGCCTTTGGGGATGGGCGGTCGCACGCCGCCGAGGGACTTCAGGCGTTTGTTGACGACGGCCGTCTCGGCCTTGGTGAGGACCGGACGCATCCGGGTGAGCCGACCAGAGAGCTTCTTGACCGGCACCTGTCCGTCACCGTCGCCCACGACCCACAGGTGGATGGGGACACCGGGAGCGACCCGGGCGACCTTCTTCTCCTCCTGCTTCAGCAGCTTGGTGACCCGCCCGGTGGGACCCTCGCCGATGAGGACGATGCCCGGGCGGCCGAGCGCGCGGAACACCATGGCGGCATCGACCATGTCGCTCGGCCGGGTGCCACGGGCGCCGTCCATGGCGACCGGCTCCTGAGTCGCGTACCACCCCCGTCGCCCCATCCCCATGAGAGCCGCGCCGGCCGCTCCCGGCTGACCCTCCAGCGCGCCGTACATCGCGGTGTTGCCGCGCCGGTTCATGACGAACACGGCCGCGAGGATCGCCGTCGGGATGGCGACGACGATCGAGTACCAGAACCAGCCGCCCCCGATGAGGGCCCCGATGCCGATGACCACGGCGGCGGAGCCAACGGCCGCGAGCAGCATCCACCAGCCCAGGTTGCGGTCCAGGGACTTGATCGCGCGGTACGCCTGGCGGATCTGCGCGATGCGGCCGGTCTTCTTCTCGGGCTGGTCGGACACGGCGCTCGGACTCCTGGATCAGTGGGGCAGGGCCCACGGGAGGCCGCGGGCGTTGGGGTTCAGGATACGGCGCGGGCCCGCGCGCGCCACCAACGCCGCGGCCTCCTGCCGCGCCGGGTCGGAGGTCGCCGCCGCGAGGTGCGACAGGTGCTCCGGGATCGGGCGTCCCCAGCGCTCCATCGCCGTGGCCCACAGCCGTCCGGCGCGGTAGCTGCTGCGCACCAGGGGGCCAGCCATGACGCCCTTGAAGCCGACGTCCCGGGCCACGTCGGACCAGTGGACGAACTCCTCGGGCTTGACCCAGCGGTCGATGGGGTGGTGCTTGGGGGAGGGCCGGAGGTACTGCGTGATGGTGAGGATGTCGCAGCCGGCGTCGTGCAGGTCGCAGATCGCCTCCTCGATCTCGTGGTCCTCCTCGCCCATCCCCAGGATGAGGTTGGACTTGGTCACGAGGTCGGCGGCGCGGGCCATGCTGAGGACCCGCAGGGACGTCTCGTAGGTGAACGCGGGGCGGATCCGCTTGAAGATGCGCGGCACGGTCTCGAGGTTGTGGGCGAAGACCTCCGGGCGCGCGTCGAAGACCTGGCCGACCAGCTCAGGCTTGGCGCCGAAGTCGGGAGGAAGGATCTCGACACCCGTGGCGGGGTTGAGTGCGTGGATCTGCCGGATGGTCTCGGCGTACAGTCCCGCGGCGCCGTCCGGCTGGTCGTCACGGGCGACGCCTGTCACGGTCGAGTAGCGAAGGCCCATGGTGCGCACCGACTCGGCCACCCGGCGTGGCTCGTCGAGGTCGAGCGGCTGCGGACGTCCGGTGGCGATGTCGCAGAAGTCGCAGCGGCGCGTGCACGTGTCGCCGCCGATGAGGAAGGTCGCCTCACGGTCCTCCCAGCACTCGAAGATGTTGGGGCAGCCGGCCTCCTGGCACACGGTGT
>CALCXF010000077.1 GCA_937907685.1 uncultured Nostocoides sp.
CAAAGGTTCCCTCAGCCTGGTTGGCAATCAGGTTTCGAGTGTAAGTGCACAAGGGAGCTTGACTGCGAGAGAGACATCTCGAGCAGGGACGAAAGTCGGAACTAGTGACCCGGCGGTGGCTTGTGGAAGCGCCGTCGCTCAACGGATAAAAGGTACCCCGGGGATAACAGGCTGATCTTGCCCAAGAGTCCATATCGACGGCATGGTTTGGCACCTCGATGTCGGCTCGTCGCATCCTGGGGCTGGAGTAGGTCCCAAGGGTTGGGCTGTTCGCCCATTAAAGCGGTACGCGAGCTGGGTTTAGAACGTCGTGAGACAGTTCGGTCCCTATCCGCTGTGCGCGTAGGAAGCTTGAGAAGGGCTGACCCTAGTACGAGAGGACCGGGTTGGACGAACCTCTGGTGTGTCAGTTGTCCTGCCAAGGGCACCGCTGATTAGCTACGTTCGGAAGTGATAACCGCTGAAAGCATCTAAGCGGGAAGCACGCTTCAAGATGAGGTTTCCATGGGGTTCGCCCCGAGAGGCTCCCGGCTAGACTACCGGGTTGATAGGCCAGACGTGGAAGTGCAGCAATGCATGTAGCTGACTGGTACTAATAAGCCGACAACTTGATACACAACAAAGACTTGTTCGCGTCCACTGTGCAGTTCCCGAGATACGGTCGGGACGACTGACATCTCCATAGAGTTTCGGCTGTCATAGCGAAGGGGAAACGCCCGGCTCCATTCCGAACCCGGAAGCTAAGCCCTTCAGCGCCGATGGTACTGCACTGGTGACGGTGTGGGAGAGTAGGACGCAGCCGGACATACCTTCGAAAGGGCCCGCCGATGACCGGCGGGCCCTTTCTCATGTGTCCCGGGTGACCGGTGTGCGCTGCGTCGGGTACAGCCGTGGCAGAGGTGAAGGCCGGCCTTCGTAGACTGTCTGGTGGCCGGCTGGTCCATGGACGGATGCAGGCTCCGTTCGGGTCCACCCGACGACATCGCCCGCGCCGCCGCGCGAGCCCAGGACAAGGAGCGAAGGCGCGTGCCCGACGACAGCATGGATCGCCCCGGTGACCCGGGCAGGAGTGGCCGACCGGGCGGGCGACCCCCCCGGCGCGACGGTGGTCCCAGACGCACGCAGGGACGGGCAGGCACCCCGACGGCGAGAGGGCGGGCTGGGTCCGGCGGACGAGGCGAGACCCGTTCCCGTTCGGGAGCGCGTCCTGGTCCCGAGGCACGTCGTGACGAGCGATCGGGGTCGCAGGACCGTGGCGGTAGCCGGCTCACGCCGAGAGGCCCACGGCTTCCGGAGCCTCGGATTCCCGAGGGGGTCACGGGTAAGGAGCTCGACCGGTCCATCCACCACCAGCTGCGCACCCTCTCCAAGGAGAACGCCGAAGGCGTGGCCCAGCACCTCGTCATGGTCGCAGCCCAGCTGGAGGCGGGCGACCTCGACGCCGCCCTGGCCCACGCCGAGACCGCGGTCCGCCGTGCCGGGCGGGTCCCAGCGGCCCGGGAGGCACTCGGCATGGTGGCGTACCGACGGGGCGACTTCGCCCGGGCGCTCACCGAGTTCCGCACCGCGCGGCGGCTGAGCGGTTCCTCCCACCTCCTGCCCCTCATGGTCGACTGCGAGCGCGGCCTCGGCCGTTCCGCTCGCGCGCTCGACCTGGCCGCCTCGCCGGAGGCGGCGGGCCTCGGCGAGGAGGAGCGGCTGGAGCTCGCCATCGTCGTCTCCGGCGTCCGGCGGGACCTCGGGCAGAACGACGCAGCGCTGCTCGCCCTTCAGGTTCCGGCCCTCCGGCGTGGCCCACGGGCCGGGCTTCACCGGCTCCACTACGCCTATGCCGACATCCTGCTGGACCTGGGGCGGGAGGACGAGGCGCGAGAGTGGTTCCTCATGGCCGCCACGGAGGACACCGATCAGGAGACCGATGCCGTCGAGCGGCTCGAGGACCTGGACGGCATCGTCGTCACCGACCTCGGTGGCGAGGAGGAGGACGACCAACCGGACGGCCATGGCCATCCGCCGGAGCCGACAGAGTGACCGGTGGCGGGGCGTTGACCTCGCAGTACGACGCCGTCGTCTGCGACCTCGACGGCGTGGTCTACCGCGGGCCGGTGGCCGTCCCCCATGCGGTCGATGCGTTGACCTCCCTCGACCTCCCCATCATCTACGCGACGAACAACGCCTCTCGCCCACCCGAGGACGTCGCGCAGCACCTGAGGGAGCTCGGCGTCGTCTGCGAGCCCGACGCCGTCGCGACGAGCTCGCAGGCCGGTGCCTGGGTTCTCGCCCACCGTCTCCCTTCAGGCAGCGCTGTCCTCGCCATCGGTGGGGTGGGGGTCGCCACGGCACTGCGAGAGGGAGGGTTCGTCCCTGTCCTGCCCGCGCATAGGCGAGAAGCGGACCTGACGGTGGCCGCAGTCCTGCAGGGCTACGGGCCAGCCGTGACCGCAGCCGACCTGGCGGAGGCGGCATACGCCGTCCAGGGCGGGGCCCTGTGGGTGGCCACGAACATGGACGCCACCCTGCCGACCGAACGGGGCATCGCTCCGGGGAACGGATCACTGGTCGGCGCGGTGCAGAACGCCGTGGGTCGGGCGCCCGACCTCGTCGCCGGCAAGCCGGCCCCTCCCCTCTACCTGCTGTGTGCGGACCGGCTGGCCCTCGACACCCGTCGAGTCCTGGCGGTGGGGGACCGCCTCGACACCGACATCGAGGGCGCCGTCGCGGCGCGGATGGACTCGTTGCTGGTCCTGACCGGCGTCGACGATCTCCGAGCCTGTCTCGAGGCCCCACCGCAGCGTCGGCCGACGTTCGTCGCACCCGACCTCCGCGCTCTGCACGGGGACCCACGCAGCACCGGTCTCGTCCGACTCGCCGAGGCAGTGGCCGCTGTGCACGAGGCACGGGATGCCCGGGCCGCCGCACACCGCGTCGAAGGCCTCGCATCGCGGGCCGAAGTGCTGCTCAGTCACGTGGTACCCGGGTAGCGTGGCCTGCACGGACGGCCGACCGCGGCCGCTGGCATCGAGGAGGATCCATGGCCAAGCGCTCCATCCACGGGTACGTCGAGCTGGCGTCGGGGCTCGGGGAGCTCACCCGCAGTCGTGCCAAGGAGGCGGCCCGGGAGCTGCTGACCCTCTCCGGAGCCGACGCCTCGAGCAAGAAGGTCGCCAAGCAGGCGAGCCAGCTCGCCGAGGACCTGTTGACGGCAGCGGAGACGAACCGCAAGCAGCTCGTCCGTCTCGTCCGCCGCGAGGTCGACTCCGCGATGGGCCGCCTCGACGTGTCCCGCCTCGTGGGTGACGTCCAGCACCTCGGCGCCACTGTGACGTCGCTCGCCGGCCAGGTCGACGAGCTCGCTCGCGCCGCCAGCGGGCGCGGCACCCTCGGATCCCCGACGAGGTCCTCGGATGCCGTGAGCCCACCCGTCCAGCTCGTCCGGGACACCACCTCGGGAGCCGGCGACGTGGTGACGACCGCTTCAGAGAGCGCCCTTGCTGCGTCCAACAGCACCGCGAGGAGGGCATCCGGGCGGCCGGCGGCCGCGAGGAAGAGCCCCGTGAAGAGGAGCTCGTCGAAGAGGACCGCCGCTCGAGGAGGGACGTCGCGTACCGCCACGCGGTCGCCTGCGAAGACGTCGACGGCGAAGACGTCCACCGCGACGAAGCCGGCCGCCAAGAAGACCACCGCCAAGAAGACCACCGCCAAGAAGACCACCGCCAAGAGGACCACCGCGAAGAAGGCGACTCCGACGAAGGCGACGGCGAAGACGGCGACCGGACAGACGTCGGCCCCTCGCCGCTCAGGGCCGACGACGGCGGGAGGCTCTGGCTCCGGCGGCCCGGCGAGGACGTCGGCGTCCTCCGGCTCGTCCCGGTCCGCGCGGAAGGCCCCGGCAAAGAAGGCTCCCGTGACGCGGGCTCCGGCGAGGAAGGCCACGTCGAGCACCGCGGCCGACGGGGGAGGCGGGAGCTCGTCATCATCTGCCGCTGGGCCGGCCTCAGTGGCCCCCGGCACCCCCACGACGTCAGGATCGAGCGACACGTGAACCCGGAGGTCGCGCCCACGGCCGCCACGGCGACCGAGCCAGGGGCGAACCCGGCGTCGGAGAGCGGACGTCCGGCGGAAGCCCCCGCAGGTCCTCCCGTGCCACCGGAGACCGGAGACGTCGTCATCGACGCCGCTCTCCGGGAGCTCGCCGACGCTCCTGCAGACGATCTCGACGCGCTGCTCTCGGCCGGTGAGGCGGTGCACCGCACGCTCCAGTCCCGCCTCACCGACCTCGGCGGCTGACATCGGTCGTCTCGACGCGGAGCTCGTGAGGCGCGGTCTGGCCCGCTCACGCGGCGAGGCGCGGGAGCTCGTCACCGCCGGTCAGGTGCTCGTCGCGGGCCTGCCCGCGACCAAGCCGTCCCACCCGGTCGAGGTCGGCGTCGACGTCGAGGTCCGAGGAGGGGGTCCGCGGTGGGTCGGCCGAGCGGCCCACAAGCTCGTGGCCGCGTTCGCCGCGTGGGGCCCTGAAGGGCTGTCCGCGGCGGGTCGGCGCTGCGTCGACGTCGGAAGCTCGACAGGCGGGTTCACCCAGGTGCTCCTGGCGGAGGCCGCGGCGCACGTCGTCGCAGTGGACGTGGGCCACGGCCAGCTCGCGCCGGAGGTGGCGCGGGACACCCGCGTGGACGACCGCAGCGGCACCACCGTGAGGGGGCTGACCGCCGAGGACATCGGCGGCGCCGCGGACGTGGTCGTCGCGGACCTTTCCTTCATCTCCCTCACCCTCGTCATGCCCGATCTCGTCGGACTGCGCGCCGAGGAGGGCGACCTCGTGGTCCTCGTCAAGCCGCAGTTCGAGGTCGGGCGAGGCCGTGTGGACCGCCATGGGGTCGTGAGGTCCGGGCCGGACCGGGAGGCTGCGCTGCTCGGTGTCGTGGCGGCGGTCCGGGAGAACGGGTTGCACGTGCACGGCATCCTGGAGAGCCCGGTTCGCGGCGCGACAGGGAACATCGAGTATCTCCTGTGGGCGCGGTCGGACCGGTCGGACACAATGAGCGAGGACCGGATCCGCGACACCGTGCGTGCGGTCACCACCGACCCCAGCGGAGGACCAGGATGACCACCACACCGTCGCGGCGGCTCCTCCTGGTCACCCACGCCGGACGTCGAGAGGCGCAGGACCTGGCTGCCGGTGTGGCCAGCCGCCTGCTGGCGGCTGGCGTGGGCGTCCGCGCTCCGGCGGAGGACCTCGTCGGGACGCCCCTGTCCCAGGTCGACGGGATCGAGAAGGCCACCGTGACGACGGACTCGACGGGCGCCGCCACCTCGGCGGCCGACGGGTGCGAGCTCGTGTGCGTCCTCGGGGGTGACGGCACGATCCTGCGCGGCGCCGAGCTTTCCCGCGGCTCCGGCGTGCCGATGCTCGGCGTCAACCTCGGGCACGTCGGGTTCCTCGCAGAGGCAGAGCGTGAGGACCTCGACGACACCGTCGAACGCATCCTCTCGCGCGACTACACCGTGGAGGAGCGGATGACGCTCGAGGTGCGGGCGCTGGAGGACGGTCATCCGCTCTTCTCGTCGTGGGCCCTCAACGAGGTGACCGTCGAGAAGGCGTCCCGCGAACGCATGCTGGAGCTCACGGTCGAGATCGACGGCCGCCCACTGTCGACCTGGGGCTGCGACGGCGTCGTCATGGCGACTCCCACGGGGTCCACTGCCTACGCCTTCTCGGCGGGCGGGCCCGTCGTCTGGCCCGATGTCGAGGCGATCCTCGTCGTGCCGATCAGCGCCCACGCCCTCTTCTCCCGTCCGGTGGTCGTGGGACCGCAGTCCAGGCTGGTCGTCGAGGTGCTGGCCCGCACCGACGGCTCCGGCGTCGTCTGGTGCGACGGCAGGCGGGCCGTCGAGCTTCCGCCCGGCGCCCGCATCGAGGTCGAGCGCTGTGCGGAGCCGGTGCGGCTGGCCCGCGCTCGAGCCAGCCCTACTCCATCACCGCGTCGGGCAAGCGCGCGTTC
>CALCXF010000078.1 GCA_937907685.1 uncultured Nostocoides sp.
ATGGTGAGCAGCAGCAGGTAGCCGACGGAGAGCCCGCCGGTGTAGACGCTGTTGGCGATCTGCGTGGCGTCGCCCGTGGGGATCCCACCCGGCCCTCCGGTGCCGGCCTGGTCTCCGGTGAGGAGGAAGCCGAAGAGGGCGGCGAAGGCGGCCCCGGCAAGGAAGATGCCGATCGCCATGCCCCACCACAGGCGGGTCGAGAAGAACTTGCGGAACTCGCTGCGGATGGCGGGGATCACAGGTCTGCTCCTTCCCGGCCCGTCACGGCATCCCTCTCGGCGGGGGCACCGCTCATTGCGCTCTCGTTGCGGTTGGTGCCCTCGGTGACCTGGAAGAACAGGGCCTCGAGGTCGGCGCGGCGCGGGGCGAGGCCGTAGATCGGCAGCCCCGCGCGCAGCGCGACGTCACCGACGAGCCGTAGGTCTGTCGTGTCCGCGACGAGGGTGCCGTCCTCGCCCGGTGTGCTCGTCACGTCGGCGACGCGAAGGGCCCCGGCGAGCCGAGCGGGGTCCGACGTGCGGACGAGGGCACCAGGGCTGCCCTGGAGCTCCGACATGGTCCCGGCCCTCACGAGCCGGCCGTTCGCGATGATGACGACCTCGTCCACCGTCTGCTCGACCTCCTGGAGGAGGTGGCTGGAGACGAGGATCGTCTTGCCCTCGCTGCTGAGGTGGCGCAGGAACCCGCGCAGCCAGCGGATGCCCTCGGGGTCGAGGCCGTTGGAGGGCTCGTCGAGCACGAGGACCCGCGGGTCGCCGAGCAGCGCCGCCGCCAGGCCCAGCCGCTGGCGCATCCCCATGCTGTACTCCCCGGCGCGCTTTCGGGCGGCGGCCGGGATGCCGGTGAGCTCGAGCAGCTCGTCGACCCGCCGGAGCGGCACCCTTCCGGCGTCGGCGAGCACCCGCAGGTGGTCGCGCCCGCTGCGCCCCGGGTGGAAGTTCGTCGCCTCGAGCGCCGCGCCGACCGTCCCGATGGGGTCGTCGAGGTCCTGGTATCGCTGACCGCCGATGGTCGCGCTCCCACTCGTCTGGTGCACCAGTCCGAGGAGCATCCGTAGCGTCGTCGTCTTGCCGGCACCGTTGGGGCCGAGGAAGCCGGTGATCCTGCCCGGCTCCACCTCGAAGCTGAGGTCGTCGACCGCGACGAACTGTCCGAACCGTTTCGTCAGCCCTGTGATCTCGATCCGTGCACCCGTGGTGGTGGTCGTACTCATGCGGGAACTCGTCGTGTCATGCCCCGATCCTTGCAGCCCCACCCGACGTGGGGGTCAACCCCCCGGTGGACCGCACGCCCGAGCACGGTGCGACCGGCGAGAACCGGAGCGCGCTCGGTGGCACGTCGGAACGTCCGGAGCCCGCCGTACGATGAGCCCACCGTGACCGAATGGTGGCTCCTCCTCCTCGGCGTCGTGCTCACCCTGGGCACGGCGCTGTTCGTCGCGGCGGAGTTCTCCCTGGTCGCGCTCGACCGACCTGCCGTGCAACGCGCCGTCGACGCCGGGGAGACGGGGGCCCGCTCGGTCCTCACCTCGCACCGCCAGCTGTCGACCCAGCTGTCGGCGTGCCAGCTCGGCATCACGCTGACCACGCTCGTCCTCGGCTTCATCGCGAGCCCGTCGGTCGGCGAGCTCGTCCGGGGGCCGCTGGAGGCAGCGGGGCTGTCCCCGGGCGCAGCCCGGTCCACGGCGGCCGTCCTCGCCATGCTCGTCGCCACCGGCTTCTCGATGATCGTCGGCGAGATGGTGCCCAAGACGCTGGCCGTCTCGCTGCCGATGCGGACCGCGAAGGTCTCGGCCGCGCCGGTCCGCTGGTTCGGGCTCGCCATGACGCCGATGATCGCTCTCCTCAACGGGGTCGCCAACCGGACCCTGCGTGTCCTCGGCATCGAGCCCCAGGAGGAGCTCTCCGCCGCCCGAAGCCCCGCCGAGCTCGCGTCGCTCGTCCGGGCGTCGGCAGAGGCGGGCACGCTCGATCTCGGCACCGCCCGGCTCGTCACGGCATCCTTGGGCTTCGCCGACCAGACCGCGGCCGACGTCATGACACCGCGGTCGCGCGCCACCTCCATCGAGCGCACGGCGACGGCCGGGGATCTCGTCGGCCTCGCGCGGCTGACCGGGCACTCCCGGTTCCCCGTGGTGGGCGCGGACTGGGACGACATCGACGGCATCGTCCACGTCAAGAAGGCGATCGCGGTGCCCTTCGACCGGCGTGAGGACGTGCCGGTGTCGGCCCTGATGGCCCCGGCCGTCCTCGTGCCGGAGACGCTCCGCCTCGACCCGCTCCTGCTGCAGCTGCGCCAGGGTGGGATGCAGCTCGCCGTCGTCGTCGACGAGTACGGCGGCACCTCTGGCGTCGTGACGCTCGAGGACCTCGTCGAGGAGATCGTCGGCGAGGTGAGCGACGAGCACGACCGTTCGCAGACCACCGGTCGCCGGTTGCGCGACGGCTCCTGGACGGTGCCCGGACTCTGGCGGCCGGACGAGGTGCGCGCCAGGCTCGGTGCGGCCGTTCCGGACGGCCCGGCCTACGAGACCATCGGGGGCTGGCTCATGGCCGAGCTCGGCCGCGTGCCCGAGGTGGGCGACGAGGCCGTCGTCGACGGGTGGACGGCCCGGGTCGTCGACATGGACGGGCACCGGGTCGACCGCGTCCGCCTCGTCCCACCTCCGCGGGCGTCCGATGGGGTCGACGGCGACGACCCCGTCGACGACCGGTGGAGCGAGGAGCGTCACGCGAGCACGGATGCCGGTGCGACCACGCCCGGGCCGGAGGAGTCGCGGTGACCGCCACGACGATCCTCCTCACGGTGCTGCTCCTCGCCATGAACGCGTTCTTCGTCGGTGCGGAGTTCGCCGCGATGTCCGCCCGCCGTAGCCAGCTGGAGCCGCTGGCGGAGGGCGGGAGCAGGGGCGCAGCGGTGGCGCTCACCGCGCTGCGGCGGACCGGGATCCTCCTCGCGACGTCGCAGCTGGGCATCACGGTCTGCTCCGTGCTGCTCGGCGCCATCTCGGAGGCGGCTCTCCACCACGCCCTCACCCCGGTGGTCGAGCGCCTCGGGCTCTCCGCGGTCGTGGCCGATGCCGTGGCCCTCGCCCTGGCCCTGGCCGTCATCGTGTTCCTCCACGTGGTCTACGGCGAGATGATCCCCAAGAACATCGCCATCGCTCGTCCCGAGCGCGCCGCCATCCACCTCGTCCCGCCGCTCGTCATGGTGTCCCGCGTCGTCGCACCCGTGATCCACGCGATGGACTGGCTGGCCAAGGCCATCCTGCGGCTCTTCGGGGTCGACCCCAAGGACGAGGTCGCCTCGGCGTTCACCGCCGAGGAGGTGGCACACATCCTCGACGAGTCGCGCCACGAGGGTCTCGTCGCCGACGACCACTACGAGCGGCTCGGCGCGGCACTGGAGTTCAGCGACAAGGATGCCGCGGACGTTGGCGTCCGGGTGTCCTCCCTGGTGACCGTGACCTCGGCTGCCACACCTGTCGACATCGAGCGGCTCGTGGCCAGGCACGGGTACTCGCGCTACCCCGTGGTCGACGACGCCGGCGATCTCAGTGGCTACCTGCACCTCAAGGACGTGCTCTACGCGGACGGGGAGGAGCGGGATGAGCCGGTGCCCGCGAAGCGGGTGCGGCGCATGGCGAACGTGCGTCGGGGCGACGAGGTCGAGGCCGTCCTCCAGACCATGCAGGACACCGGCTCGCACCTCGC
This sequence comes from uncultured Nostocoides sp., assembly GCA_937907685.1. Taxonomy (GTDB): domain Bacteria; phylum Actinomycetota; class Actinomycetes; order Actinomycetales; family Dermatophilaceae; genus Fodinibacter. The sequence goes on from CALCXF010000078.1 coordinate 3,714, forward strand.
GCGCGTCGTCGCCGAGGACGGTGCGGTCGTGGGGGTGGTCTTCCTCGAGGACGTCCTCGAGGAGCTCGTCGGCGAGGTCTCCGACGCCTCTCAACGCTGAGCCTGCGGTCGGCCTGTGAGACGTGAGACATCCCGCCTCCGGCGTGCGTGATGTGGCGGATGCTGGCTCTGAGGGATGTGGTCGAGGAGGCCCGCGATGACGATGACGACGACGTCGACGAGGACGAGGAGCGGCCGGTGGGAGGTCGCCCGAGCGAGGGGGTGGGAGGGCACGACACTCCTCGGCCTGCTCCTCTTCGTGGGGGTCGGCGCCGTCTACGGAGCATTCGGTCTCATGGCGAACGGCCTGGGGATGCCGCTCGAGTGGCTGTCCCGGTTGCCGGTCGACACGTGGACCTGGCCAGGGGTGGCCCTCCTCATGACCGTCGCGGTGCCACAGCTCGTGGCGGCGTGGCTCGTGTGGCGACACGACACCTGGGCTGGAGTGGCCGGTGTGGTCGTGGGTGCGGCCCTGGTGTTGTGGATCGTCGTCCAGCTCGCGGTGCTCCAGAGGTACTTCTTCCTCCAGCCGGTCATCGCCGGCATCGGCCTCGTCGAAGCGTCGCTCGGCTTCGTCTGGATCCGCCGCAGCCGCGACGAGGGCTGACGCACCAAACAGGGTCCGAGAAGCGCGGCATCCACCATCGGCGACGCGGGGACAGGTCGGTGTCGACACCGCCATGTCGTCGCCTGGCGGGTCGATGCTCGTCGCAGCTGCCCCTGTACCACGGCGCCCACGAGGCGCATCATGGATACGTTCGGGGCCTCGCACCCACAGGCTCCTGCAGGGAGTTGGGCCATGACACGCGCACGACGCGCCGCCGCGACACTGGCGGCCTTTCTCACAGCACTTGTCGTCGGGGTGGTCGCCCCTGACGTGGCGAGGGCGGATCCGGCGACGCCGGTCACCTATCCCGCGGCATCCTCCGCGACGCGCGCCCAGGGTCGCTTCTTCGACACCTGTACCGCACCCTCACTCAGTGCCCTCGCGGCGTGGCGGGGCACCTCCCCGTACACCGGCGTCAACATCTACTTCGGTGGCCGCAACCGTGGCTGTGCCCAGCCCAACCTCACGGCCGCGTGGGTGCGCAGCGCCTCGGCTGCCGGCTGGTCGCTGGTCCCGACCTACTTCGGCGACCAGCCGTTCTGCGTCTTCGGCAGCAAGCCCTACCGGTACGAAGCCAGCGGCGCCGCGGCGCGCGGGAGTGCCGACGGGGCCGACGCCGTGGCGCGTGCGACGAGCCTGGGGCTTCTGCCGGGCAGCGCGCTGTACGCCGACGTCGAGCACTACGACCGGAGCAACGCCTCCTGTGTCGCCGCCGTGCGAACCTACGTCTCGGAGTGGACCCGGGCCCTGCACCGCAGCGGCTACCTCGCCGGCGTCTACGTCCACCAGGAGTCAGGTCTTCGTGATCTCGCGGGGAGCTACTTCTCCACCACGTTGGCCCGACCGGACGCCGTCTGGATGGCACGGTGGGACAACCTCGCCACCCTGACCGGCTGGACCACCGCCGGCAACACCCTCTGGGCCGAGTGGCAGCGCGCCAAGCAGTACCGCGGGGACCACGTCGAGACCTGGGGCGGAGTGTCACTCAACATCGACAGCGACATCATCAAGGGACCCGTGGCCACCGTCGCGAAGTCGTACCGCGTCACGAGCACCACCCCTTTGAACGTGCGCAGTGGACCGACGGCCGCCTCCGCGATCATCGGCCAGCTCCAGCCGGGCAGCACGGTTGCCGTCATCTGCCAGGCCCGGGGCCAGCAGGTGGGGACCACGCCGGTCTGGGACCGGATCAGCACCGGTGGGTACGTGTCGGACCGCTACGTCTCCACGCCCTCCAGCACCGGCTTCAGCGCCGCCCTCCCACGGTGCTCCTACCCCGGGCAGGTCACCACCACCACCCCGGTGAACACGCGATCCGGGCCGGGCACCGCCTACACCAACCTCAACCAGCCCCTGCAGGGCGGAGCGCTCGCCTACGTGGCCTGCCAGAAGCCCGGGTCGCTGGTGGGCACGACCTCGGTCTGGAACCAGCTCGTCGACGGTCGCTGGGTGAGCGACTACTACGTCTCCAACAGGTCCAACACCACGTACAGCGCACCGGTGCCGCGGTGTCCATGAGCTGAGGCGAGCGCCCGAGGCACCGGTCCCTGCCCGCGCTCCTTCGGGGTGTTCTTCCGAGGGCCGGCTCGCCCGCTCTCGACGCCGTGGGGTCGCCGT
>CALCXF010000079.1 GCA_937907685.1 uncultured Nostocoides sp.
GAACGCGAACACGTAGTTCGGCGCCCTCACGAAGACGTCATCGTTGAGCACTGCCGACAATCCCTGGAAGAACTCAAGAGCACCCACGAGGCCCAGCATGAGACCGGCGAACAACGTCAGCCCTCCGGCCCACGCCGCCTTGGGTCCCTCCATGATGGCCTGGCGCTTCGATAGCTCGGACACGGTCGGCTCCCTCTTTCGTTGGTGCTCTGGCTGAATGGCGGTGCCTCCGGCCCCGTCCCGTTGTGTGGCCGTGGCGAGAGCATCGGAGGCGGTGGCGACCTGCGGCGCCCTGCGCCAACGGTGGTGTGGCGTCCTCCCACCAACGTACGAATCACTGGTGCCGTCAGCCTCACCCCGTGCGGGTGAATCCTCGAGTTCCGGAGGTCTCTCGTGTGGACATGACGAGCGTGGTTTCACAGAACGGATCCCTGTGGTGTCACATGGGGAGAGATGACCATCGACGAGGAAGTGATGACGATGAAGGTGTTTGTCGCAGGAGCCACCGGTGCCATCGGGCGTCAGCTCGTGCCGAGGCTGGTCGATGCGGGGCACGAGGTGCACGGCATGACGCGGAACGTCTCCAAGCAACAGCTGCTGCGGGACATGGGTGCTGAGCCGGTCGTCGCCGACGCGCTCGATGCGGACCAGGTCGCGCAGGCCGTGGCGAGGGCGCACCCTGACGTGATCGTCCACGAGCTGACCGCCATCGGGCCGATGGACCTGCGGCACTTCGACCGCGCCTTCGCGACGACCAACCGCCTTCGAACCGAGGGCACCGATCATCTCCTGTCGGCAGGACAGGCGGTCGGCGTGGAGCGGTTCGTCGCCCAGAGCTTCTTCGCGGCATACGAGCGCACGGGCGGGTCGGTGAAGTCCGAGGAGGACTCGTTCGGCCCTGACCCGGCCAGGGAGATGCGCGAGACCGTCGCCGCGATCCGCCACGTGGAGGAGGTGGTCCTGGCGGCGACCTGGACGGAGGGGATCGTGCTGCGGTACGGCGGCTTCTACGGGCCCGGTACCTCGCTCGGGCCGGGCGGCGAGCAGACAGAGGCGGTGCGCCGGCGCAAGTTCCCGCTCATGGGCCAGGGATCAGGCGTGTGGTCATTCATCCACATCGCAGACGCTGCCGAGGCAACGGTGGCGGCTGTCGAACATGGTCGTCGTGGGGTCTACAACATCGTCGACGACGAGCCCGCACCCGTCGCCGAGTGGCTGCCCGTCCTGGCACGGTCGTTGGGTGCCAAGCAGCCGATGCACCTGCCTCGCTTCGTAGGGCGGCTCCTGACCGGTGAGGTTGGAGACGTCATGATGAGCGAGCTGCGTGGCGCATCAAACGCCAAGGCGAAACGGGAGCTCGGCTGGACGCCCTCGCACTCGAGCTGGCGCGACGGGTTCGCCGGCCTGGCGTCATGATGACACGGGTTCGGTGGTGGATGCCGCCTGGTCAACCGCCTGCATCAAGGGGCGGCTGTCCCCCGGTCCGTCGCAGCAAGACCGGTGCGGGACGCGCACCACCGAGGGTGAGGGGTTCCGGGCCGGGCCCGGCTGGGGGCGACCCCAGCCGGGCCACCCCCAGCCTCTTCCAGGGGCTGCTACTTGAGAGCCCCCAAGGCGGCGCCGGCACCTTCACCGGCGAACGTGCCCTCGGGGCCCGCGGGCTCAGGAAGCACGAACTTGGGACCGGGCACCTCCTTGCCGGGAACGCCGTTGACTGACTCGGTCGAGTACGCGAAGGTCAGCATGGCGAACGCGATGAGGTCGCTGTTGACGTCGAGCGCGTAAGCGTTCACGTTCTCGATCGTGTCGCAGGCCTGGTGGTAGCACTGGTCGAACGCCTCACCAGCGATGCCACCCCAGATCGCCTCCTGCTCCTCCGTCTTCGGCACCTCGGCGCCCGTGAAGAGCCCGCTCGACGGGATCCCCGCCAGGATGAACGCCTCGTAGTCGCTCCGTCCCGAGAACAGGGTGTCGTCGTACGGGATGCCGAGTGCCGTGTAGTACGACTCGTAGACATCCTCGATCGCCTCGGACCCCGGCGGGATCGGCACACCTAGAGGCGCCGGGAACGTCGACTCGTCGGCGTCGTACACCATGAAGATGTAGTTCGGCGACGCGACCATGTCGTAGTTCATGTACAGCGCGATCCGGTCGAGCTCCGCCTGCGACAGGCCGTCGACGTAGTCGGCAGAGCCGACGAGGCCCTGCTCCTCGCCCGCCCACCAGGCGAACCGCAGCGTGTTCTCCGGGTTGAGGTTGGCCATGAGGAGCGCGGTCTCCAGCAGTGCCGCGGACCCCGAGCCGTTGTCCTGGATCCCCGGCCCCTCGGTGACGCTGTCGAGGTGTGCCCCGGCCATCACGACGTTGTCAGGGTTCTTGCCCTCGAGCTCGGCGATCACGTTGTAGTCGATGCGCGTCTCGGTGATGACCTCGACGTACGCCGTCGAACCCGGCTGCGCGAGGACGGAGCCGTCCGCGAAGCTGGCGCCCACGACGGGGATGTCGATGGTGCTGTCCACGCTGCCCGCGGGCGGCGTGGCGTTACCGAGCGCGAGGGGCTCGCGCTCTGGCGTGTTGCCCTGGTTGAAGATGATGACGGCCGAGGCGCCCGCGGCCTCGGCGTTGAGCGCCTTGAGCGCGAAGCTGCACCCGCCGCGCTGGATGAGCGCGATCGCGCCGTCCGGGAAGCCGGCGAAGTCGTCCGGCCCGGTCGGGTCGGCCACGATCGGTTCGCCAACGGCGGCCTCGGTGTAGGCGCCGTCGCAGCCACTCGTGGACGCTCGCGGCGGCGTGAGGTTGATGTCGACCGGGACGACGTCGCCTGTGACGGAGCCCTCGCCACTGCCGGAGAAGACACCGGTCTCGTAGTCGGCGGCGACCGGCGTGAGCTGGCGCAACTCGGGCGGGAAGGCGTACGTGATCTCGACCGGGTCCAGCGTCACCGTGTACCCGGCGTCCTCGAGCAGCCCGGCGACGTAGTCGACACTGGCCTGGTACCCGGGCGTACCTGCGGCTCGGGTGGTCCCGTACTCGGGGTCGGGGTTGTTCTCCGCGATCTTCTGGAACGCCTCCAGGTGCTCCGTGACACCCTCGCCCGTCATGCACTCGAGCAGCCTCTGGTACGTGTTGTTGCTCCAGGTATCGCATGCAGCGACGGGTGCGGCGGACACGGCCTGTGGCGACATCGTCAGCAGGGCTGCTGTGGCGCCAACCGCAACGACGCGTAGCGCCTGTCGGTTCGCCGGGCGACGACTTCCTTCCATGCGGATCACTTCCTTGGGATCAGACTGGATGGGCTTGCCGGGATTTCACACCTGATCGACCCTGTCGTGCCGGCCAGGGCCGCCTCCCGCGGATTCGCCGGTGGCGGTCAGCACAGCGTCGCACCGCCCGGCCTCCGCGTCCACAGGAAGGTTGGGCCTGCTGGGGTGCACCGGAACCCCGTCGATAACGTGGGTGGATCAGTTCTCCCCGCCGGGGTCGCCCGCTGATGCGTGATGCCGAGCATCCCGGTGCGGGTCCGTGGGAACCCGCTGGCTCCCCTGGGAGTGGGCTTCACGGCGAGCACCTGGTTGACGCCCAGGCGGTTGGACTCGAAGCCCAGTGCAGACCCCGCGATGTAGAGCTGCCAGATCCTCGCCCTGCCCTGGCTCGACAGGGCCACCGCCTCGTCCCAGTGTCGATCGAGATTGTTGACCCAGGCGCGCAAGGTGTCGGCGTAGTGCTCACGCAGAGACTCCACGTCACGGACCTCGAACCCCGCTGACTCCAGCGCGTCGACCATGGTGGACAGCGGCTGCAGCTCACCGTCGGGAAAGACGTAGCGGTCGATGAACGAGGTCTGGTCACCCTTGGGGTCACCCGGCGGTCCGGGCCGACGTGAGATGGCGTGGTTGAGCAGCATTCCTCCCGGAGCCAGGAGGGCGTGCAGGCGAGCGGCGTACTCGCCCAGCCTGGACAGCCCGACGTGCTCGGCCATCCCGACGCTGGCGATGGCGTCGTACGGCCCGTCGGGAACGTCACGGTAGTCCTGCACCCGGATCTCGACCCGGTCCTCGAGGCCCAGCGACGCGATGGCTGTACGCGCGAAGTGCGCCTGTTCCTCCGAGAGGGTGACGCCCACCGCGCGTGCCCCGTACTCGCGGGCCGCGTGGATGACGAACGACCCCCAACCGCACCCCACGTCCAGCAGGCGCATGCCATCGCCCAGCCGTAGCTTGCGCGCCACCAAGTCGAGCTTGGCGCGCTGGGCGTCCTCCAAGGTGTACGACGCCGACGGCACCTGCTCGAAGTAGGCGCAGGAGTACACCATCGACGGACCGAGAACGAGCGCATAGAAGTCGTTGCCGACGTCGTAGTGGTGGGAGACCGCCTTCGCGTCCCTCCCGCGTGCATGCCGGTGACCCGAGAGCCGAATCTCCTCAGCCGGCGGTCGAGGTGGAGGTCCAAGGGCTCCCAGGCGGACCACCGCCCTGGCGACAGCCGCCTTGGTGTCGCGGCCGACACGAACGCCCGGTCCGTGCTCCGGGTCAGCCAGCGCGTTCAGCTGTCTCAACACGTCGAGCAGGTTGCACTCGAGGTCGACGTCTCCGGACACATATGCGCGAGCGAACCCCAGCTCGTTGGGTGCCCAGACCAATCGTCGGAGGGCCCGCCTGGACCTGAACCTCACCACTGCTGCGGCCTCCACAGGCCCGCTCGAGCTGCCGTCCCAGCACTCGATTCGCACCGGTAGCTCGGTCCCGAGCACAGCGTCGACCACAGGCTGCAGGACCGTGGCGGCATCCATCCAACCTCCCGACATCCAGACTCACCGTACCGGTGCGACCCCAGCCGGCCGAGTGGCGAATCCTGCCGGACGCTACTCAAGCCGGATGAGCAAGCGGCGGACGACAATTCGGACGTGGACGATCCACCACTACACGGGACTGGCCGCCCGGGTACCGTCCTCCTCATGAGCTCGGGCGGGTTCGTCCCACCAGGGTTCGTTGCCCCCACGTCCCTCGTCACTGACCGGTTTCGCCTCGAACCACTCGGCCCACAGCACAACGAGGCGGACCACGCTGCGTGGACGTCGAGCATCGAGCACATCCGGGCCACGCCCGGATACCCGGACGGTGACTGGCCGCCACGAGGCGGCATGTCGCTCAGCGGCAACCTGGCCGACCTGCGCCGCCATGCCGATGACTACACGCGCGGCGCCGGGTTCACCTTCACCGTCCTCGATCAGGTCGACGGCGACGTCATCGGCTGTGTCTACCTGTACCCGTCTGGCTCCGAGGAGTACGACGTGACGGTTCAGTCCTGGGTGCGGGCAGACAGGGCCCCCTGCTCAGTGGCGCCGACCACTCCCTGGCCCTGACGCACGCCGTCCAGGTCGCGGATGCGCTCGTGGACTTCCTCGGCCGCCACCCGCTCTCCGCTGCTCGAGGGCCCGGCTGAACCTGCGAGCGACATCCAAACGCCCCGCACTGCGGCCACTGCGACCGGCTGTGTATGCCTCAGTCTTGGAGGAGACGCCTGCGTCGAGTCAGGTTGGAAGGACTCATGTGGTATCGCGTGGTCGGTGACGCCGCCATGCTGGCGCACTTCGCGT
>CALCXF010000080.1 GCA_937907685.1 uncultured Nostocoides sp.
CCGAAGGGAGCGGTAGCGACCTGAGGGATCTCGGAACGGATGTACGCGTCCTGCGCCTCCCGAGCGTCGCGGTGGTGCTCAGCGGTGCGGTCGGCCATGCCGCCACCGCGCGCGGCGAGGTAGACCAGCGCAGCGACGAGCGGGAAGACGATGAGCAGGACCAACCACACGGCCTTCATGACACCGGAGACGGAGGAGTCACGGAACAGGTCGACGATGATCATGAACATCGCCATGAGGTAGGCGATGAAGGCGAACGAGATGACGATCAGCCAGACGGCTTCCCAGAAGGACATGGTCCTCAGCTTTCGGGGGTGGTGCGCCGCGCTGACGGCGGCGGGGCTCCCCCACCATATCGACGCGGTGGCCTCGACATCGCCCCTGATGGTGCCCGCAGCGGCATGTCCTGTCCTTCGCGTACATCCGGGGAGGCCTGATGAGCGTGCCACCGGGCGGAGGTGGGTAGTGCACCGGAAGCACGACCGACAGACCAACCACGCGACGAGAGGAATGCCGCCGTGACGACGAAGGTCGAGAAGTCCATCGAGGTGCGGGTCCCGGTGCGGACCGCCTACAACCAGTGGACCCAGTTCGAGGAGTTCCCCCAGTTCATGGGTGGGGTGAACGAGGTCACCCAGGTCGACGACACGACACTCCACTGGGTCGCCGAGATCGCCGGCGTCCGGCGGGAGTGGGACGCGGCGATCCTGGAACAGGTGCCCGACGAGAAGGTGTCCTGGGCCGCCATCGCCGGGGCGACGAACGCCGGTGCGGTCTACTTCGCGCCGTCCGGGCCCGACAACACGCTCGTCACCCTCCACCTGGAGTACGAGCCGGAGGGCCTGGTCGAGAAGGCCGGTGACGCGCTGCGCATCGTCGAGCGTCAGGCGCAGTCGGACCTCGAGCGGTTCAAGACGTTCATCGAGGCCCGGGGCACCGAGACCGGTGCCTGGCGCGGTGACGTCGGGAGCGACCTGGGGACCGGTACCCCCGGCATCGAGGACGCGGTCCTCTCCGAGGGCGACAGCGGCAAGGCCGGGGTCTCCCCCAAGGCCGCCGCCGCCGGTGTCGCTGCCGTCGCGGTGGGCGCCGCTGCGGTCGCGGCAGCGAGCAAGGGGTCCTCGACGGGAACCTCCCCTGCCGACCAGGACGTCGTCGACGTGCTGACCACCGACCACCGCGAGGCCACCGCGCTCATCGCCGACATCCGGACGACCACGGGCGCCGAGCAGCGGCGCGACCTCGCCGACACGCTCATCGCCGAGCTCGTGCGGCACTCCGTGGCGGAGGAGATGTACGTCTACCCGGCGATGCGCAAGCACCTGCCGAACGGCGAGTCCGCCGTGGAGCACGACATCGAGGAGCACAAGGAGCTCGAGACCCTGATGAAGGAGCTCGAGGGCCTGGGCGGCGACGACCCGGCCTTCCTCGACGTCATCGGCCGCCTGGAGGCCGTGCTGGCGGACCACGTGTCGGACGAGGAGGGCACCCAGTTCCCGAACCTGCGTGCCAGCCTGCCCCGGGATGAGCTCGTTCAGCTCGCCGGCAAGGTGGAGTCGGCCAAGAAGCTGGCGCCCACCCGACCGCACCCGGCGTCGCCGAACAGCCAGCTCTTCCACAAGGTCGCCGGACCCGGGGTGGGTCTCGTCGACCGGCTCCGCGACCGCCTCTCCGGCCGCACCACCAGCTGAGCGACCTCCGTGGCCCGGAACCGACCGCGCGTCGGTTCCGGGCCACCGGTTCCCACGCAGCCTCCCCCGGGCGTGCGCCCTCCGGTTTGGCCGGATGCCGTGGGGGTACCACCCCATCCGTGCTCACCACCCTTCGCGCTCGGGCCCTGGACGTCGCCCAGCGCTACTCCGGCACCAGCGACCGCCCGCTGCCGGGGTACCTCGTCCTCACCGCCGGCTACACCGCGATGACCGGCGTGCTCCTCACGGCAGCGCGGCGCCGCGCCGGAGCGGACGTGGCACGCCTCGAGTGGGGGGATCTCGCACTGACGGCGGTCTCGACCTACCGGCTCAGCCGCCTCCTCACCAAGGACGCCATCAGCAGCCCGCTGCGGGCTCCGTTGACCCGTTTCGACGGGGCCGGGATGCCGGGCGAGGTGAACGACCAGGTGGCCCCGCACGTGGAGGGCCGGCCGGTTCTGCACGCCGTCGCCGAGCTGGCGACCTGCCCGTTCTGCACCGGTCAGTGGGTGGCCACGACGCTCGTCGCGGGCCATGTGCTCGCTCCCGGGGTCACCCGGCTCGTGACCGGCATCCTCACGGCCACCGCCGGCGCAGAGGTCCTGCACTACGGGCATGCGGCGCTCCAGCGCCTCGAGCCCGGTCACGACGACTGAGCCGTCCGGCTCTCCCCTATCCGTCCCCACAGGAAAGGCCGCTCATGGCTGCCCGACGACGAGGCCGGTTCGGCTTCTTCGGTCCCATCCCGCAGTACTCGACGACCACGCGCAACGGCACCCGGGTCTCCGTCGGTGGGTGCTGCCTGCCGCTGCCGATCGGGTGCCTGACGCTCGTCGCCTCGGCGGCCGCGACCGCGGTGTCCGTGGCCGCCCGCCGCCGGCTCTGACCAGCCCGTCAGGGGGCTGACGCCGGAACGCTGCTGGTGAGGGAGTGGGCCTCGACCCCGGCGAGCACCTCCAGGCAGTCCACCGGCCGGGCCACGAGGACGAGCAGGGCGACGTCGTCCGGTAGCGCCGCGCCATGGCGGGCATTCGCCTCGTCGATGATCCGCTGGGGGTGGCAGATGTCCGCCGCCGGCAGGTCCCCCAGGAGCTCGTGGAGTCCGTCGTCGCCGAGCCTCGTGGAGGACCCCGGGCGAGCGCGGCCCTCGATGAGGCCGTCGGTGTAGAGCAGCAGGGCCTGTCCGTCGTGGAGCGCCATCCGGTTCACGACGTGCTCCGCGCGGTCGACGACGCCGAGGAGCGGTCCCTGGTCGACCACCATGGTGCGGTGCCCGGCCACGAGGTCGAGGAGCAGGGGTGGCGGATGGCCGGCTGACAGCAGCTCGAGGTCGCCGTTCCTGGAGTCGTAGATAGCGCTGACGATCGTCGCGAAGGTGCCCTCCTCCTCGCGCTCACTCCTCAGGACGAGGTCGACGAGTCCTACCGCCACGACGAGGTCGGCCCCGGACAGCATCCCCGTGCGCCATGCGATGCGACACGCTGCTCCGACCGCCGCTGCCAGAGGACCGTGGCCGCAGACGTCGCCGACGAGCAGCCCCAGCCGGCCGTCCGGGCGGCGCACCACGTCGTAGAAGTCGCCGCCGAGGGCGAGTCGCTCGTCCCCGGGTTGGTAGGCGCTCACGACGGGCAGTGGGCCGCCGTCGAGGCCGTCCGGCAGGGTGGGGAGGAGCGCAGTCTGCACCGTCTGCGACAGGCGCTGGCGGTCCTCCAGCAGCAGGCGGGACCTCCGTTCCTTCTCCTTGACCTCGGTGAGGTCGAGGACGACGGCCGTCGCCTCGAACGGCTCCTTCCGGCTGCGCAGCAACGACACGTGCACCGGCACCCGTCGCCCGTCGGCGTGCCAGAGCTCCTTCTCGTATGCCGTCGGCTCGCCGGTCACCCGGGCCCGCCCGAGTGCCTGCGCGTCGGTGTCGGACCACTCCGGCGGCGTGAGCCGCGTCCACGGCAGGCCGTCGGACGGAAGCGCACCCAGGCCCACCATGCTGAGGAAGCGATCGTTGGCGTGCAGGGCCCCATCGAGGTCGCCCCGGACGATCCCGAACGCTCCCGTGGCGTCGAGCGCGTCCAGCCGCCCACGCGTCAGGTGCAGCCTGTCCGCCACGGCACGAGCCTCCTCGGCCCGGACCAACCGCTCCAGTGCTGCGGCGCACAGCGCCGCAAGCGTCTGCACGGCCTGCCGTTCATGGTCGGGCACCTGGCGCCCAGCGGCGAAGGTCAGGTAGAGCGCGCCCCGAACCTCGCGGGCCGCCCCCAGCGGGATCACGCCGACGACAGGCCACCCCAGCGCGGCGACCGGGTCGAGGAACGCCGGGTATGGGGACCAGTCCCCCGGCTCCTCGAGCCAGAGCGCCTGCCGACCATTGACGACGTGGGCGACCGGCACCCTCTCCTCCAGCCCCACCCGCTCCATGACCGGAGTCGTCACGGTTCCCGACGTCTCGCGGGAGAGCCGGACGAGGCCCTGGGGGTCGTACCGCCAGTACACGCCGGTGTCCACCGCACCGAAGCAGTGGCGGCTGTGCGCGGCGACCGCCTCCGCGACCTCCCCGAGGCTCTCTGCGAGGTTGAGCTCCAGTGCCAGGACGAGGAGCTGGTCGCTGTGTCGCCGAACCGTCTCGCCGACGCTGACGTCCGTGACGACGACGAGCATGGCGGCCACCTCACCGTCCTCACGGACCGGTGAAAGCCTCACGTCCGCCACCCGAAGGCCACCGTCGATCGTGTCCGTGTACCGCGTGGTCACCTCCTCGCCGGCGAAGACCCGCTGGGACAGCGGCTCTAGCCATCGCCACTGGGAGGGCGGGAGGACGTCGGGGACCGCCCTCCCGACGTGGTCCTCGACGGCGACTCCGTCGATCCGTCCCAGGGCCTCGTTGACGACCAGGTAGGTGAGGTCCTCACGGGCGACCAGAGCCACACCGGAGCCGATCTGGTCGGCAGCAGACAGGAAGAGCTGGGGATGCGCGGTGAGCCGTTCGAGGTGAGCCCAAGGCATGGCGTCCTCCGGGGGAAGGGACGACCCCGATGCCTGAGGTCTGTGGCGACCACCCTAGGGGACGCCAGGAGCGGCAGCAACGGGGCGACGCGAGCTGGCGCTTTCCGCCGACCTTCTGCCGGCGGTCACACGCTGCCCGACACAGCGGCGATGAGCGCCACGCACGCGCCGCCCAGGACGACGGTGACCACGGCGGCTCCGGCGGCCGCGCCCAGGGCGACCATCCGCGTCCGCCTGACCGCGACGAGGGCGATCCACCCGGCGAGCACCGCGATCACGGACACGAGGACCAGCAGGCCCTGGACGTCCGGGTCCTCGGTGATCGAGGTGGCGAGCGTGCCGACCGTCAGCACGAGGACGAGGACCCCGACGAGCACCGGGACGGCAAGCGCCGCGCCCAGCCAGAACTTCCCTCTCGGCGACATGCCCCCTGAACGCGGCACCCCCGACGGGTAGACGGCGGGCGGGTAGGCGCCAGGGGCATAGGGACCGGGGCGGTACTCGCCGGGCGCATGTGTGCCGGGGGGTTGGGCACCCGGCGGATCCGCGACGGGTGGTTCCTCTTCGGCGGGCCGTTCACCGGGCGGATCCTCTCCCGGAGGCGGCTGGCCTGGCGGGGGGACGGGCGGCTCGGACATGGCGCTTCCTTCCTCAGCGGACCCACGAGACGATGCCGGCAACGGCTGCTCCGGCGACGACGACCAGGTAGGCGAGGACGATCCGGGTGTCGCCCAGCTTGCACCGCGAGCGGAGCAGTCCGTGCCGACGGGCCCGGGCGTAGCCGAGGACGGCGACCGCCGAGAACGCCAGCACGGCGACGGGCCCCAGCACCCAGCCCAGGAGGGCCACGGTGGTGAAGACGCACAACCGCAGAGGGTCGAAGGGCGGCTCGTTCTCCAGCGGAACCGCGTCCCGGGGCGGTGGCACCTGGCGTGGATCGGCGGTCGTCACGTCCGCTCCTGGCGGACCAGCGGCATACCGAGTGCGGTGGAGATCCGTGACCTCGCCAAGGGGCGCCACGCTTGGACGGCACAGAACGGAGCGCACTGGTGGGCCCCGTCGCCACCGACGGTGGCGACGTGCACGCAGCACTGCGTGAGCCGCTCCTCGATCATCGTGTTCATGTCCATGAAGGGCTTGACCGTGACCCTGAGCACCCGTTCGCCGAGCAAGCGTCGGAGCCGCTCGCGCTGACCGGGGAGGTTGGCCGCGGTCAGGGTTGCGAGGGTCGACATGCCGAGGTCGCAGGTGGTGCAGATGTCCCTCCAGACCGTGGCCATCGAGGGATGCGAGAGGGAGGACTGCTCAGAGAGGAGGTCCAGCAGCGAGCCCTTGACGACGGACCGCAGTCGCGCAGGGATGCCGTCGTCTGCGATGCGGTTGGCAAGGGTGTCCGGCTCCAGTTCGAGCCACTGCTTGAGCCGGTCATGGCCGATGACGGAGACGAGGGAACGCCAGCTCCCGGCGTCGTCCCGCAGGAGGTACCCGACCGAGCAGCAGTGCGGGTGCGAGCAGGGCAGTGCCGTGAGGTCACGCCAGGTGACGAGACCGTCGGTCTGCTCCTCGAGCCTGGCGAGGACCCCGGTGTGGGTGAGCCGGTCCAGGGGATCCAGGGCGGTGGTACGGCCGGACCCGAAGACCGGCTGGATGGTCAGACCACCGACGTACGGGGTGGCGAGCGCACGCTGGAGCACTGCCCCGATCTCGTGGTCGTTCACACCGAGGGCCGCGGTCATCGTCAGCGTCGTGAAGACGCCGGCCTGCGAGAGCCGGTCGACGGCGAGGTCCTTGAAACGACGGATGTCCGCGCCCCGGTGGTGCACCGACGCCTCCGCCGAGAGCCCGTCGTACTGCAGGTACACCTCGACGCGTTCGCGGTGGCGGCGCAGCAGGTCGAGGAGTTCGTCGTCCTGCGCGAGCGCCAGTCCGTTGGTGTTCACCAGCACTCGCACGATCGGACGCTGCACGACCGCCTCGAGCAGCGACGGCAGCTCCGGGTACAGGGTCGGCTCACCGCCGCTGAGCATCAGCACGTCCAGGCGACCGTTCTCGCGCTCGAGCCGGGCGTCGACGGACGCGAGGACCTGCGGGAGGGGCACGACGCTCGCCAGCGCGGGAGCCGACGCGGCGAAGCACGTCGGGCACTTGAGGTTGCAGTGGTCGAGGAGGTCCTCGAGCAGGATGCAGGTGTGCTGCGTCTGCATCTCGGGGAGGCCGTCCGCATAGGCCGCCGGGACGGGTGCGAAATTTCCTGGCCGGTCCGGGCTGTGGACCTTGGTGGGCGCGGTCCACTCCTCGAGGTAGCTGAGGATCTCGGGTGACTCGTCGTAGAGCGTCCGGACGAGGCCATGGCTGCCGCACCCACGTTCCAACCAGATGCGACCGCCGCGCTCCACGAGCCACCCGGAGAGTCGCTGGACCTCCGCGAGTGGCCGATTGGGCTCCTCCTCGTGACACAAGGGACAGAACGCGTTGACGTAACGGTGAATGCGGTCTCCGCGCAACGGCATCCCTCGTCCCACGAAGGTCGGCGAGCTGGTCATGCCGGCACCCTCTCCCGCTCGACTCCGGCATGGGCACCCGCGCGCGCCCGCACGACGACCCGGAAGACGAGCAGCGGTAGGGTCGCCGCCAGGAAGAGCTGCGGCCGGGTCAGCCCTTGCCACACGACCTCGTTCCCCCGGACGAACTCGACAGCGAAGCGGAAGACAGCGTAGGTGGCGATGTACCAGACGAACACCTCGCCGGGTGGCAGTGGGCGGTGCCGGAGCCATCCCCAGATGACGACGAACGCGGCCAGGTGGAAGGCGATCTCGTAGACGAAGGACGGATGCAGCGGGACGCCGGCCGGCCCACCGACCCGTGCCGCGCTCGCGGCATCCAGGGTCACCCCCCAACCGGCTCCGGTTGACGCGCCGGGCAGCTCCGTGAGCAGGCACCCGACGCGTCCGACGGCCATGCCGAGGGCCACCGCCGGCGCGAACAGGTCGCCGGTCCGCAGTGAGTAGCCGGACAGCCGCTTGGCGAGCAACACCCCCAGCCAGGCGCCCACGAGACCGCCGAGGATGCTGCGGTTGCCGTGCAGCCACTGTTCGGTCAAGGACGCGTTGTCGCGAAGGTCGGTGTGCTGCAACCAGGTGCCCAACCGCATGAACACAGCACCCCCCACGAGTGCTCCGGTGACGACGACCAGGAGCCGGTCGTCGGTCTGGCCACGCCGGCGGGACTCGAGGAGGAACACGACCATCGCCGCAAGCGTCCCCAGCGCGACGAACAGCTCGTGGGTGGGGACCGGACCCAGCTGCGGGTGCATGGGCGCCAGCATGGCAGTCGGGTGGCGACCGCACACGACTCTTGGCGCCGGTGCGTCGCCCGATCGGCGACGATGGACGCATGCCGTCCTGGGTCCTGCACGTCGACATGGACCAGTTCATCGCCGCGGTGGAGGTGCTCCGGCGGCCGGAGCTCACCGGGGTGCCTCTCATCGTCGGGGGACGGGGTGACCCGACCGAGCGGGGTGTCGTGTCGACCGCCTCCTACGAGGCCCGCGAGTTCGGGGTCCGCTCCGGGATGCCGCTGCGCACGGCTGTTCGTCGTTGCCCGGATGCCGTGCTCCTCCCGGTGGACAAGCCGGCGTACGACGCGGCGTCCGCCGTCGTCATGGACACCCTTCGCGCCGTCCCGGGTGCGGTGGTGCAGGTGCTCGGCTGGGACGAGGCGTTCGTCGGCATCGAGGCCGACGACCCAGAGGCTGCGGCGCGCCGGATCCAGGCTGACGTGCTCCAGGCCGCCCGTCTGCACTGCACCGTCGGCGTCGGCGACACGACGGTGCGCGCGAAGATCGCGACCGAGTTCGGCAAGCCGCGTGGCACCTTCCGGCTGACGAGGGAGAACTGGTTCGACGTCATGGGCGATCGGCCGGCGCGCGACCTGTGGGGCGTCGGCACCCGCATCGCGCAGCGGCTGGGAGCGCTCGGGGTCACCACGGTGCGGCAGCTGGCGGAGGCCGAGGACGCCGTGCTCGCCGCGGAGTTCGGGCCGCAGACCGGGCCGTGGCTGGCACGGCTCGGCCGGGGCGAGAGCACGTCCACGGTGGACGACACGCCGTGGGTTCCGCGGGCGCACGGGCGCGAGACGACGTACCAGCGGGACCTCGACGGTCCGCAGGAGGTCGAACCCGCTCTGCGACTCCTTGCCGACCAGGTGGTCGAGGACCTCCGGGCCGAGGGCCGCCCGTGCGCACGGGTGCATCTCAAGGTGCGGTTCGCCCCCTTCTTCACGGTCAACCGGTCGCGGAAGCTGTCGTCCCCGACGTGGGAGCCACGCGTCGTGGCGGAGACGGCCCTGGAGCTCTTCCGGGGTCTCGACGACGACCGCCGGGTGCGCCTCCTCGGTGTCCGTGCGGAGATGGTGCCGCCGGAGGGCGGCTACGACGCGCCGCGCACCCACGGCCGACGCGGTGGGCCGTGACGTGGCTGGGTTCGAGGCGGGCCGCCGATCCGCGGAGGGGTTCCCGCCCACGTGTGAAACCGCCGGCGCGGTTTTCGTGCCGGCCCCCGGGGTAGGTCGGCGGCGACGGAGGTGCCTCTCCAGCCAAGGCCGACGGAGGCCGACCGCAGAATGTCGGAGAGATCGGGTGGAGCCGTGGCGAGCGATCAGTATCCGGGGGCCGGGCCGTTCGTCCCGACCCCGGCGTCCCTGGATGCGTGTCGCCTCGCCGTGCAGGCCTGTCGAGGGTGCGACCTCTTCCGCGATGCCACTCAGGCCGTGTTCGGTGAAGGACGCGATGGTGCCCGGATGGTGCTGGTCGGTGAGCAGCCTGGTGACCGCGAGGACCTGGCCGGGCACCCCTTCGTCGGTCCGGCTGGCCGGCTGCTCGACGACGCGCTCGAGGCGGCCGGGGTTGCCCGCGACGACGTGTACCTCACCAACGCCGTCAAGCACTTCCGGCACGAGGGCAGCCGTGGCAAGCAGCGCATCCACAAGTCCCCCGCACGCTGGCAGGTCGCGGCGTGCCAACCCTGGCTGTTGACCGAGCTGGATGCCGTCCGCCCGGCGGTCGTCGTCCTCCTGGGCGCGACGGCGGGTCAGGCGATCTACGGCCCGACCTTCCGGGTCGGCGCCACGCGCGGCACGGCGGTGCCGTGGCCGACGGACCGGCTGTCGCTCGCCGAGCCAACGGTGTGCGTCCCGACCGTCCACCCGTCCGCGGTCCTTCGGTCCCGGACTCGCGATGCGGACTTCGCCGCACTGGTCGCCGACCTCGACGTGGCTGCGGGGCTGGCCCAGCGGTGACCCCGGCGCTGCGCCGGCCCTCGCTCCGGGGACCCTCAGGACACCCAGCCGAGGAGGCGCTCACGTGGCACGATCGACGTCGTGGGTGCGCGGAGGCAGGGACTGGCGGGCCGACGGGTGCTCGTGACGGGGGCAGACGGAACGATCGGCTCGGCCACCTGCGAACGGCTGACCAGCCTCGGCGCCCGCGTGACCGGTCTGTCGCTCCCGCGCGAGGGCGCACCCCATGTGTCGGCGGAGAGAGTGCTGTACGGCGACACACGAGACGACGCGACGGTTCGGGCGGCGCTCGACGAGGTCGAGCTCGTCGTTCACCTCGCGGCCATCCCCAGCCCCGAGCTGGCGGACTGGACGACGGTGTTCTCGACGAACGTCGTCTCCACCTTCACCGTCCTGGCTCACGCGGGTGAGCGCGGCATCCGCCGGGCGGTGATCGCCAGCAGCATCAATGCGTACGGCGGTCCCTTCAACTCCCATGACGTCAGACCCGCGTACTACCCGCTGGACGAGCAGCTGCCCGCGGACCTGGACGACCCCTACTCGTTGTCGAAGTTCACCGACGAGCGGACCGCGGAGATGGCCGCGCGCCACTGGGGCATCGACATCGTCGCCCTCCGTTTTCCGATGACCGCCGAGCGCAAGGTGCTCCTCGAGCACGCCGAACGGGCTGCGCGGCATCCGGAGGAAGGGGTGAACGAGGGGTGGTCCTACCTCGACTCCCGGGACGCGGCCCGGGCCATCGAGCTGAGCCTCCTCAGCGGATCCCGGGGGGCGCACGCAGTGTTCGTCGCGGCGGACGACACCACGGTGCCCTTTCCCACCGAGGACCTGCTGGACCGTCATGCACCTGGCGTACCGCGCCTGCGGTCGTTCCTGGGGCGAGAGGTGCCGATCGACCTGACGCGCGCCAGGACGGTGTTGGGCTTCCGCGCGGAGCACCACCTCCTGCCGTCCCCGCAGTCCGGCTGACGTCGTGCCGATGTCCTGGGCGACCTCGTCGCTCGAACTGCCGGCTTGCGGTCAGGCCGCAGCCGCGAGGTTTGACTCTCAGCGTGGCGGGAATGGGAGGCGCCGAGGACGGCCGTCGCGGAGGCTCTAGCAGAAGGACCCGCGACGGCCGTTCTCGCCATTGTCAGCCCAGACGGTGGGAAAACGAACCCGGATCACCACCAAGGTTCGACAGTGCGTCGTCATCATCGTCGTGTCCGCGGTGTGGCGGTATGCATCAGCTCATCGCTGTGGCCACCCGCAGCGAACTCTCGGTGGTGGAGCTCATTCACCTGCGACGCGACGGCCTCCAAGGTGTAGACCGCTTCTTGCAGCTGGGCGACCTCCCGCTGAAGCGATGCCACGCGCTCGTTCGTGTCGTGAATGATCCGGTAGATGTCGCAGAGGCGCACCTCACCCCGCGCCAACCCTCCGGAGAGGTCCGCTTCTCGCATACGGTCCTCGACCGAGTCCTTGTTCATGGGGCACCTCTCAGTGTCGTCCTGCTGTGGTGAGCTCGTGACCACACGACCGGTCAGGACGGGATGACTCGACCGCAGGCGCTCGACCGACGTCGGGCCCTCCCCGGACGTAGCGGTGAGTGTGACACCGACCCGCCGGGGCTGCCCTCGAACTTGCTGAGAGCCTCCCGAGCACGAAGCACTCGCGTGCCTCGGCTCTCGGCGCGTGTCGCATCCCGACCTCCAACACCCGGGGTCTGACGACAGGCTCACCGGAAGCGCGCATGGATCGCCCGGGTTACCGGGGTCGCCTCACCCCTTCCCCGTGCCAGCACGTTCGGGTGCTGAGGTGGGCCCTGCACCACCGCCTTCTTCCCCGACCAGCCCGATGACACCTCAAGAGGCACCTGGATCCGCACCGGTCGCTAGGGGGCTGATTCACCACCGCGACGCCCGAGGCGGCTCAGCCCGGGGTGTTGTGTGGCATGAGGGCATCGTCGGCGGCGGCCGGGGCGTCGGGGTACAGCAGCAGGACGAGACCTGCCCCGACGCCTGCCCCCACGAGCTGGGCCAGGATGAACGGTGGGACGGACGCCGGGGCGATTCCGGCGAAGGTGTCGGAGAAGGCCCGCCCGAGGGTGACAGCGGGGTTGGCGAAGGACGTCGAGCTCGTGAACCAGTACGCGGCGCCGATGTAGGCGCCGACCGCCGCGGCCGACAGCGCGCCGCGGCCGGTACGCGCCAGTGCGAAGATCAAGGCAACCAGGCCGGCGGTGGCGACGACCTCGGCAAGCAGCACCGGTCCGGTTGCCCGATCATGTTGGGAGAGCTGAGCCGCGGGCAATGCGTACATGATGTTCGCCAGCACGGCGCCGGCCACTCCCCCGAGCAGTTGGGCGCTGCTGTACGCGGCCACCTCGATCGGGCGCAGGCCGGTGCCCGCACGCCGCCCCAGGAGCCAGTCGATCGCCGAAACGGCGGGGTTGAAGTGCCCACCGGAGACCGGACCGAACAGCAGGATCAGCACGGCGAGCCCCAGGGCGGTGGCCATGCTGTTCTCGAGCAGCTGCAGACCGACGTCGTTCGGTGACAGGCGCTGGGCCGCGATCCCGGAGCCGACCACGACCGTGACCAGGAGGGCGGTCCCCACGGCCTCTGCCAGCAGCCGGCGCGCGAGTGCGGGCTTGGGGTCGGCCATGCGGTGAACCATATGGTCAGCCTCTACGCTCGACCGCCAGGAGGTCGACATGAACGCCAAGCCGAGTGTCCTGTTCGTATGTGTGAGCAACAGCGGCAAGTCGCAGATGGCTGCTGCTCTCATGCGTCAGGAGGTCGGGGATGCCGTTGAGGTGCACTCCGCCGGGACCAAACCGAAGGACGACCTGAACCCTTTGTCGGTGCAGTCCTTGACGGAGGTGGGCGCCTCGACGGTTGGTGACTACCCCAAGGCGGTCGACCCGGACCTGCTGGCACGGATGGACGTCGTCGTCACCCTCGGGGCTGACGCGCAGATCCGGCGCGTCGACGGCCCGCGCTTCGAAACGTGGATCATCGACGAACCGTCCGAGCGCGGCCTCGAAGGCCTGGAGCGGATGCGGCTCGTTCGCGACGACATCTCGCAGCGCGTTCGTCGCCTCATCAGACAACTTCTGCCGAAGGAGGCGCCGGACGACGGCGGATCCTCGCAGCACTGAGCGGCAGACACGTGCGAGGTGGTTTCGGTTCGCCAGGCACTTGACCTTGGAGTGGACTCCAAGGTTTATCGTCGATGGTATGACGCAGACAAGGGCTGGGAAGCGCGGCATGCGGGTGGCGGAGCTTGCCACCGCCGTCGGCATGACCTCCGACACGGTCCGCTACTACGAGAAGGTCGCGTTGTTGCCGCAGCCCAGGCGGACACCAGCCGGATATCGGGAGTACGACAGCCCCGCCGTCGAGCGGCTCCAGTTCATCCAAGGGGCGCAGCGGCTCGGTCTGACGTTGAGCGACATACGGGACCTTCTGGCCATCCGAGACACCGGTCAGTGTCCCTGTGAGCCTGCCGAGCAACTGCTGTCGCGGCGCCTGGCCGAGATCGACGCCGAGATCGCGCGGCTGACTGCCCTTCGCAGCGAGATGGCGACGATGCGGGACGCCCTGCCGGCCCCCGACTGTCCACCACCGGTGCCTGGAACGTGGTGCCCGCCGGACGAAGGGAGGTGATGACCATGATCCTGGATCTGATCCTCGACGACTGCTGCGACGGCCCTACGTGCCCGCCGGAGGATTGCGGCTGCGGCTGCTGATGCCGGTCACTGGAGTCGGCCGGCGCCCCGGCTCCTCGACCCATGTCCGCTCCTAACGTGCCAGAACGTCGGACGCCCCTGGCGTCAGCGTGGCTGCAGGGAAGCGCTCAACGTGCCGACCGCCCCCAGCCCGGTCAGGGCTGGGGGCGGCGGCCCGGTGTAAACGTCCGGAAAGCAGGATTGGGCTCCCTTCGCCGGCGTCAGCGATGACCGGCCCGGCTACGGCGGCTCGACACCATGCCCGGGAAGGGACGTCTCGTCTGGGGCGGGCGACGTGGCGAGCATCGCCGACCCCCTTGGTCCGGACCGGCTCGGGGCGCGCCGATGGGCTCGGCCTGGTCGCCGGTATGGCTGATGGCAGCGCGGCAATGAGAGGGGACGCACCGCAACGGGCCCTCACCTGCTGGGCGGCCACGCTGGATGCCCTTGCTGACGTGGGTTGGGCTTTGGCGGCCATTGCATCCTTCATTGATCCGCTGATCCCCCTGTGAGGGACCGCGGAAGCGGGCAGCACCGGAGGCCGCTCAGCGGCACGTCAGGGCGTCGGTGTCCCCAGCGCGGCACGCATGGTGCCGAGTGTCGAGGGAAGCGGCCCGGCCGCATCTACCCACAAAGCGCGGGGGCGGCTCGTCCGAAGTGATTCGAGGGTCGAGATGAGCGCGGTGGCGTCACTCGGTCCAACCAGCCGGTTGTTGACCGTGTGCTCCAGACGATCAGGATTGCCGGCTCGTTCGGCAAGCCGCTTCGCGAGCGTGGCAGCATCGAGGTCGAGGACGAACTCGTAGAAGCGTGCGCCGTGTCGCTGGGCCAGCTGCTCCAGGTCGTCGATGAACGAGGGCCTGGCGACGTACTGGCCTATGACGAGGTCGAACGCCGTGCGCAGTTGCTCGCTGGCCACCGCGAGGGTCAACCGCCTGGCGTGCAGTCCCGAGGTGGCAGGATCCTCGTCCCAGCGTCCCAAGGCGTGCCTGAGCCCGTCGATGTCCAACGCCAGCGTCATCGGCTTGTCCTGCGCCAGTGCGTGCGCGATCGTCGACTTGCCGGAGCCCGGGGCGCCGTTGATGAACACGAGTCGAGTCATGGCGAGACGGTAGCCAGCCACCCACCTGCCGAACGTGGGCGCGCCCCGAGAATTCAGGGGGTGAACTCAACCGGGGCGCTAGAGCCGGCGCAGGGATCGGCCCTGGGGGAAGTGTGGGCACCGAGCGAGGACGGGTGAATAGCCCGATTGAGCCATTGTCTGTGCTGTGGGGTTGGTGCCGCTGCCGCATGACGGCACCGCAGGGGTTGCCCAACGTCGGAGAGGATCCACCACGAAGCAGACTCTCAGTGCAGCAGCAGGCTGACCTTGATCGCTGCTTCATTCGACGGCGCGGCACCTGCTGACGCCGCACCGATCAGGTGTCCCGGTGGCCAGACGGCTCAAAGTCAGGACCGGGTACTTGGGACTGTCAACAACGGCGCAACGACACGGGCGCCGGTCGGCACAACGGCACGGACGCCAAGATCCGAGGCGTGGGCGCCGAACGCCGGACAAGATGAACCGCCCCTGACCTTGACCGAGGCTGGTGGCGGTCTGGAGTGGTCACAACGGTTGCTGAGCCAAGGGTGAGAGCGGTGCCGCGGCACAGTGTTTGAGTCGGCGTGCCTTGGGCACCGGCCAAACATGGACGCGGAGCAGAGGCGGGAACAAGCGGCTGTGGCGCTACTCACAGCCTGGCTTGACGACGACGATGGCACCTCCGAGTATTCAGCCACCCTGGTGTCGGAGCTCGCAGTTGAGCTGGGGAGCGGTGACGACCTGTCGGGTGCGCTGGAGGGCGTGCTCGCCCTCGTTGCCGGGCTGACGTCGGTGGCGGGACAGCTGCTCGTGCGATCGGCTCAGGGCCATGGCACGTCCGAGGAGCAGGAACTGCAAGCCGTGAGTCTTCTCTTCGCCTGATGGGCCGTGGTCCACCTAAGGGGTGCCGGCTGCGGCCGCGGCACTCCGAGAGACCTCTTTTGCCACCCCAACGGCGGGCCGCAACACCCACGCGTTGGCACCCTTGCAGATATGTCCGTCCGTCCCGCCTTGGTGCTGACCGGGCCCCCGGCGGTTGGTAAGAGCAGTGCTGCCATCTCGCTGGCTGCGGCACGGCCGCGATGTGCGGTCATCGAGGTCGATGACCTACGCCAGCTCGTCCGGACGGGTGGGGCGGCCCCCTGGGACGGTGTAGAGGGTGCACGGCAGCGGCTGCTCGGAGCCCGAAACGCGTGCGCCCTCGCAATCAACTTTCTCAGCGACAACATCGATGTCGCGATCACAGACGTGCTGACCCCCGACACTGTCGCGACCTACCGCGCGATGCTGCCCGGGTGCCTGGTGATTCGCCTCAGCGCCCCGCTGTCCGAGACTCGGCGTAGAGCCGCCACGCGGCACGTCTGGCTGACGGCCGCCGAGTTCGACGCCCTCCACAACCACGACGCGAGCCGCTCGCCGCACGTCGACGCCACCATCGACGTAACAGAGCTGAACGCACTCGACCAGACTGCCGCCATTGAACGCATCTGGTCTGCCAGCGGACACGCTGACCCGACCTCGTGACGGCAGCTACCGCGGTCAGGGGTTGGTGGAGCTTGTCGCCTCCCCGAATCGGAAGGTCGCCGACCTCCGCACTAGCGGAGGGCCGGGTCCGAACCTTCGGACCCCTTAGCGACATCCGACCGGATCGCGAGCTCGACGGCCGTTTGCTCGGCGAGGTCGTAGCCGTCTTGCATCCCGCTCTCCATGCCGGGGTCGATGATGGTGTCGCGGGTCGCCTGGTCAGGGACTTGAGTGAGCAAGGTGAACGTCGTCCTGCCGTCGCGCGCAGTGAGGTGTAGGTGCACAACGGTGGGGGGCGTGGTTCTCGGCGGCACCTTGAACTCCCGGGTTATCAATATCTGGGTCTCACGGGCAGCGTCTCGACGGCGCTGCCCTTGGTCGAGCTAGCCATCTCGTTCACTTCCCTTCCGGAAC
>CALCXF010000081.1 GCA_937907685.1 uncultured Nostocoides sp.
TCGACTCCCGTGCTGCCGCCCGCCTCCCAGAACCGTGTACCGAACATCCACTCGTGGAGACGCTCCCCCGCATGGCCGAAAGGTGCGTCGGCGGACTGTGGCTCGCCCGTGGCGAATCCGTCGAGTGAGATCGACAGGTTGTGGATCCGTGTGAGTGACATACGCGCGCTCCTCGGTGGTGAATGCGAATCGGGGCGGAAACTGGCCGCCCGCTGAGGCGGCCGCGCGTCGGTCAGAGCGGCTGTCGACGATGACCTGAACTCCCGGTCGGTCGAGTAGGAACATCCGAATCGTGGGTGACGAAGGTGTCCGCCCCGCGGCCACTGCTGCGGCATCACCATACCGTCGATGAATCGAGCAGCAGGAGGACGACAGCGACCCGCTACGCCAGGCATGCCCCCCGCGGCATCGAGACCTGGCCCGGTGGATCCACACCTGATGCTGATGATGCGTGCGGGCAGCGCCTTCGCTTTCCTCGGCAGTCCTCAGTGACGGAGGCCTGTGCGACACAGTGTTCAGTCCTCAAGCTTCCGAGCGATCCGTTGGACCGTGAGCCAGCTGCGCGTGGTGATGCCCTTGCCGTAGGACCGCTCGAGCCAGACCATGAAGCCGCCCGCGCTGTTGGGCTCGCTGTTGTCGGTGATGGCGAGAACGGCGCGGGCGCCTGCGTCGTAGCGGACGATCTCCGTGCCGCCTGGATGCAGCTGCCCCGGGAGGACGTCGGGAACTCCTCGGAGGTCCTTGATGAAGGTGGCGGTGAGGTAGGTGTTGGAACTGTGCGTCACGCCGGGAAAAGGGTCGCTGTCCACCAACGCGCGCAGTTCTGAGTAGGTGCGCACGAGGGTTGGGCTGGAGATGCCGAGGTCACGGGCGAGCGCATCCTCGATGCGCTTCTCGAGGACGGGTGCGTCTGCGACGTCACTTCGGAAGACGATGTTGCCGCTGGCCAGCACTGACCCGACGTCCTCAAGCCCGAGCCCTTCGAACACGGCGCGCAGCTTGTCGTTCGTCATGTTCCTGCCGCTCGGCGCGATTCCGCGCAACAGCGCGGCGAAGCGTGGCATGCCGTCGACCGTACCGGGGAGGTCGCTTGCGGCGGAGCCAGCGTTGGGGGCGCGCAGGGACGGCGGGCTACTCGGCCGAAGGTCCGGCCGGGCTCACCGCCCGACTGTCTCCCGGCGAGCCAGCGAACTTCTGGGCTGCATCCCGATTCATTTCCGCGGAACGGTGGCGTCGAAGCATGGCCAGAACCTGACGCTCGCGCTGCGCGAGCTGGAGCAGCTCTGGAGTCAGGCCGGGTGATGAGCCGCCGAGGACGCGGGCCTCAAGGGAGCGGACGCGGTCCTCGATGGTGGCGTACTCCGCGATCAGCTCGCGGACGGTTGGGGTGCGTGGCGCTGGAATCATCGGGAACCTCATCAGCTGTGGCACCACTGGTGCCTGCCAACCCCACGCCCTTGGAGGCGCTTCTATTAGGGGGCGTCTCGGGCCGGATGTCAACTCGGGGGACCATCTCGCGATGCACGTGCGCGCTGACCAGCGGATCCGCCGAATCACACGATCCTTCGCTGAGCCTGGGTGGAACCGCATCTCAGGGGCGGTATGACGCAGGTTCGGTGCGCCGCAGGCTCAGTGAACGGGTCAGCGGTCGGGCGTCATCCTCGGCGCAGAGGCCATCCGAGGGGCCGCGGGTCGTAGCGGCTGGCCAGGCGCTGCAGCGCGACGGCCGACAGCAGAAGGCCGACGTCTCGCAGCGCCACGTCGTAGAAGCCCGGGATGAGGAGGAGGTTGATGATGATGCCGGTGAGCCAGGCCGAGATGACGAGGGCACCGAGACGGGCGTGGACGGCCACCAGCACCCCCGCCGCGACCTCCACGATGCCCACGGCATACATGACGTCGTGGGCGCCGATCGGGAGTCCGGCGGAGAGCGCGGGTGCGAGGTACTGGTCCCACTCCACGAGCCAGTTGGTGAACTTGTCGAGGCCGAAGACGACCGGGGCCACGACGAACGCCGTGCGCAGCACGACGTAGGCCTGCCGCGCCGGGTCCTGCCGCAGCGGCGTTGGGGGAGCCGGAGCGGATGCCGTGTCACCCGCGGCGGTCGGAGCTGCCGGGTCACCCGGACGGTTCGAGGTGCCTCGCCGGGACGGCGTGTCGATGGTGGCCATGGGGTCCTCCTCGGTGGGTGGTGATGTGTCCTCGACGGCCCGCTTGCGGTCCTCGCCGGGCGCCGGTGGGACGCTGACCTTGTGTTGGTGCCAGCGCAGCCCCGCCATCTGACCGGGGTGTCCACACTCGGTAAGACCCGCACACCCCGATGCAGCGAACACGTCATGACCACCCAGCCGACTCGAGCAGCCAGCCCTGCCCCTGCGGGTGCCCGCCGGGGTGCACCTGTCGACGTCGTGAGATGGCGCGCCAGCCGGCTCCGGGACGCCGGCTTCCCGGTCGGCCTCGCGGACACCCTGGCCCGAGAGCGGGTCGACCTTCATGCCCTCCTCGAGCTCGTCGACCGGGGTTGTCCACCTGATCTCGCGGCACGCATCCTCGCTCCTGACGACACCTTCGCGGGTCCCTGGTGAGCACCACGAACCGGGACGAGCCACTGCCGCTCGGTCTGTCACCGTCTCGGGGCCAGGAGGCTCCGGTCGGCGACAGGGAGCCGGACGACTGGGTCACCGCGCTGGCCACTCCGGGTGCCGCACAGCACGACGCCATGCGTCGGCTGCACGCACTCATGGTGCGGGCGGCCGCTCACCAGGTGTGGCGGATGCGGGCATCCCTACCCGAACCCTCACGTGACGCCGTGAACGACCTCGCCAACCAAGCGGCAGACGAAGCCATGACCGCACTACTGGGCAAGCTCCACACGTTCCAGGGCCGCAGCCGTTTCACGACCTGGGCGTTCAAGTTCGCCATCCTCCAGGCTGCCACCGAGGTGCGACGGCTCCAGTGGCAGCACCGCGAGCTGGAACTGCGGGACCTCGATGTCGCGGCCCCCGTGCACGACGGTCCCGAGCACGCGGCCGAAGCCCAAGACCTCGGGACCGCGCTGGCCCGAGCCATGCGGTCCGTGCTGACTCCACACCAGCGACGCGTCGCGGTCGCGCTGCTCGTCGACGGCGTGCCGATCGACGTGCTCGCCGAACGCCTCGGGTCCACCCGTGGGGCCCTGTACAAGACCGTGCACGACGTCCGGGTTCGGCTGCGAGCCGAGCTCGTCGCCACCGGTCACCTCACCGCCGTCACGCCCCCATCGAACTCGGCAGGAACGTCATGAGCACGAACGCCCCTCAGCCGGACCGAGCCCTCACCCCCACGGCCATCGATGCCCTCACGATGGACACCACCCCATGGCTGTCGTGCGAAGACTGCTTCGAGCGGATGGACATCTACGTGGAGGCGCTGGCGCGCGACGGCTCCCACGACGACGCGGCGATGGCAGCACACCTGCGAGGGTGCCCGGCCTGCGCCGAGGAGGCCGACTCGCTCGTCGACCTCGTCACCGGCTCCGGCACCTGAGGACCGTGGCGGGCAGGTCACCGCGCGGGCTGCGCCAGGGACAGGAACTCCGAGCGGGAGCGGCCGTCAGTCCGCAGCGTCCCCAGCAGGCTCGACGTCACTGTCGTGGTGCCGGCCGCCTGCACACCGCGCAGCGTCATGCACAGGTGCTCGGCCTCGATGACCACGCCCACGCCGGCCGGCCCGAGCTGCGCGTCCAGCCAGTTCGCGATCTGTACGGTGAGGCGCTCCTGCACCTGCGGCCCGCGGGAGAAGTGCTCGACGACGCGGGCGAGCTTGGACAGGCCGAGAATGCGTCGCCCCGGCAGGTAGCCCACGTGCGCTGTGCCGACGAAGGGCAGCACGTGGTGTTCGCACAGTGACCGCACGGGGATGCCGCGCGCCACGATCAGCCCGTCGTAGCCGCCGTCGTTGGCAAACGTCGTCAGGTGGAACGGTCGGGGGGTCATCAGTTCCCGAAGCGCCGTCGCCATACGTTCGGGGGTGCGGACCAGCGACTCGGTGCGCACGTCGAGCCCCAGGGCGCACAGAAGGTCCCTCGCCGCATCCGTGGCCGCGACGATGTCAGGTTGCGGAACGGTCTGCGGCCCCTGCCACCGGGCACGCTCGGACTGCCCATACGGCTCTGTGCGCGGCCGGGCGACGGTCGGCTCGCCGACAGGCGCGGCCGACGGTTCCACGAGCGGGAGGCGAGACGACGAGCTCATGCGGCGGCCTTCCTCGGTGCGGCACTGGGTTGGGTGTTAGCGCATCGAGCGACGAGGTTCTTACCGAGCTGGCCGGTGGGACCCGAGGTCCCAGTGAGCGAGTATGAAAGGTGCCACGACGACACCTAACCGATGAGGTGCCGCATTCGCCGCGCTGTTGG
>CALCXF010000082.1 GCA_937907685.1 uncultured Nostocoides sp.
CGGGGCTGCCGGTTCTGCCAGGCGGGCATGATCACCCGGCCGGTGCGCGAGCGCTCGATCACGGGGATCGGCGAAATGGTCGAGCGGGGGCTGGCCGCCACGGGTTTCGAGGAGGTGGGTCTGCTCTCGCTGTCCTCCGCCGACCACTCCGAGATCGCGGAGGTCACCAAGGGCCTGGCCGACCGCTACGAGGGGACGAACACCGGTCTCTCGCTGCCGTCCACCCGGGTCGACGCCTTCAACATCGACCTCGCCAACGAGCTGACCCGCAACGGGCGGCGCTCCGGGCTGACCTTCGCGCCGGAGGGTGGGTCCGAGCGGATCCGCAAGGTCATCAACAAGATGGTCAGCGAGGACGACCTCATCCGCACCGTGGCCGCGGCCTACGGCGCCGGGTGGCGTCAGGTCAAGCTCTACTTCATGTGCGGCCTCCCCACCGAGACCGACGAGGACGTCCTCCAGATCGCCGACCTCGCCAAGCGGGTCATCGACACCGGCCGAGAGGTCAGCGGCCGCCGGGACATCCGGTGCACCGTGTCGATCGGTGGGTTCGTGCCCAAGCCGCACACGCCCTTCCAGTGGGCGGCACAGCTCGGCTCCGAGGAGACCGACGCGCGACTCGAGAAGCTGCGGCAGGCCCTCCGGTCGGACCGCCGCTACGGCTCGGCCATCGGCTTCCGGTACCACGACGGCAAGCCGGGCATCGTCGAGGGGTTGCTCTCCCGCGGTGACCGTCGGGTCGGCAGGGTCATCGAGGCCGTGTGGCGCGACGGGGGTCGCTTCGACGGCTGGTCGGAGCACTTCTCCTATGAGCGCTGGATGTCCGCGGCCGATCGTGAGCTGGCGCCCTACGGCGTCGACGTCGCCTGGTACACGACGCGTGAGCGCGAGGAGTCCGAGGTACTGCCCTGGGACCACATCGACTCCGGCCTCGACAAGGAGTGGCTCTGGCAGGACTGGCTCGACGCCCTCGACGAGACCGAGGTCGAGGACTGCCGCTGGACCCCCTGCTTCGACTGCGGCGTCTGCCCACAGATGGGGACCGAGATCGAGATCGGCCCCACCGGAAAGACACTCCTCCCGCTCACCGTGCTGGGCGCCGGCCGGGCGCAGCTGGCGGAGCACGCCCACCCCTGAGGACGGCGCTCTACCGGCGGCTCGCTCGTGAGGATGATGGGCGCCATGACGACGAGCATCTCGCCCCCTGCGGAGATCACCCTGCGGTTCCTCGCCGCGCCGACGGATGCCGGCCAGTCCGGCTCCGTCTCGGCCGGCCGGGTGCTCGAGTGGATCGACAAGGCGGGGTATGCCGCGGCGGCCGGGTGGAGCGGGACCTACGCCGTGACGGCATACGTGGGGAACGTGCGGTTCACCCGCCCGGTCGAGGTCGGCGAGCTCGTCGAGGTCACGGCGCGGGTGGTCCACACCGGGCGGACGTCGATGCACATCACCGTCGACGTGGCGTCCGGACAGCCCCGCACGCGCCGGCTCGACCCCGCGACGCGCTGCCTCATCATCTTCGTCGCGATCGACGACGAGGGCCGCTCGACTCCCGTGCGCGCCTTCGTTCCGCGCACCCTGGGTGAGGAGCTGCAACAGCAGTGGGCTGCCCGGCGTGCCGAGCTCCGCCAGGAGGTCGAGGCGGCCATGGCCGGCCAGCGGTACACGGAGGAGGGTACGGCGCCCGAGGTGGTCATGCGCTTCCTCGCCGCGCCCACCGACGTCAACTGGGGCGGCAAGGTGCATGGCGGCATCGTCATGCGCTGGATCGACGAGGCCGCTCACGTCCTGGCGACCCAGTGGACGGGGGAGGCCCACAACGTCGCGATCTTCACCGGGGGCGTGAGGTTCTACAGGCCCTTGCGCATCGGCCACGTCGTCCAGGTGGAGGCTCGACTGCTCCACACCGGGCGCACCTCCATGCACATCGGCGTCCACGTGAGGTCCGGCGACCCGGCCGCCGGCCCGGACGGCATGGAGCTCACCACGTACTGCCGCACGATCTTCGTCGCGATCGACGCCGACCGCCGGGCCGTCCCGTGCCCCACGTGGGTCCCCGTCAACGACGAGGACCGCGCACTGGACGCCCACGCCGTCGAGCTGGTCGGCATCCGGGAGCGCTTCGGCGACTGACGGACCGGGTCACTCGCTCGTCAACACCTCCCGGATCGGGCGACGAGCTGTCGAGATGAGGCAACACGCCGATCGCCGGGCGACCGACGCCTGCGTGTTGCCTCATCTCGACGTGCCCTGACGTGACGGGCGCGGCGGGCCGGCGGGCTGCTCAGGCGTAGAGGGCTCCGACGACCTCGCGGAACGTCGAGGTGTGCCGGTCCACGTCCCCGCGCGTGGTGTCCGGACACATCAGGGCCATGTTGTGGAACGGCGTCATGAGGATCCCCCGGTTGCACATCGCGAGGTGCATGTAGGCGTCGACCTCGTCGTCGTGGGCGGCCGCCGACTCCTCGCCGCTCCTCGGTGCCGGACGGGTGAACCGGTACTCGGCGCGGGCGCCGAGCTGGGTGATCGACCACGGCACGTCGAGCTCGTCGAGCGTGCGCTGGACCCCCTCGGTGAACGCTGTGGCGAGCTGCGTCATGTGTGCGAACGCGTCCTCGGTGAGCACGGCGTCCAGGGTGGCGCGCATCGCGGCCGTGGAGAGTGCGTTCCCGGCCAGGGTCCCGCCTACCCCGCCGACGTCGACGATGTCGGCGTCGCCCGAGTCGGTGTGCCGGGTGACCGACGTCGCCACCTGCTCGGTGATCCCGTAGGCGCCGGACGGGATGCCGCCGCCGATCGACTTGCCGATGACGACGACGTCCGGTTCGAGGTCCCAGGCACGGGTGGCGCCGCCCCAGCCGACCGAGAACGTGTGGGTCTCGTCGATCATCAGCAGGGCCCCGTGGCGGCTGGCCAGCTCGCGCAGACCCTCGAGGAAGCCGGGCTCCGGCAGGACGATGCCGATGTTCGTCAGGGCCGGCTCGGTGAGGATCGCTGCGACGTCGCCGTGGGCGAGCTCGCGCTCCACGGACGCCAGGTCGTTCCAGGTCGCGGCGCGGGTGGTCAGATCGAGCGCAACCGGAGGAGCGACGTTCCCCGGCCGGGACTCGGCCTTGCCGTCCGGCCCCGGCAGCGCGAAGGCCTCGTCGACCGAGCCGTGGTAGCAGTACGCGAACACGAGGACCTTCGGCTTGCCGGTGGCCAGCCGCGCCAGCCGCAGGGCCCAGCGGTTCGCGTCGGTCGCCGAGAGCGTGAAGCTCCACAGCGGCATCCCGAAGCGCCGGGTGAGCTCCGCGCCGACCCACTGGGCGTCCTGCGTCGGCAGCATCGTCGTGACGCCACCGAGCTCTCCCACGCGCCGGCTGACGGCCTCCACGGTCGGTCTGGGGGAGTGGCCCGCCATCGCCCCGGTGTCACCCAGCGCGAAGTCGACGTACGTGTGGCCGTCCACGTCCGTGATCCGGTTGCCCGCCGCCCGGTCGAGGTAGAGCGGGAAGCCGCCGGTCCACTTGTTCATCCAGGTCATCGGCACCCTGCCGAAGAGGTTGCCGCCCTCCTCGAACAGCGACCGGCTGCGCGGATGCCGGTCGGTGTACGTCGCCTGTTCGGCGGCGAGCAGCTCGGTCAGGCGGGTCCGGTCGATGGCAGGCATGGCGGCACTGTAGCCGTGCGGAAGTGCTCGGTGAAAGGCCGGTTCACTGCGCTTTCCGTTGCGCGGCTGCCGTCGCGACACCGTTTTCGTACGCCGTCTCGCGACGATGACTACGCTCCTCCCATGGCCCGCCAGCGCACGCCCGACGGACCCCCGCCCGCCCCCGCCGTCCAGAAGCTCCGCATCCGGTACGCAAAGAGGGGGAGGCTGCGCTTCTCCTCGACGCGGGACTTCTCGCGGGCGCTCGAGCGGGCGCTGCGGCGGGCCGGCGTCCCCATGGCGTTCTCAGCAGGCTTCCACCCCCACCCGTTGATCTCGTACGCCAACGCCGCCCCGACCGGCACGGCCAGCGAGGCCGAGTACTTCGAGATCCGGGTCACCGAACGGGTCGACCCCGAGTCGCTGCGGGCGGCCCTCGACGAGGCCCTGCCGCAGGGACTGGACGTCCTGGAGGTCGTTCCCGCCGGTCCCGGCGCGCTCGCCGACCGGCTGGAGGCGAGCGAGTGGCAGGTCGTCGTCCGGGGCGCGGATCCGGCCGAGGTCGAGCAGGCGGTCACGGCATACCTCGCCTGTGAGGTCGCCGAGACGACGCGCACGTTCAAGACCGGGCCGCGGACCTTCGACACGCGCGGTGCCGTCGTGGCACTCGGTGTCACGGGGGTCGACGAAGAGGGGTGTGCGATACTGCGGGTGGTCGTACGGCACACCACACCGTCCGTGCGCCCCGACGACATCCTGACCGCACTGCGCGCAGTGACCGGGTTCTCGCCACCGGTCCCACCCCTGGTGACCCGGCTGGCCCAAGGCCCTCTGACCGACGCAGCTGCCGGGGTGGCCGACCCGTTGGCCGCCGACAAGGACGCCGCCGGCTCCGGATAGGTGCCGCGCCGCCCGCGCGAGCCACTCCGGGGCAGCTGTCGACTTCCGTGTCGGGGTGCGCCCCGCACGATTGTGATCGCCCACCACGCGATCGACGAGGAGCCGGCCCCCGGGCCCGCACCGGTGTGGTCGTCGTCGCGTGGGTGACGAGAAGAGGCCCCAGGATGGCGTCCGAGAACGACCGAACAGACATCGACGCGGATCAGGCACCGGCCGAGAAGCCGAAGCGCCGTCGCGCCACGAAGAAGACCGCGGCACCCGGCGTCGAGGCGTCCCCCGAGCGAGTGGATGCCGGTGGCCCGCCCGTCGAAGAGGGAGACCCGTCCATCGCCGTGGCCATCGCCGCGCAGGCGGAGGCCGGGCTCGACCCGGTCGACGAGGGCGCCTCCGAAGCCCTGGCGACGAAGAAGGGCACCCGCAAGGGCGCAGCGAAGAAGACGGCGCGGAAGAAGGCCGCCCGCACTGCGGGTCGGGCATCCGACCAGCCGGAGATCGGCAGCGCTGACCCATCCGTGGGCGACGTCGCTCCGAGGAGCGAGGAGGTTCCGGCGTCCGACGACGCCCTCGGTGACCCGGCGGTCGAGGCGGACGACGCCCTCGAGGAGGAGGGCGGCGAGACGACGCCGCCCGGACCGGTCGTCCCCAGCTTCGGGCTGCTCTTCCAGGCGCCCGAGCCGGTGGCGCCGCGTCGCCGCCGTGCAACGGCACCGGTCCAGGCGCCGAGCGAGCGCCCGTCCGCGGACGAGACTCCCACGTCCGAGCAGCACTCGGACGTCACGACGGACGACGACGTCCGTGACCTGGAGTCCACCGCCGAGGGTGCCGACGAGGCGGCTCCCGACGAGGGCGGCGAGGACCGGTCGGCCGAGGGCTCCGGTGACGAGGCGGACGGCGGTCCGCGCAGCCGTCGTCGCCGAGGTGGTCGCGGCCGTCGCGGTCGGACCTCCGGCGACGACGAGCAGGCGGGCGCGGCATCCGGCTCGGAGGAGGGCGATGACGACGGCGGGACTTCCGAGGCCGGTGCGCAGGATCCGGGCGACGAGGAGTCCGGCTCGAGCCGCCGCCGCCGTCGCCGTCGCCGTGGTGCCTCGGGCGACGGCGAGGGCGAGGACCCGCCCGGCACGGTCACGAAGGTCCGTGAGCCGCGCTCGCAGCGAGAGGAACCGACTGCGGTCAAGGGGTCGACTCGCCTCGAGGCCAAGAAGCAGCGTCGACGGGAAGGCCGCGAGGCCGGCCGGCGCCGCACCATCATCACCGAGGCGGAGTTCCTCGCCCGCCGGGAGAGCGTCGAGCGCGTCATGGTCGTCCGCGGGCGCGGGGACCGCACCCAGATCGGCGTCCTCGAGGACGGCGTCCTCGTCGAGCACTACGTCTCGCGCGAGACGACCGCGTCGATGGCGGGCAACGTCTACCTCGGCCGGGTGCAGAACGTCCTGCCCTCGATGGAGGCGGCCTTCGTCGACATCGGTAAGGGCCGCAACGCCGTGCTCTACGCCGGCGAGGTCAACTGGGACGCCGCCGGGA